>JAYUCY010000039.1:0-10689 GCA_043740085.1 Ilumatobacteraceae bacterium
GTCAACCAGCCCGACAGATCCCACAACACATCGAGAACCTCAGCCTCCAGCGGGCCGACCCCCTTGCTTGCCATACCTCGATCCTCGCTCTCCTAGTACTACCCACCCTAGCAACACTACGCAGGAACCCACATCCAAAAGATAACCCCGGCAGGCTTCCAATCCGACTAACCTACTACTGCAAATAGGAACATCTCCGAAGGGGCCGTTCAACTGAGGGGACCCGTTTGGTGGTCCAGTGTCGAGCACAATGATGCTGTGCGAAAGCGAGTTGCCTTGGTTGACCGCGACCGCGACCGCTCGATACGTAGGCTTGTCAAACCCGACGCCGGTCGCAAGGCCTACGGCGCCGTCGGGAACTGCTACTGCAGGTGGCAATGCGAACAGCGGGTCGACTCTGTCATCGACAAGGTCGGATCCCTCAGAAGTGAGGCGACCTCATTGATGTCGGCGACGAGCATCTCGCCTCTTCCGTCCACTCGCTGTCCTTGCCCTCGCCTGGATGCGACGTCGGACTGTGAAGGGCGAAGCGCGCGTCTCGAACAAGATCGCGCCCTTTGGTGAAGCGCTCATCGACCCGAAACGCCGATCGCCCTCCACGAACTCGCACTCAATACCCGAGATGCGCGGCGACCCATCAACCCGCAACGTCGCAATAGTCTTGTGCCGACCAGCATCGAACAGCGGCCGAACCCGACCCGCAAACCCCGGCCCGGCGTCTTCGATGGCCTTCCACGCAGTCATGGCAACGCAGAGTTATCGCGCTCGCGGCAGGGGTTTTCAGTCGGTCATCAGCGCCGAGAGCTGCTCAGCAAGGCGAGCCCGCTGCACTTTGCCGGTCGGTCCGAGCGGGATCGCGTCGATCTCAACGATGCGGCGTGGACGCTTGAACGCCGCCAGACGATCCTCAGTCAAGGTGCGCCAATCCGACTTTTGGGGAGATTGAGCACCCTCGCGCAACACGACAGCGACACACACCTGCTCGCCACGAAGCCGGTCGGGGCCAGCGAAAGCCACGACATCTGCAACAGCCGGATGGTCGCGAAACACAGCCTCCACCTCGAACGGCGAGACCTTCTCGCCGGCGACGTTGATGATCTCCTTCAGTCGCCCATGCAAGGTCAGATAGCCGTCCGCATCGAGGCTGCCGAGGTCGCCCGTGCGAAACCATCCGTCCTGCCACGCGTCGTGATCAGCGCCCGAAGGTGAGAGGTAGCCCGACATCAGACTTGGCCCGCGCACCACCACCTCACCCGTGCTCGGTGTTGTCGTGACAGCACCGGCGTTCAAAATCGCAACCTCCGAACCAGCGCTGCGACCGACGGTATCGATGCGCTGATCGAGTGGCGCCAGCGGGTTGCTCGCCATCTGGTGCGCCGCCTCGGTCATGCCGTAGGCATTCACCACCACACACCCGAGCGCACTCTCCAGGCCTCGCCATGTCGACGCCGGCAACACGGATGAACTCGACCGTACGAACCGCAAGTTGCTCGGTGGCGGCCCGTCGACGTCACGAAGGAGCATAGCGCCGTACATGCTGGGCACGGTAGACGTCCAGGTGATTCCGGGAGCATGTAGATGGCGTCGAAAGGCAAACGGGTCGAATCTGCGAGGAAAGAAGATCGATGAACCACCGACCACTGTCGCCAGCAGTACTCCGACGAGACCGTGAATGTGAAACATCGGCATCACGCTGAGGCATCGGTCGCGCGCATCCAACTGCAGCGTGTGTGCGACAGCAGTCGCGGACGACATGACATTTCGCTCACTGAGACCAACCAGTTTCGGGCGCGCCGTGGTGCCGGAGGTATGCAACAGCAGCGCACTTCGCGCGTGGCCTTCTCCGCCGTTCGCTGGCTTCCTCGCCCGAGCAGCTCGGACGTGGACTTCCAGTTCGTCGTCGATCTCGATGAGCGCGAGTCCACAGCGCTCCGCCGCCCGCGCGGCCGTGTCGCTGAAACCACTTGACGTCACCAGCGCTGCTGCGCCGAGATCGGCAAACACGCTGGCAAATTCCTGCTCGATGAGCCGCGGGTTGAGCGGCGCGCACGATGCCACCGCCATCAGCGCCAACCCGACCAACGCAAGAGCCTGGCCGCTTGGCAAAACGACGCTGACAACGGGTTCATCGCCGACGTCCGCAGCGCGCAGACTGATGCGCATTCTCTCGATGAACTCGAGGACGGCAGCACTCGTCATGCGATGGTGATCATCCTCGAAGAGCACGGACTGCGCCGGTCGAGCCGACAGACCGTCCACGATTGTGAGCGAGGTGTTCATCGGCGTCGCGCTCTCGACCGCCAGCCAGCGGCCTCCCTGAGCATCGCGCGATGGTCGATGGCCGGCGGCCCTCCCAGATGCTCACCGGCATCAACGGTGCCGATCACAGTGGCGCCAAGGTCTATCCGGGCGTTGTCCCCGACGGCAATGTTGTTCGCAAGAATGGCGCCCGGCCCGACCCACACGTCGGCACCGAGTCCCACATTGCCATTGATCACGGCGCCGTGGCCGATCGTGGTGCGCGGCCCCACGTCGCAGTTATGCGACACGAATGCATTGTTGCCTACCTGGCTATCGACCCCAATGTAAGTCTGCTGGCGGAAGAGCCCACGAGCCACCGTGGCGTTCGCGAACACGCTCGACCGGTCGGCGATTTCAACGGAGCCAGCGTGGGTCAGCTGGTGTATTCCGGTGCTGGTGCGCATGACCTGCAGGCCGTCGGCACCAATGACAGCCCCCATCCCCACCACGGCCCCGACACCGATTCTGGCCCGGCCCGTCACCACCGCATGTGCCCCGATTGAAGCGCCAGCGCAGACCACGACGTGTGCCCCGTCGATCGTGGCCGTCGGGTGAATGCGTGCCGTCGGATCCACCTGCGCAGCAACGTCGGCTCCGTAGAAATCTGTCTGTCTGACCAGCGCCTCATGGATCTCGCGGAACGCCTCGGCGGGGTCATCAGCGACCACCAGTCCCATGTCGTCCGGAACGAGGTACACGAGACCAGCATCAACCACCAGTGCCACACAGCCCGCCGCAACCGCTCGAGCAACGTGCTGAGCAGATGTCGCGAAGGCCAGCATCGCGGGCAGCGGCGTAGAGGGAAACCCGAGATTGACGACTTCACGATCACGTACGGCGGCGTAGCCTGCGAGAGCAGCGATGGTGGCGAGCTGCCAACGGTCTGAAGTTTCGTTGACAAAGATGTCGATGTCGGACTGAACCGGAACTGGCAGCGTGTCAAACCAAAACACGGATTCCTGCACCAGCGTGACGCGGAGACGATGATGGCCCGAGCAGTCTGGCGCAAGGACGCTGACTCGCTCCGTCAGTCGTTCCCCTGGCCGCACTGATCGAGCGAGCTGCGTGCGGACACCTTCAAACACGCCAGCAAAATCGGTTCCATTCTCCAACCAGTGGTACGACGCTCGCACTGGCACGCCGCCAACACTGGCCAGTTGTTCGCGCGAGCGGTTCATGATCTCGACGTCCACGTAGAACGCGTCTCCCGGGCTCACACGCCGTGGGGCGCGTGTCACCGAGAGATCGATTGCCCCACCGATTGTTGCCGGCAGGGGCGGCATCGACCAAGGGCCGTCACCCGACCGCAGATGAACTTGGAGTTCGCTTGCGTACTGCACGACACGTGAGTGGGCTTCTCGCCAAACGGCGTGACCGTCACGTCCAGCGGTGCGGGGCGCAGCGCACGCGGCCCGGTAGACGTCCTCGTACGCCGCCGCAGTCGATCGTAGATCGCATCGAGCTCGCACAAACGCACTCACAAGCTGGGCATCGGCCGACTCGATGCGGCCCACATCCGCAACAATCGCGAACGGATCGTGTGGACGCTGCAGACAGCGGTCGCCGAAGTTCCAGCCCAGCAGCTCGTCGACGTTGCTGGCGGTGACGAGGTCGCCATAGCCGGCGGTGTCGACGAGGATGACCGCACATCCCGCCGCCATTGCCTCGATTGCACATCGGGCCTTCGCAAAGACCACGTCGTAGTGCATCAGCATGTGTTCCGGATCGTCAAGGGTGCGACCAACGCCACTGCCGAACTCGTCGAGCGGCAGACCGAGGATGACGCACGCCGCACGGACCGACTCAACGAACGGCCCGTTGGAAGCGTTGTTTCCAAAGATCGCTGCGCGACGAGGTGGAGAATAGATCTCATCGCGCGCCGTGAAGCGGTCCAGCGGAACCGCGTTCGAGATGATGCGAATGTCCTGCGGCGAGACGCCCTCCGCCACGAGCCGTTCGGCGCAGCTGCGGTCCACTGCAACGAACTGACAGCCCTCCGCCTGTCCGATCGACATGTCGAGCCAGAAGTTGCGGCTGTGGCACACGAATACCATCGGTGATTCAGGGAACCGGACCGCCGCCTCAAGCGTCGGACCCGCATGGTGAGCGTGTACGACATCGGGCGTGAAGGGCACGTCCGTCATGTCGGTCACCACGTGCCCGCCAGCGGCGATGATCTCGTCGCTGATCACGCCGAGCGCATCGGTGTACACGCACACCGCGTGGCCGCGCCGGCGAAGCTCACGTTCCAGGTCGCGAACGACAATCTCGGTACCAGTGCGGTGATCGAGTTGGACATTCGTGATCAGGATGCGCACAAGGAGCTCAATTGTACGTTCACGGCGTGCCGCCAGCCGCCAGCCGAACCGACTCAGCGAGTTCGTGAACACGAAGAATTTGATCGCGCTCGTGTTGGCGCTCAGCCGGCGTTCCGTGGTCGATCAACGCGACGAATCGCTTCCACTGAGCCCGCAGGGAATCCCCCGGCGCGTCGTCAAGATCGATCGACAGACGGTCGGCCCCGGTCGTCGTCGACAGCACTCGACGACGTTGGGCTGCCACCCGGCTGGCTTCGAGATGGACGATGGTCCCGCCACTAAAGGTCAGCTCGCACACCACCGAGTGAGGCCAGGAATGAGCCGCGTCCCAGTCAGCGGCCGTTGCGTGGATGGACTCAACCTTGTCGCCAGACAACAGAGCGAGTACGAGGTCAAGATCGTGAATCAACACGTCGTCAATCACACTGGAGTGAACGCTCCGCGGTCGATTCGACGTTCGCAACGCGGTGACGTAGTCGGGCGTGGACCTCTGCCGCTCGCGCAGTTCGACGAAACGCTTATTGAAGCGCTCGTTGAATCCGCACATCAGTGCACCGTCGAGCATGTCCGCCGCCGCGATCAACGAGCGCGTTTCCGACATCGATGCGGTGAGCGGCTTCTCAACAAGCACCGGAATTCCCGCCGCAACCAAGGCCGCAGCTGCCTCATGGTGAGCTGGCGTCGCGGTGGCGATGATCGCCGCGTCGCAGTGGCTCACGGCATCGATGGACACACTCACTGCGGCGCCATACTCCGCCGCCAGAGTTCCCGCTCCGGCTGAATCGCGGTCGAACACGACCGCGATCACCGCAGAACCGCTGTTGGCCACGACTTGAGCATGCCGAGCAGCCATCGCCCCGGCGCCGATCAACGCAACCTTCATCTGCGTCAACCGGTCCTCCCACGCACAGCGGTGGCAAGTCGCCGCACGTCCTCGACTGACAGGTGCTGGTGAATAGGCAGCGACAGCACTTCGGTGGCCGCCTGCGCCGCCACGGGGCATCGGTCTGGCGCGACGAGCGGATGCTCTTGGAAGCATCCATGATCGCCCACGAGCCGACTGTAATGGACAGCAGTACCGATTTCCTGCTGAGCCAATTCGCCACGCAATGCGTCGCGACTCACCCTGAACTCTTGCCTGATTCGCACCACGTATTGGTGAAAGACGTGATGATCCCCATCGCGTTCGAAAGGTGTCACCAGGCCTGGCTCATCTGCGAGCAGCGACGAGAGGGCAACTGCGTGTGCGCGGCGAGCTGTGGTCATCTCAGCAATGCGTTCGAGTTGTGGCACGCCGACCGCGGCCTGCAGGTCGGTGAGACGGAAGTTCAGCCCGAACGACTCGTA
Organism: Ilumatobacteraceae bacterium; assembly: GCA_043740085.1. Classification (GTDB taxonomy): domain Bacteria; phylum Actinomycetota; class Acidimicrobiia; order Acidimicrobiales; family Ilumatobacteraceae; genus UBA668. Next base: position 5,967 of record JAYUCY010000039.1, read on the forward strand.
CTGGAAGCCAACGGTCATTCCGTGGTTGCGGAAGAGGCGGGCCCGGCGCGCAACCTCGGCATCGTTGGTGGTCAGCACCCCTCCTTCGCCGGTCGTGATGTTCTTCGTCGCATACATGGAGAACGATCCGACGCCGAAACTTCCCGCGGCCCGCCCGGCATGCCGAGCACCGAGCGCCTGGGCCGCGTCTTCGATGATGTACAACCCATGTCGATCTGCCAACTGTGCAAGCCGGGTCATGTTCGCCGTTTGCCCGAAAAGGTGGACGGGCACGATCGCACGCGTCTGCGACGTAATCATTGCCGCAACACAATCGGGATCAATGGTTAAGTCGCCGTCGGATACATCCGCAAACCTGACCCGCGCCCCCACAGCGAGTATCGCGTTGACCGTCGCGCCAAACGTCAACGGCGAGGTGATGACCTCATCGCCTCGGCCGATTCCGAGCACGTGGAGCGCCGTGATGAGCGACGCTGTGCCATTACTCACAGCCACTGCGTGGTCGACTTCGACGATGTCTGCAACCATCGATTCCAGGGCCGCGACCACGGGACCCTGCGCGATTCTGCCGCTGCGCAACACCTCCAGCACGGATTGCTCGACCTGCTCATCGAACGCCACGTACGCGATGTCAAGTGGCCTGTTCATCGCCGCCATCCTGCCACACGGCTGTTCAAAAGCGCGGAGGGTGACCCCGCTGCCTCAGCCCCGTCGCTGCGAAAGTGGCGGCGAAGATCGCGGCCGCGACCAGCACGATTGTGGGCCCCGATTGGACGTCGAGGTGGTAGCCGAGGTTCATGCCGACGAAGCCCGTCGCCAGCCCAAGGCCAGCTGCCAACCAGATCATCCGCGATGGCGGGTATTGATCGACCAGCCACGCCGTCGCGCTGGAGCAGCTCGTGCTCGGCGTGCGAGAGCGTGTCTACCGCCTCGCCTTGCGCATGGCGGCCCGCCCCCAGACACCGACGATGCAGCCCAGGAGATCTTGATCACAGTGATCACCCGACTGTCGACGTTCTGAGGCGACGCCGCATTCTCGACGTGGGTGCACCGTGTCGCTGTCAATCATCTCCTTGATCAGGCCAGGACGAGCGTCGAGCGGTTGGAGATGACCTTCGCTCGATTTGCTGACGATCTCCTGGACGGGTTGGCGGCGTCGCCGAGCCCGGCGCCCGAGGCCGCGCAAGGCACAGCTCGCTTGTACGCACGCGATGCTCACCTGCCTCGACCGTGAGCACCGCATCGCATACATCCTCGGAGACATCTTCGGTGTCGATTCCGACGAAGGCCGTTACATCTGCGAGATACCGGCCGCTACGTACCGCAAGCGTCTTTCGCGCGCGCGTGGGTGACGGCTCAGGTTCTGTGTGCGTCGAGATAGACGGCGAGCTTGTCGAATGCCATCGTCCAGCCCATTGCCCCCGGAGAGCCCGCCGGGATGCCGACGTGAGTCATGACCATCTTCGTGCGCCCGTCGATGTCCTCGAGTTCGACAATGACTGCGGTGGTCGTTGGGTAACCCTCGGGCATCCCAATCTCGGCAGGCGACAACACGTTGCCGTGCTCATCGGACATTGATTCGGTGTACACCAACCGCCGGTTCTCGACGACCTCGCGGTACTCGCCGGTGAACCACATTCGCATCGTTCCGTTGGGGGTCTCCATCACCATGCCCACCAGACGCGTGCCGCCGACTCGGACGTCCATCTGTGCGACCGGGATCGATGCACCAGTCGGGCCGTACCATCCAGCGAAATGCTCCGGGTCGGTCCACATCTGCCAGATCAATTCTGCCGGCGCATCGAAAGTGCGCTCGATCACCACTGAATTGCCGAGGTCGTTGTCGTCAGCCATCGCGTTTACCTGCCTTTCTTCGTGGTTGGAGTTGTTTGATGTAGTCATCCATCCGGTCGAAGCGGGCCTCCCAGATCGGCCGGTACTGCTCAGCCCAGCTCGACACCTCCCCCAGCCGGGTGGCGTCGAGCGAACATGGCCGGTACTGCGCGTATCGACCGCGCACGATCAACCCGGCGTGTTCGAGCACCTTGAGGTGCTTGGAGATCGCCGGCAGCGTCAAGTCGAACGGTTCCGCGAGCTCGTTCACGTTCGCCTCCCCCTGCACAAGACGAGCAAGGATCGCACGCCGCGTCGAGTTCGCCAGCGCCGCGAACGTTTCATCGAGTCGGTCGTCCTCAATCGTCAGGCTCATCGGTTCTCCCGGTTACTTCACCGCTTAGCTAATTAACTGAAATGGAAAGTACAGGACTGTTTCCCACACGTCAACCGCGAAGTTCGATGTCTTCGCGCGACAACGGTCGCTCGAACCGCCAGTTTCGCCCGCGTGATCGGCGAGCGATCTCGAGTTCCCGGCCGTTCAGGATGCGTGTGAGCACGACTGGGAACGCGGCGTGCATCGCTACAGCGAAGGCTCGACCTCTCAGCGTGTAAGTGGGTTGGAAGCGGAAGTCCATGCCGACGGAGGCACGACCTGCCCCTGACGCCGTCACCCACCATGAGCCACGCACGATCTGCAGCGGGTACCGGTAGTCGCCGGTGTCGCGGCAACCTCGAACCGGTGTTGGTCAAGAGCCTCGTCCGGGCACCGCGGGCGAACGCCGTCTGCGAGCGCGCGAGTGCCGCGGTCGCAGGCGACGCTCTCAGAGCAAAGTTGCGATTCTCGGGTCGCGAGGGCGTGGCCCGGGCACGTGCCCGGGCCACGAGCTATCGGTGAGCTCCGGGTGCTACCCGCCGGCGCGCATCCCGACGATGTCGCCGGTGTGCAGGGCCTTGCCGCCGATGCCCCACTCGCCGCTGGCGACCTCCTCGATGGTCACCCAGGTGACCGGTCGCATCGCCTCGCCCTCGACGCTCACCATCGCGTCGGTCAGCTTCTCGATGATGGATTCCTTCTCGTCGGCGTTGAACACGCCTTCGATGAGCTTTACTTGGATGAGTGGCATTGTGTCTCCTTGGTTGTGTTGAATTGTCGGTGTGACGTCACCGGTCGGTGACGGGGTGGCGTCCGAGGAAGCTCGCGATCGCTTGGGCGACGGGCTCGGGACGTTCAATGTGCAAAAGGTGGCCGACGCCCTCGATCGTGCACTCGTCGACATTCGGGAGCGACGAGCGCAGGAACGCAGCGACCTCGACCCACAGGGGCTGCGTGCCACTCCCGAGCACCGACAGGACGGGGCACTTAATGGCGGCGGCCTGCTCGGCGCCGAAGCCCCACTCCCCGAGTCCGGGCAACTCGACGCCGAAGAAAGTGTCAGCGTCCTTGACCGCCTGCTCGAAGGCGCCGGGCAACAGGGCTTCCACGCTGAACGGATCAACGCCTGTCTGGCCGATCTCGAAAGCATCATGATGCGGCTCGCCGCGTGCTGGGACGGTGAGCTCGATCCGATCGGCGCCTTTTCACAGTTGAGCTACCTGCACGAGAAGGTGGGCCGAGTCTGCGGCCCGGTCGCTGCGTAAGGAAATCGAGAAGATCAGCGGTTGGGACCAGCCCGCACCTCGCGAGTCACGCTGATCGTCGGCTACGCCTCCGCGATCTGTCGGATGAGATCTTCGAAGCGTTGCCGTGCGTCGGCGTAGGAGTAGCGGGCGTCGTCGGGCACGTCCAATGCATCCCAGAGCTGCTCCCAGTCCCCCCACGTCGGCACGGCCGGCGGCCACGAGTGCTTGGCGCGGTGCGTGAAAGTGTCCTCGCATGCCACCCGGGTTTGGGCAAGCTGGGCGTTCTCCACGGTGCCGGCGAGCAAGAGGATGTCGTAGATGTCGTGGACGCGCTGGTTGGAACCCTCTGCCGGCACTTCCGTGCAGGCGTGGAGCTTCTGCGCGATCTGGTAGTGAACGCTGAGGACAACAACGTCACCTGCCGGACCGAGTTGGACCTTGTCCATGTCGACGGCGTTGGGGATCTGTTCGAGCAGTTCAAATGAGTTGGCCTCGGCGCGGCTGAGTTCGAAGGCGAGTGTGGCGAACGGTCGGTCGTGATACGCCAACTTGATCTTGCACCGTTGAGGTGCGGGAGTGATGCCGGCTCTGGTGATCTCAGTGCGTTCGGTGAGTTTGCCGGTGAAGCCCTCCCAGCCGGCGCTCAGCCGTTCACCGATTTCGGCGAATGCATCGTCCAGGTTCACGTTGACGAGCGCGTCGACATCTCGTGATGCTCTGGCCGCGACGCCGAAGCGGATCTCCATGCTGGCTCCACCCTTGAACGCGAGGCGGGGAGCGCCACCCTGGTCGAGTCCGTCGAGGATCGTCGCGAGCACCGAGATCGCGGCCAGCGGTCGCTTGTACATCTGTGTTGTCCCGCGACCACGCGTTGAGCAGCCGCTCAAGGTGTGCCAGGTTGCCGGGCCGTCGGTCAGCGGCCATCGCCGCCGCCGCGGTTGTTGTCGGGCAACGTGCGGTCGTAGAGGCGGACGAGAAGCCGCGCCGTCGTCTGCGTTCCGATGTGTTCGCGGGCCTGCGCGCGCCGGATGGCTTGCTCGATCATGTCGCCGGCTACACCCCAGTCGATGGCTTGTCGGATGGCAAGGGCGGGTGACACGACTGGCACGCCGTGTACCTCGTCGCGATCCGCCTCGTCGATCACGACGTGGTGGATCTCATAGAGCTCTCCGCCCGCTCGGCGGGGCCTGTACTTCAGCGGCAGCGCAATGTGGATCTTGCGCGGATTCACGTCGGCGAGATCCCAGAGCAACAGTCCCGACTCCCC
>JAYUCY010000040.1:0-10668 GCA_043740085.1 Ilumatobacteraceae bacterium
GGCTTCACCCTCGTCGAGTTGCTCATCGTCATCGTGATCCTCGGCATTCTTGCCACGGTCACGGTGTTCGCAGTCAAGGGAATGACCGACAAGGCCAAGGTCAACACCTGCGCTGCAGACCGCAAGGCGATGGAAGTGGCTGTTGAGGGCTATTACGCCCAAAACGGCTCGTACGCCGCCACCGGTGGCGGCCTCGTGCCGACCTTCCTGCGTGCTGCGTCGCCGAACTACACCACCAACAACACCGGCGCTGTGACGCCGATCACCGGCAACACCAACGGCTGCACCTGATCCGTAGCGAGCAGCAGCACGATATGCGAAGGCCGGGCCTGCGGGCCCGGCCTTCGCCGTTTTCGGATGCTGTACCCGTGTCCCCGGGGGCGCTCCAGTCAGATGAATTCTTGCCTCAATGGTTGGTGCCGACCTGCCGATACACCAACGATGAACCAGCGGCGGACTCTCCAACAAAGTGACGGTGGCCAGACTCGCGAGGGCCCTGCGGCCCGCGACGAAGGCATGTCGCTCGTCGAGGTAATGGTGGCAATCGTTCTCACGGGCACGCTCGCGGTGACCGGCATGGTCTGCCTGCGGGCGTCGATCGTCGCCTCCGCGACCGACCGGGACCACGCCAATGCGCACGCCTGGCTGCAGACCGCGAGCGACGTGATCTACGGCGCGGAACGAGTGGACTGTGGCACCCCGTTGAGCACGGATGCCGAGGCGGTGGCCGTGGCCTACGAGGTGATTGCCCGGGGGACGTCGAACCCGCAGGGCTGGCCCGCTGGCAAGATCAGCGTGGTGCGCCCAGTGAAGTTCTGGGACGGCACGTCCACCTATCAGAGCACGTGTTACGACGACTCCGGCATCAACCTGCAGCTGATCCAGCTGCAGGTGAGGGCACCCGACGGCCGGATCGTGGAGTCAGTGGAGATCGTGAAGGGATGAGCCGGATGCGAACACACTCATGGCGAGCACGCGCCGACGCACGCTCCGCCGACGCTGGCGGACGGCGCGACGGATTCACGCTGGTCGAATTACTGGTCTCGATGGCGGTGATGGGCATCATCAGCACGGTGATTGCCTCTGTGATCGGGATCGCGGTGAGGAACAACCCTGCGGTGGAGCTGCGTACCGACGCCGCCCTCACCCTGAAGGGTGTCACTACCTGGCTACCCCAGGACGTGGATTCGACTCCGCCGACCGGCTTCGACACGAACCCGTCGACCGTGAGCGGGTGTGCGCAGAGCCCCGGGGTGAACCTGCTGCGGATGCACTGGACCGAGCAGACCACGGGTGCCACGCAGGAATTCATCGCCAACTACCGCTACGTGAACACCGGCAGTCAGAACATCATCGAACGCATCACCTGCAACGGAACGTCGTCGTTCCTGGGGAACACCTCAATGTTGAAGGCAACGGGTCCGCTGGCGCCGATGCCCGTTGGCTGGACTCAGGGGCAGTTGCCGGTCGCGATCACCGTCGCCACCGATGTGTCGTCGGGCGACGTGACGTTGGTGACGATGAGCGTGCTGACGGCGAACAACAAACTGCTGACTGTCGAAGCTGCACCGAAGAACCCGGCGAACACCTTGCCACCGAACACCGTTGGCGTCGGGCTCATTTCAGTCACCACCGTGCTGGCAACGACCACGACGATCGCGGCAACGACCACCACGGTTCCGAGCGCAGCCACGACAACCACTCCGAGCGCGACCACTATCGCTCCGACCACCACTCTTGCGGTGACCACCACCACGGTGGCCCCATGCAAAGTGCTCTCGGCCTCACTGAGCCCCACCTCCGTCAAGAACACAGCCCCGAATGGCAACGGCAACTCATCCACCAACGTCGGGGTGCTGGCGAAGGGCGTCACCATCACGGTGCAGACCAGCGGAAACTGTGCGGGCCTGGAGGCCAGAGCTCTCTCCGGAGCCCCAAACGGCGAGTTGTTCCGCAACTTCTCCACCACGAACGGCTCCACCTACACGGCGCTGATGCCTGGCTATCCGCAGGGTTCGTCCGAGCTGTGGGCCGACGGCTTCCGGCCGATCAATTTCTACTCTCCCACCGGGGGACCATACGGGTCAGTGACCCTGGAGGTGACGTGATGCTGCATTCACTGAAGCGCACGATTGCAGGTCGCACCGGCCGGCCTCGCACTGCGCATGGCGACTCCGGCGCGATCTTGCCGCTGGTGATCGTGGGCACCTTCGTGATCTCAATGGTCGTCGTGGCCGTGACCACCTATGTCACCGCCGACCTTCGCTACGCGCAGGTGGTGGAGGACCGCGCCGACCGACTGGCGGCCGCCGATGGCGGCTTGCGCTTCGGCGTCGAGAAGCTGCGCAACTTTCAGACGCTGTGTGGCACCGCAGCCGGTACCGGCGGCGGCGTGACTACCGTGTTCCCACCCGTCATCAACGGTGCCACCACGTCCGTCACGTGTCAGCGGGTGGGAACTGCCATCAGCGACGTGCAGGGATGGGGCGTGGTGGTCACCGGTTCGGGTGTGCCCGCCGGTCAACCGATCTTCAAGACGTCGGGTGCCGGCCAGTCCGACCACGTCAAGACATTCAGCGGTCCGGTGTTCATCGCCGACCCCACGCGCCTCAATCTGATGTCGTTGATGACGATCAAGGACGGCGACCTCTGGTACACAGGGACCAATTGCGAGTCGCCGGCGCCCATCCCAGCGGTGGTCTCGAACACCCTGCGCTTCGACCCCAACTTCTTCCGCGGCCCGCTGTGCACCGAAAGGACCTGGAACGGTGGCTTGTTCACAGCGCCGACGGGTTCGACACCACCCACGGCGCCGCTGAACCCCGGATACGTCGACACCACTGCGTGCAGGGTGTTCAGCCCCGGCAAGTACACCTCGTTGCCGCTCGGCTCGAACAACTACTTCAAGGCTGGCCTCTACTACTTCGAGAACGTTCCGATCGTCGTGCAGGGCCAGTCGATCATCGCCGGCTTCCCCGACGGCGCGGGCGACAGCCCGAAACTGGACAACACGGCGTGCGTCGACGAGCAGGCCCTGGACAAGCAGACCGTGAAGGCCGCGGGCGGCCAGGGCGGCGCCACGTTCTACATGGGTGGCAGCAGCAGAATCGAGGTGAACAGCGGCGCCGGCTTCGAGATCTTCCGCCGCAAGGTGAACGAGACCTTCCTCAGTGTTTTCGCCCTCGGCAGCTCCGGTAGCGGCTACATCGCCAGTTCGTTGGTTTGGAACTCGTGGATGCTCGAGACCAAGTCGGGCAGCAACAACGACGTCGCGATCCACGGGTTGTTCTGGGCTCCACAGGCCGGCACATCGCTGGGGAACATCACCAACGCCGCCAACGGTCAGTTGCTGGGTGGCATCGTCATCGCCAACCTCGACACTCAGGCGTCGGCATCGGCATCGGCGTTCATGATCGGCATCGAGTCGAACCCGGTCGAGGTGCGGATGCTGCTCGTCTCCGAGGCCACATTGAAGGGGAAAAGTACGACTATTCGTGCGGTGGTGCAGTTCCGCCCCGATACGGGTGACCTCGCCGTGAACTCCTGGCGAGTCAAGTAGGTAGGCCCTAGGCCCGCTCGGGTCTCGGTCCGAGCGGGTGCACGGCCACCGGGGTAGGCGGAGGTGGCCAGTTTACCCGCCCTTGGGCGCCACAGAGTGCTACGACAACGGGGTAGGCAGACCCGGCACCTCCTTGCGCCCTTGGGCGGGTAGACGTGACGGAGGTGGCCTGTTTACCCGCCCTTGGGCGGCACAGAGTGCTACGACAACGGGCAAACGTGACGGCCGAGGCCGAGGCCAACGCCCGAGGGGGACTAGCGAACCAGCTCCATGCGGAGGCCACTGGTGTCCCACATGGGCTCCATTGGGAGTCGTTGCATCGCTCGACCAGCGGCCCGGCGGGCGGTCCACAACAGGCCGGTCGCCTGCAGCAGATGCACCTGCGCGGCCCCGTGCGGAGGAGTGCGAGTGACCACCTCATCTACGCCTGGCAGCTTCGCACGGATCAGTGCCATTCGCTCGAGCACCCCATCGGAGGTGTACGGCGAGCTCGTCAACGGCAAATCGTCGTTGAGCTGTGCGAAAGTGAGATCGGGGTGGGCGGCAAAGAAGTTGCGCTGGTGGAACGGCTGGAACTGCTCCTCGGCCTCACGAGTCCACTTGAACCTGCGCAGGTCGTCGCGGGTCAGCCACGGCTCCAGCTCCAATGCAGCAGCTCTGGTCTCGGCGCGTAGCGCAGCCCGCGAGGGCGTGGGTTTGATGGCGAGGTTCCGCGGCCAGCCGATGATTGCCTGCGCCTCGGCGTCGCACGTTCGGTACGCGGTGTCCGGCTGGTCGAAGAATCCGATCGGCGAGTAGATGGCCGCGGCGTCGAACTTGGGCCGGTAGTCGAGCACGTTCGCCAGCGTCGGGAACACCTCGGGGTCGTCGGCAACGACCGTCACCCCGGCCAGTCGGGCAGGCACGATCAGCCATCCGCCCGGGCAGGGCACGATGCCGCCAAGCACCTTGTAGGGGCGTGCAGGCTGTGCCATCTCCGGTCAGACGCCCACGAATGTGCCGGCACCGTTGCTGGCCGCCTGGCCGGCGTCGAGTGTGGCCTGAGCCTGCAGTTGTGAGCGCATCGTCGCGGCCTGAGCCAGGATCTCCTTCGGGTACTGGCTGATCTCGCTGGCGGTCTCGATGCTGATGATGCCACTCGAGACGAGCCGGGCGAGGTCCATCTCCATTGTCTGCATGCCGTCCTTCTGGCCGGAGATCATGGTGTTGCGCAGCTGACGACTCTTTCCCTCACGCAGCAGGTTGCGGACCGCGTCGTTCGCCATCAACACCTCGTAGGCGGCCACTCGCCCGCCACCGTTTGCAGGCAGCAGGCGTTGGCTGATGACACCCTGCAGTGTGCCCGCGAGCTGCGTCTGGATCTGGTCGCGCCGTTCCCCGGGGAACACGTCGATGATGCGGTCGAGGGCCTGCGACGCGTCGTTGGTGTGCAACGTCGCGAACACGAGGTGTCCGGTCTCGGCAAGGGTGAGCGTGATGGAGATCGAGTCGAGGTCGCGCATTTCGCCGAGGAGAATCACGTCGGGGTCCTCACGCAGGGCGCTGCGCAGGCCATCGGTGAACGAGTTCACATCGGTGCCGACCTCGCGCTGGTTCACCATCGCGACCTTGTGCTCGTGCAGGTATTCGACCGGGTCCTCGATGGTGAGGATGTGCAGCGGGCGAGTCCGATTAATGGTGTCGATCATCGCCGCCAACGTCGTGCTCTTTCCCGAACCCGTCGGACCGACCACGAGGACCAGCCCGAATGGCCGATTCAGTAGTTCGGTTGCAGCCCACGGTGCGCCCAGCTCTTCGAGCGAGCGAACCTTGAACGGAATCACGCGCAATGCAAGTGCGTAGCTGTTGCGCTGCTTGTACGCATTCGCGCGGAATCGCCCAAGCGACGCCAGACCGAACGAGAAGTCGACCTGCGAGTTCTTGTCCAGCTCTTGCTTCTGTTGATCGTCCAGCAACGACAGCACGATCCGCTCGGTGTCGGCAGGCTGCAGCAGGGCAACGCCGTCGAAGGCCACCAGTATTCCGTCACGGCGAACGGTGGCGGGCCGGCCCACCGTCAGGTGAAGGTCGCTTGCGCCTGCGCTCACGGTGGCGTGTAGCAGGGTGACCAACATCGGGTCGGGATTGTTCATCGGGCTAGCCTCCGTGTGCTGTCTGCGGGGGGATCTGGTTCATTGCTATGACAATTGCATTTGCGGTCGTGTTCGGACTTCTGATCGGGTCATTCCTCACCGTCGTCGCCGACCGTGTGCCTCGCGGCACATCGATCGTGCAACCCGGATCGGCGTGTGGGAGCTGTGGCTTGCGCCTCGGCCCACGCGATCTGGTCCCTGTGTGCAGTTGGTTGGCGCTGCGCGGCAAGTGTCGGCAGTGTCATGTGAGTATCGGCATCGAACCGCTTGTCCTTGAGTTGTCAACGGCGCTTCTCTTTGGCCTCACTGCGTGGCAATTCGGCCCTACCTGGCGGACCGCTGCGTACTGCGTGCTGATGGCCGGCCTGGTGGTGCTGAGCTGGATCGATCTGAGAACGAAACGCCTGCCACGCGAGATCACGTACACCACCATGTGCATCGGTGTGCCGCTGCTGTGCGTCGCTGCCTTCGTGGAGGGTGAGCCCCGTCGAATCGTCTCGATGATGCTCGGCGCCGCAATTGCGCTGGGCGCGATGTTCGTCATTCGGGTCGTCAGCCGCGGTGGAATGGGCGACGGAGACGTGCGCCTGTCACCGCTGCTCGGCGCGTACCTCGGTTGGCTCAACCCGGCCCTCTCGCTGATCGGCTTGTTCTTCGGTTTCGTCGCCGGCGCTGTTGTGGGTGTGGTGTTGATGATGCTCGGACGCGCGGGTCGCAAGACGAGTGTGCCGTTCGGCCCGTTCCTGGCGCTGGGCACGGTGGTGGCTGTCTTTTGCGGTCAGTCCTACATCGACTGGATATTGGCCCGCTGAGGACCGGTCGCTCAGACCTGTTCCTTCATGCCGTCGAGCACTCCGTACATGGCCTGCACCAAGGCAACTGCGACAAAGCCCACCATCACACCGACGAAGACGATCATCGCCGGCTCGAACATGGTGGTGAAGCGTTTGATGCGGCTCTCCAGCTCGCGATCGAAGTAGGTGCTGGCAACTTCCAGCTGCCTGTCCAGCGTGCCTGTCTCCTCGCCCACCTTGAACATCTGCTTCGCGGCGCCGGGAAACAAACCTGTGGCGGCGAGCGGCTTGAAGAAGCCGGCGCCCTCCATCATCTCCGCTTGCGCGATCTCCAGGCGATCACGGAAGTAGATGTTGGTGGTGGAGGCGGTGGTGGTGCGCATCGCCTCGGGCAACGGCACACCGGCCTTCACCATCGCGCCCAGAATGCGGCAGAACCGTTCGAGGATCGCGTACTCGACGATGCCGCGGATGATGGGGATCTTGAGGACCAGGTGGTCTTTGAAGACCTTCCCCTTCTCGCTCTTGCGCATCCACATGATCCAGCCGACGACGAGCATCAGGAAGCTGAACGGGATGTACCACATGATGGTGAACAGGTCGGCCGTGAACAGCAGCGCCCGTGTAGCGAACGGCAACTCGGCGTCGAGCTCCTCGAAGAGGGGCTTGAACTGGGGCAGCACGTAGCCGGCCAGCACGGCCACCGTGAACACGGCGAGCACCATCACGACGCCCGGGTACGACAGCGCCGATACGACCTTCGAGCGTGTGTCCAACTCGCGTTCGAGGTAGACGGCGAGGTTCTCGAGCGTTTCGTCGAGCTTGCCGGTGAGCTCGGCGGAGCTGAGGATGCCGGTGTAGTAGGTGGGAAACGCCTCGGGGTGCTTGTCGGCCGCGCCGGAGAGCGTGCTTCCGTTGCGGAGGTCCAAGACCATTTGGGTGATCGTGCGCTGGAGCGCGACGTCGGTGGTCTCGTCGCCGATCACCTCCATCGCCTCGGTGAGCGGGATGCCTGCCTTCACGAACACGGCGAGTTGCCGCGTGAAGTGCATCAGCTCCTTCTTCTTCACTTTCACCGTGGTGACCTCGAACTGCAGCGCGCCGCGCTTCTCCTCGATCTTGACCGGGTAGAGGTTCTGGTCAAGCAGGTGCGCGCGTGCCTGGCCCACGGTGCCGGCCTTGGTGAAGCCTTCGACGGACGAGCCGCTGGCATCTATTGCTGCGTATGCGAATTTGGGCACGGTGGCTCCTTATGCGGCGAACAAGGTCTTGACGACTTCGGGGATGGTGGTGACGTCGTTCTCGACGAGCGCCATGGCTTCGCGCAGCATCGTGCGCATGCCTTGGGCGACGGCGAGACGACGCAGTTCTTCTGTGGTGGCCCAGCCGACGATCAGTCGGCGCAACTCGGGGGTGATTCGCAACAGTTCGTAGACACCGATGCGGTCGCGGTAGCCGGTACCGGCGCAGAAGTTGCAGCCGGCGCCGCGATAGAAGGTGCTCTTTTCGCTGCCGCCGCTGTTGTGGCGGAACACAGACAGCTCGTCGGCCGGCGGGGTATAGGGCTCTTTGCACGAGTCGCAAATGCGACGCAACAGACGTTGGCCGATGACACCCACCACCGACGACGCAATGAGGAATGCCTCAATACCCATGTCGAGGAAGCGGTGGAGCGCGGCCACACTGTCGGTGCCGTGAAGCGAAGAGAGCACAAGGTGACCGGTGAGGGCGGACTGCACCGCGATCCGCGCCGTGTCGGCGTCACGAATCTCACCAACGAGAATGACATCGGGGTCCTGACGCAGGATGGCCTTGAGGCCGGTGGCGAAAGTGAGGCCGGCTTGATCGTTGGTCTGGATCTGGTTGATGCCGGGGAACACGTACTCCACCGGGTCCTCCACCGTCGTGATGTTCTTGCCCTCCGAGTTCACTTCCAGCAGCGACGCGTACAGCGTGGTGGTCTTACCAGCGCCGGTGGGGCCCGCACAGATCACCATGCCGAAGGGTGCGTGGATCATCTTCGAGTAGTGCAGGTACGTCTCGCGGGGGAAGCCCAGCTCGGCGAGGCCGATCATCGAGCGGCCCTTGTCGAGGATTCGCATGACGATTTTCTCGCCGAACACGGTTGCCACGCTGGCAACGCGAACGTCGACTTCCTTGCCGTCGATCACCGTGGAGAATTGACCGTCCTGAGGGCGTCGCTTCTCTACGATGTTCATGGAGCTCATGATCTTCAGGCGGCTGGTGAGCGCTGCGTGCACGCCCATTGGAAGGGTGAATGCAACCACGAGGTGACCGTCGATGCGGAACCGAACGCGCACGTTCTCGTCCTGCGGCTCGATGTGAATGTCGCTCGCTCGGTCGCGCATTGCCTGGCTGACGATCCGGTTGACGAGCTGAATGACAGGCGCTTGGTCGTCGAGGTTGACCTCGGCGGCGATGGCAGCAATCTTCGCCTGATCATCGACGGTCTCGAGGCTGGCGACCAGCCGGCTGACGTCCGCGTCGGCGCGATAGACGAGATCGATGAACGTGCGAACCGTGGAGGGGTCGGAGATGAAGAACTTCACCGGCCGATTGGCGGCGCCTTCGATGACGGCGCGGCGTGTCGGCGACGGGTCGCTGCACAGCACGACGAGGGTGGTGCCCTCTTCGGCGACAGCGACCGCGCAGTGTGCGCGGACGATGGACTCCTCGAGGACTCCCCTGACCTCGTCGGCGATGACGATGCCTTTGGTGGCAACTGCAGGCACTCCGGTCGCGGCCGAGATAGCCATGGCCAGTTCGGCGCGGCCGGCGCCATAGCGACCCAGCACGATGTCGCCGAACTGCAGCAGGTCGCCATTGGCCTGCGCCAACGCGGCCGCTAGGTTCTCAGCAGTGATCTGCCCGCCCTCGACGAGGGCCTGGCCGACCTTCATGCATTCTGAAGCCGACTCGCCCTCCGCCGCCGGCGGCGCTTCCTTTGAACCTTTAAAGAGTGCCATGAGCCCGTCTCTCGCCGCTGAGTGTCTGCGAAGCTGCCATCAGAACGACGACAGGCTCGGTTCCGTGGAACTTGTGGGGCTGCTCTTGGGCAGCGTGGGGGACAATGAGGTACTCGGCAATGCGGCCACCGGGGTGAGCGCAGGGGTTGCTGCCGCGGCCGGCCGGGAGGGCTGTGAGCCAGCGTTTGGGTCGGTCTTGCGCACGAACTGGTCTGGGTCGAGGGCGGTGAGCGCCCGCTCGAGCTCCTCCAAACGCTCCAACTGCACGGATGCGCTGACGTCCATCTCGTCGGTGAGCAACGCTTCGATTTCGGCCATTCGCAGGGAGTTCTTTGAGATCCTTTCCTCCGTACTGGCGACGACACGGTCGACTTCGATGCGCACGAGCATGGCCTCACCGACGGCTGCCGACAGCTGCTCCTTCATGGCGGTCATCGCCTTGTCATCAACGGTGCTGACCTGTTCGGTCAACGCAGTGAGCTGATCGTTGGTGGTGAACAGTTTGTTCTCCAGGTCCAGCATGCGCTGCGACAGGGCAGCCATCGCGTCGTCGAAACCCGCACCGATGCGGCCGATGGTGGCATCGAGCTGAGCGATCTTGGTGCCGTTTTGTTCGTTGACGCGCTCTTCCATCGCCAGCATGCGGTCGGTGACCTTGTGCTCGGTGAAGTCGACACGCTGCAACATCGTCGCGGTCTGTTCTGCCAACTGGCGCTGCACTTCCGGGCCAACCGATTCCAGCGTGGTGCGCACGAAACCGAGGCGATCCTCGACAGCACTGGCGAGTGCTTGGTTGCCTTCGTCCATGCGCTGGGTCAGGGCGACAGTGGTGTCGTTGACGTGCTGCACCAGGGCTGATGCCTGCTCGTCGAAACGACGGGTGGCCTTGTGGAGTTCGTCGATGCGAGCGTGCGCGCCGGCGCTTTGACCGTCGATGTGCTCGCGCAGCGTTGCCAGCTCGGTGGCGTCAACGCCGCCAGCGGGTGTACTGGATTCGAGCACCCGATTCTCAACCTCGTTGAGGCGAACTTGTTGGTGCTGCGAGAACTCTGAGAGCCGCTGCTCAAGCAGGGAGGTGAGTTCCTGCTGCTGGGCACCACTGGTTTCCTGGGTGGCGGCAAACTGCGCCACCACGGCCTGGATCTGCTGCTGAAATTCGGCGCGCAGTTCGGTGCGGTGCGCTTCAACGGCTCGTC
>JAYUCY010000041.1:0-4472 GCA_043740085.1 Ilumatobacteraceae bacterium
CGCGAGACGGTTGACGATGCGTTCCCCGGTGACGTGGTCGGTTTGGTCAACGCCACCGGCGTGCAGCTCGGCGACACGTTGCATGCAGGTTCGCACGTGGCATATCCGCCGATCCCGCGCTTCGCCCCGGAAGTGTTCGCCCGCGCTCGTCCGCTGGACAATGCCAAGTTCAAGCAGTTCCGCAAGGGGCTAGAGCAGTTGGACGAGGAAGGCGTCGTCCAGGTGTTGCGCGACCCCGACATGGGCGACGTCGAGAACGTGCTGGCGGCCGTTGGGCAGCTGCAGTTCGAGGTGTTCGCGTACCGGTTGGGCAGCGAGTTTGGTGCGCCCACCGAGATCGTGTCGGCCCCGTACCAGGCCATCCGCCTCACGGACAAGCAGTCAGCCGAGCGTCTGCGTCAGATCGGCGGCATCCGCATTCTCACCCGCGGCGACGGCGAACTGGTCGCCCTGTTCGAGAACCGCTATCGCCTGCAACGCCTGATGAGCGACGAGCCCGAGCTCACCCTCGAGCCCATCATCGCCGACGCCACCGCCTTCTAACCCCCGATTCGGGAGGGATAGTGCGCTGCCTTGCGCTGGACGCTGCCTCGCGCACACAAACTACGCCCAGCCAGCCCCCGCCCCGCCCCGCTGCCCCGCGCACACAAACTACGCCCAGCCAGCCCCCGCGCTGCCCCCCGCTGTTGGCACCTCTCGCCGCCCATGGGCGGGTAAACCGGCCGGATCCGTCACGTTTACCCGCCCTTGGGCGGAGGAGGGCGCCAACTCTTAGGGAAGGGCGGCGGCGAGCAGGGACTGCTCAAGCTCGCCGAGGGGAATGGTCGACACGGCAGACAGCGCTGCGGGCGACATCTTTTTCGCCGTTTTGCGAATGACGTCGATGAGATGGTCGTGCGTCAGCTTGGTGGACACGTCGGCCAGCTGGGTCTCGATGAAGACCAGGCAGGCCGCATCCTCGACGGCTTGCGAGCCGGCGTCGGTAGCCAGGTGATCGCGGCGGACCAACGCCTGCACGCGCTCAATCTCATCCGGCCCGTACCCCACCTCCACCAGCAGCGAACCGACGTCGGCCGCGTGCCGCGCCCGCTGGTAGCGCTTCCACTTCAGGTAGCCGGCCTTGCCCGGCTCGTAGTCGGCGCGCGGCACTTCCCAGCGGCGAAGGTGATGCGCGCGGGCAGCAAGCAGCCACGCCTCATCGGCGTCAGGATGCAACCGGGCGACCCACTCGGCGGCGAGCTGGCCGTGGACCAGGGCGAGCGGATGAGTAGCGCCGCGCACGACGACGGATGTCGGGTCGGCAGCGTTTGCCGTATCGATCGCGACGGTTGCCGCGGCGAACTGAGCCGAGCTCAGACCGCACACTCCGAGTCGCCAACCTCGGCCACGAACGGCCCGATCTCGCCGTAGTCGACGTAGAAGTCGGGGGCTTCGGCAGGCGTCGGGAAGACGTCGAGATCCTTCAGCCCGGCGGCCACAGCGGTTGCCCCTCCAACGCGATCCATCCATGTACGGAACGCCTCGCCGGCGGTGCGCTCGTCGTGGAAGCGGCGGATCACGCGAGCAGCCGCCTTCGGCGCAGCCTTGGCCGGCAGACGCAACGCCTTCTCCCCGAAGTGGATCTGCTCTTGGCCGACGTAGCCACCCAGCAACATCTGGTAGCCGGGCGCGGCCTGCCCGTGGGCGCGGCGCTCGGCACCGAAGAAGCCGATGTCGGCAGCGTGGTGCTGACCGCACGAGTTGGTGCAGCCGCTGATGTTGATGCGCACGCCGCTGACCTCGGCCAGCCCTTCGGCTTCCAGTTCCTCACCGATCGCAGCGGCCAAGCCCCGCGACTGGGTAACAGCGATGTTGCACGTATCGCTGCCCGGGCAGGCGACCACGTCGCGGGCCAGCTCGGCGCCGGGGCGGGCCATGCCGATGGCTTCCAACCGCTTGAACAGCACTGGTAGCTGCGCGTCGGTAAGGCCGCGGAAGACGACGTTCTGGCGGTTGGACAAGCGCACATCGGCGCCAAGCTCTCGCTGGATAGCGGCGAGCGCACGAAACTGCGCGGAAGTGACATCGCCCAGCGCTGCGTATGCAACGGCCGACACGGAACCATTCGCCGTGCCGCGCACCACGCTGGCGGCAACCCAGCGCTGGAACGGGTCGCGCGGCGTCATGGCAACGGCAACGCCCTGACCGACGTCGCTGATCTCACCGGTGGACGCACGGCCCGCAGGCGCGTCGCCCATCTTCTGTACGTACTCGGGAATGCCACCGGGCCACGACGACGACGCCGGCAACGTGTGGCGCACCTTCAGCACGCGACGGCGAACTTCGTCGATACCGAGCTGGTCGACGACCCACTTGAGGCGGGCGCGCAGTTTGTTGTCGCGGTTACCCGTCTGCTCGAAGACCCGCAGGATGGCCTCGATGGTGGGCAGCAATTCCTCGCGAGTGGTGAAATCTTCCAACGCCATCGCCGGGTGCGGCGTGGCACCCAGGCCGCCGGCGATGTAGACGCGGAAGCCGGCCTCCTCGGTGCCATCGGGCAGCGTGCGGGTGACGGCAATGACGCCCGCATCGTTGAACATGGCCTGGCCGCAATCGGTACTGCAGCCGCTGAAGTTGATCTTGAACTTTCGCGGTAGGCGCTGGCCCAGCGGGTTGCGTACGAAGTGCTCGAACGCGGCCTCGGCCCACGGGGTGACATCGAGCTTCTCGTGGGGGCAGGCGCCTGCAAGGTGGCACGCCATCACGTTGCGCACTGTGTCGCCGCAGGCCTCGCGACTGGTGAGGCCGACGCCACCGAGCAGACGCATCAGCTCGGGCACGCGGGTGAGTTCGACGTAGTGCACCTGTACGTTTTGGCGGGTGGTGATGTGGCCCCAGCCGCGGGAGTACTCATCGGCCAGACGGCCCATCAGCTCCATCTGCTCGGGCGTGATGGTGCCGGCGGGCAGCTTGATGCGAACCATCTGATTGGTGCCGCCCTGGCGCTGGCCGTAGATGCCGTTGTTGAGCCGCATGACGCGAAATACGTCGTCGCCAATCTCACCTGCGAGGTACTGCGCAATGGCCCGCTCGAAGCGCTCGATGTCGCGTTGCTGCTCGGCGTCGAGGTCACGAGG
Organism: Ilumatobacteraceae bacterium; assembly: GCA_043740085.1. Taxonomy (GTDB): domain Bacteria; phylum Actinomycetota; class Acidimicrobiia; order Acidimicrobiales; family Ilumatobacteraceae; genus UBA668. The sequence goes on from JAYUCY010000041.1 coordinate 3,117, forward strand.
TGCAGGGATGATGGGGGTGACACCCACGGCGGGCCTCCAAGGCGGCGAAATACGACTAGTTCTGTCAACAATAGACCCTCGGGGGTCAACAGCCAACAAGTATTCGTCTTCCGTGGGCCTGGCCTAGCGGCCGGGGTCCTCTCCAATTTCACGGAGCGCGTCGTGAATCGCCACTCGCAGGCGGCGCGCCATGCCGGGCGTGAAGTGGCCGACCAGCCCCATACCGGCGCGACCGACCTCCTCCATCGTCAGCACCACACGAGGCTCGGCGTCGTCGTAGTCGTCGCTGATCGCCACCGCCCACGAGAGGTGGCTGGCGTCCTCCGCCCCCTCGGGCAGGTCAGCCTCGGTGAACGGATAGTCGTCGATCGATCGGCGCATGGTGGGATCCTTACTGAAGTCGTACGTGGAGGGCCAGTGGTCCGCGGAATTCGAAGCCGGTCAGTTCAACCGGCTGGATGAGTTCGACGTGGGTGAATCGGTCGAGCAGGCCGTCGACGGCGAGACGAACCTGTTGGCGGCCCAACCACTCCCCGAGGCAACGATGCTCGCCGGTAGCGAAGGCGAGGTGTGCGCCCTCCCGACGCTCGAGCGCGAACAGCTCGGGGTGCGACCATCGACGCGGATTGCGATTGGCTGCGCTCAGGCAAGCGGCGACCAGTGACCCGGCTGGGATGAGTGTTCCGGCCAGCTCGACATCGAGGATCGCCTGGCGGGTGGCAATGCCGATGCACACCCCACGGTTCCATGCCGCCAGATCGCGCCAGTCCACGGACCACCCAAGGGGCGGCAGCGAGCGTGAGGTTGGCCCGCGGCTCGGCGTACGCCGACATCAACTCAACGTCGCCGGCGCTGTCGAAGCCGTCGATCAGCTCATCGAAGAGCGCGGGCAGCCCGTCACGCACAACCGGCAGTGCGCTCGACGAGACAAACGGCGAACGCATCCCGTCGGCGAGATGATCATGTGCCGAGCCGTCGAGCGTGAGCATGTTCTCGCCGAGACAGTCGCGCAGCCACGACGGTTCAGTGTTGCTACCGAAGAGCTCCGGGTGCTCGCACACGTAGACGACGTCGTCCCAGCGCGTGACCAACCACATGTCCGAGCTGGGCACAAATGCCACCGGCTCAAATTCCTGCAGCGACGCGAACGCCGGATAAGGATCCCGCTCCAACATCTCCAAGCTGATATCGACCCCACGCACCCACGCCACGCTACTCACGGGCCCGCTGCTGATCTGCCCCATCCACGCTCGTGGACAAACGCACGTGTCACAGCGTGAGCCTTCACTCACGACAGCGTGCGATCCGATGGGGGCGTGACAGGAGTGGGCGACACGTTCGGGGTAGGCGCGGAGC
>JAYUCY010000042.1:0-107337 GCA_043740085.1 Ilumatobacteraceae bacterium
CCTGGTGAGGTTCACGACGTGCTTGCGCAGCGCCGCGATCTGGCATACACAACGGTGATGACTGTGCTGTCGAATCTGTGGGAGAAAGACATCCTCGAACGCCGCCGTGACGGTCGTGCGTTCGCCTATCACCCGTTGCAGACCCGCGAGGAACGCACGGCCAGCACGATGTCTGCTGCGTTGACGTCGGTCGAGAATCGGCCGGTGGTGTTGACCGAGTTCGTTGGTCAGCTCAGCCACGAAGATCGCGCTCAGCTGCGTCGGATGTTGGCCAAGCCATGATCATTGCCCTGGCGGCGATCTCGCTGGCGTTGGCAGCGATGCCTGGTCTGTTGCGTCCGTGGGGTCGTCGGCTTCACCCGGCGGATTGGGCGCGTGGTGTCGCTGTCTGTTTCACGGCGGCATTGGTGCTGTGGGAGCTGACGCTGCTGTTCGTTGCTGCACCGGTGGTGCTGCGCGCCGCGGGTGCGCACGAGTTAGCTGCCGCCTGCGCCCGTATGGTCGGCCGATTGATACAGGGCGGGTGGTGGCTCGGCTGGCCGGCCTTGGTCGGGGCAGTGATGCTGCCGTGCATCGTGGGTGCGGGTGTCAGGCGGGCCAAATCGGCTCAGCAGGTGCTGGCTGAGATTGCGCTTGTTGGGCATCGCACGATGCTGGTCGGCCACGAGGTCGTTGTCGTCGATGATCGGCGTCCGCTGGCGGTGAGTGTCGACGCCTACGGCGGGGTCGTTGTGGTCTCGAGCGCGCTGGTCGAGCAACTCGACGACGACGAACTGGCCGCGGTTGTCCGCCACGAGCTGGCCCACCTCGAGCATCGTCACCACAGGCTGCTGCAGCTGGCTGCCGGCGCCGAGTGTGCGTTTGGATTCCTACCCGGGGCCCGGTCGGGGGTTGACGGCTTACGTTGCGCAATCGAACGGTGGGCCGACGAGGACGCGGCCGGCCACGATTCCTGCATTCGCGGGCTGACCAGAAGGGCGTTGGTTGGCGTCGCGATCGGCGGGCTGTCGGTCGACGCGGCAGCGTTCGGTGGGTTATCGACCGTGGTCGAACGCGTCGCTGCGCTGGAGGGCCCAGCCCCGGCGCCATCGGGCGCTCGCCGTGTCACAACACTCGCGCCGTTGGCATTGGGTGGTGTCGGGGCCGTGTTCGCGGCGGTGCTGATCGTGGCTCACTTGTGGTTCGTGATGACGATGCCGGTGATCTGCCGCTCCTGAGCATCCTCACCCCTTAACTACTATGCTACGTAGTTCATGGTCGTTGCTCTGCCGCTCCTTGCCGTCGTAGCCGGGATCCTGTCGTTCAGTTCTCCGTGTTGTTTGCCGCTGTTGCCCGGCTATGTGTCGTTCATCGCCGGCCTCCCTATGGACCAGGTTGACGAACGAGCGAATCGTCGCCTGGTGCTGCGCGCGGCGTTGCTGTTCGTCGCTGGTTTCACGGTGGTGTTCACCGCGTTGGGGATGTCGTTCGCGGTTGTGGGAGCGGTCCTGTTGCGCAGCGTCCCGATCATCACTCGCGTCGCCGGGGTCGTGATCATCATCATGGGTCTGTCGATGATAGGGCTGGTCAGGGTTCCGTTCCTCAACAGCGAACGTCGCCTTCTCGGGCGGGTACGACCAGGCCCCCGGTCTGCATTTGTGCTCGGTGTTGCGTTCGCCTTCGGGTGGGCGCCCTGCATCGGGCCGGTGCTGGCAACGATCCTGACCGCCGCCGCGGCGACTCAGACAGTGATCTGGGGAGCGATCCTGCTCACTCTGTACTCCCTGGGCCTCGGTGTCCCATTCATATTGTTGGCGTTGGGCATGCAGCGGTCCCGAAGCTCGGTGGCCTGGCTGCGCCGTCATGGTCGGGCGATCGAACGAATTGGGGGAGCGCTGCTCGTCGGGGTCGGGATCTTGTTCGTGTCCGGCGCGTGGAGGACGTTCTTCATCCCGTTGCAGCGCTACTTCAGTCGACTCGGCTGGCCACCGGTATGAACACGCAGTCCGGCCAACTACTAGACTGAATCGTAGCCCAGGGTGATGGGTTGGCTGTCGGGACTGATTTGGAGCACGAGATGTTGAATGCTGAGATTGGTCTGACTGGTATCGCGCTCGGGCTCGGTGGTTCTGTGGCCGGTGCGGTCAACGCCGTCATCGGTGCACGTCGAGGGCTTGCTCGCCAACTCAGGTGGGCGGCGGGTTACGCGCTCGTCGTTGGTGTCGGCGCAGTTGTCGCTGTCGTCGCAATGGAACGGGCACTGATCACCCGCGACTTCAGCCTCGCCTACGTTGCCCAGGTCGGCAGTTCGCGTACGCCGGCGGTGTTCAACGTCGCTGCGATGTGGTCGGCGTTGGAAGGGTCGATCCTGCTGTGGGCGCTGATTCTGGCCGGCTATCTGGTGGCTGTCGTCTACCGCTTCCGGCGTCGGCTCACCGATCCGTTGGTTGGTTGGGCGCTGGTAGCGATGTTCGTGATCTGCGCGTTCTTCTTCGCGTTGATGGCTGGTCCGGTCAACCCGTTCCGCCTCGTCGTCGGCCCAACCCCACTGGATGGTCCAGGCCCAAACCCGCTGTTGCAGAACCACATCCTGATGGCCTTTCACCCACCGATGCTCTATCTCGGGTACGTCGGCTTCTCGGTACCGTTCGCATTCGCCATCGGCGCACTCGTCACCGGCCGCGTCGACGACGGCTGGCTGGTCATCACCCGCCGCTGGACCTTGTTCGCATGGGGGTTCCTGACCGTCGGGATCATGCTCGGCGCGTGGTGGAGCTACGAGGTACTCGGCTGGGGCGGCTTTTGGGCGTGGGACCCAGTCGAGAACGCCAGCCTGCTGCCATGGCTGACGGCCACCGCTTACATCCATTCGATCCTCGTGCAGGAACGTCGCGGGATGCTGCGGGTGTGGAACCTGTCGCTGCTGTGCGCCACCTTCAGCCTCACCATCCTGGGTACGTTCCTGACCCGTTCTGGGATCCTCAACTCGGTTCACGCGTTCAGCAAGAGCAACATCGGCCCGGCAATCCTCGGGTTCTTCGCGTTCACCGTGCTGGTCAGCATCGCCCTCATTGCCTGGCGCGGCGAACGACTCCGTTCCGCCGGAGCCGTCGACGCAGCCGCCTCGCGTGAGGGGGCGTTCCTGGCCAACAACGCACTGTTCGCACTGTTCGCCGCGGTGGTGTTGCTGGGCACGGTGTTCCCGCTGGTGATCGAAGCATTGCGCGGCCAGCGGATCTCTGTCGGACGGCCGTACTTCGACCAGATGGCCGTTCCGCTGGGAATGTCGTTGCTGACCCTGATGGCAATCGCGCCGGTACTCCCATGGAGGAAGGCGTCGCGTTCGTTGCTCCGTGATCGTCTTGTCGGGCCTGGAGCCGCCGCAGCCTGCGCCGCCGTTGTCGCAGTTGCGTTGGGAGCTCGCGGGCTTGTGCCGGTGGTCGCGTTTGCGCTCGCCGGGGCCGGTGGTGGTGCCGCGTTGCGTCAGTTGTTCCTCAACGTGCGCCGCCAGGGATGGCGCGGTGTAGTCGGCTCATCGGGTGGCGGAATGGTCGTGCATCTCGGTGTGGTGGTCATCGCGATTGCGATCACCGCCTCGGGGTCGTACAGCCGGCGTGCCCAGTTCGAGATGCAGCTCGGTCAACAGGTGTCGTTCGCGGGGCACACGTTCGTGTTCGAGTCGGTCGACTTCGTCACGACCGCTTCGCGAAGCGAGAAACGGGCGGTCATCCTCGTCGACGGCGAGGACAGCCTTGCCCCCTCGATGCAGAAGTTCAACGGATCGAATCAGACGGTGGGCACACCCGCTATCGCGACATCGGTGCGCGAGGACATCTATCTGACCGCAGTCGATCTTCCGGTCGACAACATGACTGCACGGATCGGAGTGCTGATCATGCCGATGGCCATGTGGCTGTGGACGGGCGGGGGCATCATCGGCGTCGGAACGGTGCTGTCAGCGATCCCGCGGCGACGTCAACGGGCAAAGCCGCCCACCGAGCAGCCGCCCACCGTCGAGACGGCATCAGCCGCCGTCGACGAGTCGCTCGAGCCGTTGGCGGTGTCGTAACGTGCTGCGTGCCCGGAGCAATCTTGCATGGCTCGCGATCGTGACCGTCCTCGCGGGTGCGCTGCTGGTCGGCGCTTTCGGACAACGTGGTGCGCGCACACCCGACGAACGAGTCGAGCGTGTCGCGGCGACAATCAAGTGCCCAACCTGCGTCGGCCAGTCGGTGGCCCAATCGGAGGCGCCCGCATCGCGTGACATCCGTGCCGACATCGCCCGCAGAATCACACTTGGCGAAAGCGACGATCAGATCCGCCAGGAGATGGCGAGCAGGTTCGGGCCGGACATCGTGCTGAGTCCATCACATGATGGCATCGTCGGTCTGGTGTGGATCATCCCGATCCTCATGCTCGCCGCAGTCGCGGCCGGTCTCGTGGTCGCATTTAGGCGATGGCGGATGGTGGCCAGCGGAATCGTGACCGACGCCGATCGTGCCCTGGTCGCCAAAGCCTTCGAGCGCCTCGAAGCCGGCGACCTCGACCACGAGCAGGTCGATCTTCGCAGCTGACGCGCAGCCTCGCTGCAGCACCAGCCCGCAGGGTTTGGTACTCCGTGGTCAGGTGCCGAGAGTCGACGTCGTGACCGGCGGGGTCGTTGTGGGCACTGGGGTTGTCACAATCACCGCAGCTGTCGTTGATGTGGTCGGCGGTGGCGGCCGCGTCGTGGGTGGAGCCGCAGTGGTGGATGGCACCGTGATGGTCGTCGATGTGGTGGTGGTGGTGTAGTTCGGGTCCGGGTGGTCGAACACGGGGAGCTGGGCGCCGTGGAACTCGGGTTCGTTGACGCCGTCGAAGACGTAGATGAGGTCTCCGCGAGTGACCAGCGTCGGGAAGTACTCGGCGATGTGCAGCGGGATGCGCACGCACCCGTGTGATGCAGGATGATCGGGGACATTCCCGGCGCCGTGAATGGCGATCCCGTAGTTGAAGAACACCGGGTTGTACAACCGGCCGAGCGCAGCGTTCTTCCACCCTGCGACCTCGCGTTCGACATGAAAGACACCGCCCGGGGTGATTGAGGTTCCGCAGATTCCCTTCGTGGTCTGGGTGCCATCGTCATTATCGACGGTCACCTCATCACACCAGTCGTCGCCGCTACCCGAGGAGACGTGGGTGATCAGGCGGACCGCCCCGGCGACGAACACCACTGCCACTTGTTCTGGCAGGTACACCTCGACGTGAGTGTTGGAGGCCGATGGTCGCCGGGCCTGAATCGCGACCGGCTGATTCATCACTTCCCACATCGCAGGCGTCACCGTGCCGCCCGCCCCGCCCGCCGGCGTTGCCATCACAAGCTTCTCGAACGCCCACACCGCCCGCGTGGTGGCCGGCCCGAAGACACCGTCGGTTGGCCCCGGATCGAAGCCCAGTGCAGTGAGGCGGGCCTGCAAGGCCCAGACGCTGTCACCGGCGTTTCCTTCGGCCAGATCCTGTTCCAGGGCCACAAAGGCAACGGTGGTCGAGGACGCTGCACTGTTCGGCAGGGTTGTCGATGCCGATGCGACCGTCGAGGTGTTCTCAGTTGGTTGCTCCACTGCGGGAGGCTGTTCGGCACCGGAGGGCGACGTCGAGACGGCCCAGATCACCGCGACGATCGTGGTCACCGCGAGGAGCCCGATGACACGGAGCCGATCGACGCCGCCACCGTTGCGCCCGAGCGCTGCGGGCTGCTGTCGATGGTGGCGTCGGGGGCGTGGGGTTGGCTGGTTAGGCGGCATTGGACGATGAGACAGCGAGCCGCGATCAGCGACACCGTCTTGGGTGGAAGGTCAGGACCGATCTGTCCGGTTGCTGTTCTGCAGCATTGCCTCGAGGCGAGCGATCTCGGCGTCCTTGAGTTCGAGCGCCTGTTGCGGATTGGGTTGATCCGTGCCGCACGGCTTGCCTGCCGAGCCCATCTTGGACATGCCGAACACCATGACCATCATCGATAGCGGGCAGGCCGCGACGAGCAGCAACGGCAGCACACTTCGGGCGCCGGGGGCGAGGAAAAACACGGCGATCGCAACGACGCCGAGCCCGATGAGAACGTTCCTGTTGAAACACTTCACGATGACACTCCTTCAGTTGAGGTTGATCTCTCTACTATATCACCTAGTAGATCGTTGGGGTCGTCGGCACGTAGGGTTGAGTGCATGTCGCCTCGGACGCTGCCGAGGCGGATACCGACGAACACCAAACCGAAGCCGACGACTTGGGACAGCACGTGATGTCGATCACCGGGTACCGCAATGGCGCCCGTCTGTGCGCCGACCCAGCCAACGACTAACACGATCAGGCCCAGGATTGCTAGCGGCCAGCCCAGGCGCGACCACCACGGCCGCCCTCTGGCGGCCAGGATTGGCGGAGGCGTGTAGCGCTGGTTGGTGGCCGGTTGTGGCACCGCCACGTTCGATGGCGTCGAGCCGGTGGTGCGCCGTTTCGAGGGGCTCACCGGAACGTTCCCGCTGCGGCGGAGGCGAGGTCTCGGCGGAGTCGTCGTTCCGATGGTCGGCCGTAGCTGGAAAGCTGCCCGTCGATAAGCACCCCTGGCGCGAACAAGACACCGTGTTCGACTGCTAGCGCCTCTCCCGCGGGGGAGTCCAACTCGACGACGACCATTTCGAACGTGATGTCGTCTGAAATATGTTGGAGTGTTTCCTTCGCGCGAACGCAGTTGTCGCAGTTGGGTTTGGTGAGCAGGGTGACGATCATCGGGCGGTCACCGGGCTGGGGGAGATGCGGCGAGCCCGGCAGTGATGTCGGCCAGTAGCGAGGGGACGGGTACGAACATCGTGAAGTCGGGTTCGCCGCCGTAGTCGGCTCTCCAGCTGATGACGCCGTCGGGGTTGACGAGGATGAAGGTGTGTCCGTCGGTCGAGCCGCCCATCATCCCGTAGCTGTTGGCGTCGTAGGTTTTGGACACGGCGAGGTCGGTATCGGCCAGCACCGGTCCGGCGATGTTGTCCTGGGCGAGTTTCTGGCTGATCAGCTCGAGTGAGTTGGAGGTGACGGTGACGAACTCGTCGATACCAAGGGCAGCGAACTTGTCGCGGTTCGTCTCGATGTCGCGCATCTGGTCCCAACACGGCTGGCAGCCAACGCCTTCTTGGAAGTAGAGCAGCACGGTCTTGCCGTTGAACGATGCCAGGTCGAAGGTGCCGCCATCGGTTGAGGCAAGCACGATCGGCGGTGCTGGCTGGCCAGGGCCTGGGTCGCCGATCGCGAAGCTGTACTCGCCCGCGGTCGGGCTCGAGGCCTTCTTCGATCCGTTCGATGCCACGTAGATCGCGAAGAGGGCAACGACCGCTGCAACGGCGATGGCCGTGGCTCGTAGTAGTTGACGTCTGTGTCTGCGTTGTTCGGCCCAACGTGTCGCTCGGCGTGAGTCGGGCTTAGCGGGTTGGGCGGGCGTGTTCTTGGTCTGGTTCACGATCTGGGTCCTCATCGTTGGGTTCGTTGGTGTTCTGTGCTGGTTCGAGCCAGCCGACTTGGCGGGCGGCGAGGCGGGCAATGGCGGCGACAATGGCGAGCACGGCAACGGCGAACACCCAGCCCGGAATCTGCGCGAACAGGTCGGTCAGCGACCGCCCCTGACGCTGCAGCCACAGCATCATTCGGCCCTGCCAACCGCCCGTGGCGGCGCGCATGCCACCCTCGCCGGCCACCAGCAACGCCCACACGCCCATCAGCGCAAGCAGAATGCCGCTGGCCAGTGCTGTGCCGGAGATGGTCCTGCGCAACGACCCGATGTGCCAGGTCACTGATCGCGGGCGCAACAGGCGGCTGGACTTCCAGTCGAAGCGGTCCCACAACAGCGCGATGACGAGCAGTGGGGCGACCATGCCGAACACATACGCGAGGCCGAGGCCGAGAGCTCGCAGGAATGAGTCGGTGACACCCGAGAGCGCAACGACCCCGACGAGTACAGGTGCGCAGCAACTGCTTGCCACACCGGAGAAGAGGCCGAGCAGGTAGACCCCGACTGGCCCTCTCCCGGTGGGTCGCCCACTGGGAGAGGGCATCCGGATTTGTCCGCCGGCAAGCGTAAATGCTGCGAGGAGGAGTAGCAGCACCCCGCCGACGGAGTAAACGGCACTGTGGCCGCCGAGCAGGACGCGTCGCACCAGCGACGCGCCAAGAGCAATGGGTACGATCACTGTCGCGATGCCGGCTGCGAACAGCAACGTCATCGCCACCATCAGGCGACGATTCTGGAACGACGCCGCGAAGTAGGCGGGCAGCATCACCGATACACAGCACGGGGCGAACAGGGCGATCATCCCCGCGATGACCGCAGCGGCGACCGACCCGCCGAAGAATACGCTCGTCTCGGAACCAGCTGCGAGCAACATCGATCTCTCTTCCTCTCATCCATCTACGAAGGTGCATAGTAGATTAGCGGGATGCGTGAACAACCGGACGTCGCCCATCCAGCTTCGGAAACTACCGACGACCCGCACGACGCAGATCGCCCTGGCGGTGATCCATCTGACGAACCAGTGGTGCCGTTGGCGTGGCCCGTCCGTCGAAGCGGTCGATCGCGGTGGCTTGCCATTCCGGCTGTGCTGGCATTGTTCGCGCTGAGCATCGCGCTGGCGAAGAACCTCAAAGCGCCCGAAGTCGCGCCGTCACCGTTGATCGGCAAACAGGCACCGAGCGTCGACCTGAGCGCGATCGACGGCGGATCGTCCGTTGATTCGGTCGGGTTGGCGGAGCAGGTCATTGTTGTCAACTTCTGGGCGTCATGGTGTGTTCCATGTCGCGAGGAGGCGTCAACCCTGCAACGATTCGCTCAGCGGACTGCGGGTACGGGTGTACAACTGATCGGAGTGCTGTACAGCGACACCCGTTCCAACGCCCTCGACTTTCGTGACGAGTTCGGGCTCACCTATCCGCTCGTCGACGACCCCGACGGGAGAACGGCGATCGACTTCGGTGTCCGAGGCGTACCGGAGACATTCATCATCGGACCTGACGGTCGGGTCATGGCCCGTCTCATTGGCGCGGTCGGGCCTACAACCCTCGACGATGTGATTCGCCAAGTCCTCGCCGGCCAGACCTACACGAGCAAGAACGACGAGTACCGAACCGGACCCAACCCGTCGGCAACGACGCCATGACAAACGTCGAATTGTCAGCCCCCGGTGGTAGCGGGGACGGCGAGCCGTGGGCCTGGGACGCCTTTCTCAACACGTTCCATCGCGAACACGCTGGCATCACCGCAGACATCCTCGGCCGATCCTTCGCCGACGGCATCACCCCCTATCAGTGGCTGACCGAGGCACTCCCGTCCACCGGCACCGTGATTGACGTTGCTTGCGGTAACGCACCGCTCGCTACTTTCGTTGGCGAACGGTGGATCGGCGTCGACAACTCAGAATCAGAACTCGCCGCCGGCCAGTCTCTACTGGCTCGTTCATCTCAACCGCAGCGGCTTGTGCTTGGCGATGCGGGCAGTTTGCCGTTCGCAGACAGGAAGGTCGACATCGTCGTCTGTTCGATGTCTCTCCAGGTCCTCGGGCCGCTGCCCACTGTTCTGACCGAAATTGCCCGAGTGCTCCGCCCTGGCGGACTGCTCGTCGCGCTCGTGCCCGCACGGAGACCACTGACTCTGAAGGACCGTTGGCGCTACGTCCGCTTGACCAGCACGCTCCACGATGGCCTCGCGGCCCCAAACGACGGCGAACTCAGTCGGCTCGCCCTCGTGATGGGCGGCGCCGGTTTCGACGTGGTGGATGACGACTTGCGACGCTTCGCGTACCGACTCGACGACACCACGGTCGCGGAGAAATTCGTCTCGTCGCTGTATGTGCCTCATGGAAACGCTGAACGCCTCGACGCGGCAAACACGCTTGCACGCCGCTGGGTCGGAACGTCGCTCGGCATCCCGATCCGCCGATTCATCTGCATGCGTACCGAGACCAGCGCAGCATCGACGGTCGTCAGCCGGACGTGACGCCGAGGAGATCTTCGATCATTGACAGGAGGCTCGCCTCAGTCACGGCACCGGTCACCTCGGCCACGACGATGCGCCCGGGGCATGTCGACAACCCAACGAAGACGCTAACCTACTACGTATGTTCGTAGTAGTTGGGAAGCAGATCGCGCCGAGATGACTCGCGTCGGCTGCATGACGGGTCGACAGAGATGAACCTGTGGGGCATCTTCGTCACCGGATTGCTGGCCGGCGGAGCATCATGTGCAGCGGTCCAAGGCGGCCTGCTCGTTGCATCCGCCCTGCAACGCTCCGGCGGTGTTGCGATGGGACTACCTGTGCAGCTGCCGCGATCGGCGGTTCCTGGAAAAGCCCACACGGCACACCAACGGCGCAACGCTGCGCGCTTACGAGCTCAACACCGTGAGGCGCTGCAGCAAGTCCAGAACGCCTCACCAAGATTGTTGTCCGAACAACAGGGTGCGGATCGCGCTCGAGGCGCGCCCCTTCGCTTTCGCCTCGAAATATCGGCCGAGCAACAGAAACGCAATGATCAGCGCGGCGGTATCGAAGTAGTGGTCCGAGTGCGACGGCCCGAACACGACCTGGTAGGCGGAGAACATGAATGCGCTCAGCGTGCCAATCGCAATCAGCGTGTCCATATTCGCTTGGCGGGCTTTGGCGCGTGCAGCAGCTTGATGGAGGAACGGCCACCCGGCCCAGAACTGCACCGGTGTCGCCAACACCAACGCCGTCCACCGAGCCCACGGCTCGTGCATGAAGCCGAGCGATAGAACCAACACGGCGAAACCGAGCGGCCAGGCGACAAGCACCCGCCGCAACCACATCCGCTGCGATGCGTTGTCGGCATCCTCTTCCGGCGGTCCATCCACGGTGACGAGAGTGAGGCCGTAACCGATCTTGACGATCGCCGCAACCAAATCGTCACCGCTCGCAACGCTTGGGTCGAACGAGACCGTGGCTTTCTCCGACGCAAGGTTCACGCCAGCGCTCGCGACGCCGGGTTGGCGTGAGAGTGCCTTCTCGACACGAGCCGCGCACGACCCGCACGTCATCCCCGTAATCGCGAACTCGACCTCAGTCAGTTCGGCCGACACCCTGGATCTCTCGGTCGTCGTCATCAGGCGCTCTCCACCGTCGGCGCCAAGTCGGGCCCAGCAGCGGTGACGGTGCGATCAAACCGAAGCGCATCCATCAACTCATCGACGATCTCGTCGGTACGTCCAGCAACCATCGCCGCAGCAACACATGTCTCCAGATGGTTGCGCAGCACAATCCGGCTCGCCCGCTCCAACGAGCCCTGCACCGCCGACAGCTGCTTCATCAACTCCGGGCAATACGTGTCGTCCTCGGTCATCCGAATCACCGCGTCGAGATGACCCCGAGCCGTCTTCAACCGATTGAGCACACTGCGCTTGTATTCATCCTTCATACGGTCATCCTACCCCACCTGGGGTGGGGTCGTCACAATACAGTGGGACGACAACGACCACTCGATCCTTGTCTTTGCGCAGTACAGTCCGGAGATGATCCTCGAACGGCTTGATGTTGATGTGCCCGCCTTCGAAACAGCCACGGGCTGGGCGATCAAACCGGAGGGCGCATGCAAGGGTGACGTCTGCGTGCCGTTGCAGGATGAGTTCGATCTCGCGTCCGTCGCCGATCGGCTGGGAATGGCGGTCGTCCACGACGAATCGGTCGGTCTGTGGGCTGTCGGTCCCGAGTCGTTCAATGGTCGAGCACTGGCCACGGCCGTGGCCCCGGAGTTGGTGCTCGACGATCTCGACGGAAACGAGTTCCGGCTGTCGTCGCTACGCGGCCAAAAGGTTGTACTTGTCGCTTGGGCACCGTATTGAGGCTGCCGCTTCGACCTGCCCGTGTGGCAGGCACTGCGCAACGAGCTCGTCGGTGCCGGAGTCGAGATCGTCACCGTGTCGCTCGAACTGGACGGACCTGAAGCCTCCCGACCATTCATCGAGGCGGCCCACGCCGAACACCCGTCACTCCTCGATCCCATGCACAAGCTCGACGCACTGTTCGGCGTCGTCAACATCCCGAACGTGATCTGGATCGACGAAGACGGGGTGATCGTGCGGCCACCCGAGCCTGGTTGGCCGGGGCGCAGCGAATACCCCGAGTCGATGCGCAAGATGCTGGCAGAACGGGCTCGACAGGCCGCCGCGGCGAGTTCCGACTCGGATGCTGCAAAGCCGGCTGCGCCGAACTTGGCCAGCATCCTCCAAGGCGGCCAGGATCGCGGCGCCTATCCCGACGCGATCCGCGACTGGGCTCAGCACGGCACGCAAAGTCAATACGCGATGACCCCGGATGAGGTGGTCGTCTCGTCGCAGCCACGAGGAATCGACGCATCACGTGCCGCCGCGCACTTCGAACTGGCGAATCATCTGTGGCGCACCAACCGTGACGCGGCGATCCGGCACTTCAACGAGTGCCACCGCCTCCAGCCCGACAACTGGACCTACAAGCGACAGGCCTGGTCACTGATCGGCAACGAACAATCCGACGGCGGCGAACTCGGACGGTTCAATCAAGTCCCGTTGCCGGGCGAGGAATCGGACTGGCCGTTTGCTTCGAACTTCAACGCCGACGTCGCCGCATTGCAACCCGGGCAGTACTACCCGAACACAATGAACTGATCGGCGTCCAAGCCGCCCACACGCATGAGGAGCGTGGATGCGAGGATATATCGGGATCACGTCGTCTGGGGGTCTGCTGTTGCAGGCTTACGTGAGTGCCCGGCTGTTCGGGTCGTGGTCGTCGACACAGGCGATGCCCATGTTGAACGTCTCCGGGATCTCCAGGGTCCGGTAGTCGATCTGCTTCCACATCTCGTCGTAGCTCGTCACCCGCCGCAGAGGTGATGTCCTCGCGTGCGCTGACCCCCTGTTTGTTCGGTCCCCCCGACCGGACATCGTCACCCGTGCGATCTTGCCACGCCGGGCGCGCCCCAGGCGAGACGCGGTCGGCGGGAACCCGAGCCGCACCTCGATTCAACCAAAACGGGGCCATTCGGGTTATCAGCCACGGTGGCGGAGTTCCTCCCGTCGAAGGTCGACGTGTGGTCGATCGTGACGATGAACAGGTGACCGTCTCGCTCCGTGGTGCTGTACGTGCCTATCCGACCGACCGTACCCAAGGCACCCGGGACCGCCGTCATCGGGCGGTAGGCCCCTCTCGGCGTCCCGGCACGGCCGCGTCAGCCGTCAGTGCAACCGCAGCCGCGGCACCAACGCCTGTCACCAACTCCGGTCACCCGGCGTCGTCGAGGAAACGGGTGATCAGCTCACCCGAGCGCGCGGCCTCCTCGAACAGGAACAGATGACCGCCGCCGGCGATGATCTCGAGCCGGGCGTCGCGGATCCCGCGCTGCAGGATCCGTCCGTTGATTAACGGCACGATCGGGTCGTCGTTGCCCGCCAGGATCAGCGTCGGCGCGTGGATGCACCGCAGGAACGGCAGGCTCGTGAACGTCATCGCCGCGAAGAGCTGGTTGACGTAGCCGACCATCGATGGTGGCTGCTCGAACCGGGCGACGGCCTGCTGGTGGAACAGCTCCGGATTGTTGCGGATGCGGCCGCCGTAGAGCGTGGGCGCGACACGCTCGAGGTAGTCACGCGAGTAGTACCGCCGCGGAGTCAACAGCACCCGGATAGCACTCGGCCGCCCGGGCACCCCCCCGCCGCCGGGCAGTGTTGCAGCAAGGACCAGTCGACGGACCCGAGGCCGGTGGGTGATCGCGAACTGCTGCGCCAGCAGGCCTCCCCACGACAGGCCGAGCACGTCCACCTGCGCGTACCCGAGACGATCGAGGAGACGGTCGACGATCCGGGCGAGCAGGATCATCGGCATCGGGACGAACGACGTGCTCGACCCGCCGGTGCCTGGCATGTCGAATGCGATCAGTTGTCGGTCCGGCAGATTGGCAAGGAGCGCGTCCCACATCTCGACGTTGCCGCCGACACCCATCATCAACAGCAGCGGCGGGCCGTCGCCCGTCGTTCGCACCCGGATCCGGTGCCGACCGACCTCGACGTGCTGTTCCTCGTCCGGGGCACTCACTCCTTCCACGCCGCTTCGGGGCCGCCTTCGGAGCGATCCCGCTTGACGTAGGTGCCGGGCGCATCGGCGATGACGGGATGCGCGGAGTTACCGAGCCGCATCGGCGCCTTCTTGGTCCGGCCGGAACGCTCGATCGTCCACGCAGCCCAGTCACTCCACCAGCTCCCCTGTTGCAAGATGGCCGCGTGCAGCCAGTCGTTCGCCTCGGGCGGGTAGCTGTCCGATGCGAGAAAGCTCGCCTTCGGGTTCCCCGGCGGGTTGATCAGCGCCTGGATGTGGCCGCTGTTGGACAGCACGAACCTAGCCGTGCCGCCGTACACCTGCGTCGCCGAGTACGCGGCCTGCCACGGCACCAGGTGGTCGGTCATCGCACCGACGACGTACAGGTCGCTTTCCACCTTACTGAGATCAATCGGCGTGCCGAGCGCGGTGACCGAGTTCGGGTGCATCAATGCGTTGTCCATCATCATCTTTACGAATTCGGCGTGCAACGTCGCCGGCAAGTTGGTGGCATCGGAGTTCCAGGCGAGGACGTCGAACGCGGGCGGCGTCTGTCCCAGCAGGTAGTTCGAAACCCAGTAGTTCCAGACCAGGTCGTTGGGGCGCACCCAGGCGAACACCTTGGCAAGCTCGCGCCCTTCGAGCATGCCCTTGCGCCGCGACTGCTCGATCGACGACGCTGCGGTTCGCTCGTTGACGAACATGTTGATGACGCTCTTGGCCTCGGCATCGATCGAGGTCACGGCGAGCGCGTTGGCGTGGATCACCTCGGAGCCGATGGCGGCGAGGTGGCCGGCGAGCAGCGATTGCGTCATCCCGCCGGAACAGAAGCCGATGACGTTGACGTCCTGGCTCTTGGTGATCGCGCACGTCGTGTCGATCGCCTGGAGGCAGGCCGAGACGTAGGTGTCGATCCCCCACGAGGCGTGCTCCGGACCAGGGTTGCGCCACGAGATCACGAACACCTGCAGCCCCTGCGCGACGGCGTGCTCGATGAAGCTTCGTCCGGGGGCCAGGTCGAGGAAGTAGAACCGATTGATCTGCGGAGGGATGATCATCAGTGGGCGGGCACGTACGGTCGGCGTCGTCGGGGCGTACTGGATCAGCTCGTACAGTTCTGTCCGCTCGATCACCGCCCCCGCCGATAGGGCGAGCGTCCTGCCCACCTCGAACGGTCGGGTGTCCACCTGGCTCGGCATACCGCCGTTGTGGCGCATGTCCCAGGCGAAGTGGCGGGTGCCGTCGATCAACGAACGGCCACGGGTCCTGCCCGCCTTGCGCAGCGCGACGGGGTTCAACAACAGGTTGTTGGTGGGGGCCAACGCCTCGGTGACCTGCATCAGGGTGAAGCGGGCGCGGTCTGCGCTGCCCTGGTCCAGGTCGAGATCATCGACGGTGCCGAGGACCGCGCTCCGAGCGGCGAGGTAGCCCTGCTTCACCCGCTTCCAGCGGGGCCCGCTCCACGCCGGGTCGGTGAACCGCTTGTCCTGGCGATCCGGCTCGATGGTAGACACGCCCGCAACGACGCGCAGCTCCTCGGCCGTCAACGCCAGCGCCCGCGACGCGAGCAACGCTGGATCGCGCAGCAATCGGCTCCCCCACCGCGCCAACGCGGCGGCCATCTGGCGCCCGTTGAGCCCGACGAATGGGTTCGCCCCCTGGATCGCAGTCTCCGCCTCGGCGGTGACGTCCACCGTCTCTGCCGTGTTCTCGGCTGCGCTAGCAACATCCACGCTTCACCCCCCGGTGTCGTGTGCACATCGTAGACGGGCCATCACGCATCACGCATCACGCATCACGCATCACGAGGTGCGACCGGCGGCCACCTTGGCGGGCTGGAGCTGGTGCGGATGGTAGTGCCCGGCTCCGAACGTTCGGGACCTCACCCTGCCCGGCCCGCGTGCGACACCATGCTGTTGTCGGGGGTCACGACAGCGAAGACGCCACCAAAGAACGACCAGGCTGCTTCACATCCGGCGATCACGATCTCGGTCGTCTGCGAGAACGACCCGAAGGTCGCAGGTTCAAATCCTGCCCCCGCCACCATTGCGATGTCGCAGATCTGGGCAAGATCCGTTCCGGAATCCGGAACTGAGCACACCCAGCTGCGCCTGGGACGATTCCCACCCATGTGCGCGCGCAAATGGGTGTTGCGGGTTCCGGAGTGGGGAACTGGCGGGGCTGCCTGGAACCGCTTGAGGGGGTGGCCACTAGTTGTTGGTGTTGACGGCGGAGAGTTCTCCGACGCGGAATGTAGTAGCCGGGCCGACCCACGTGTAGTTGGGCATCGCCTCGGTGTAGCCGCTGACCCACAGCGTGACGGTGTTGGTGATGCGCGCCTGGATGGTGACCGTGCCCGGTCCCGGCGGCGTCCAGGTGCACGCGCCGTTGACGCCTGGCTCAGCCTGTTCGGCAAGCAGCGGCATGGCGGGAAACGAGTTGGCGTCGGCGGCGAACGAGTCAGCGGCACCATCAGCCACGCACTGCACGCTCTCGTGGAACGCAGGCGACGGCTTCTCCGGATTGGGTACGAAGTTGACGTCGAATGCGAGCGTGAGTGGCTGGGTATACAGGTACACGGTCCAGCCCCGCAGGTACTTCACCGGCGATCGCTGCCGCTGCCACGCACCGGGGGCGATGGCCAGCCACGATGGATAGCGGGTGATGAGCCCGCCCCAGACGTCGACGACCGGGTTCTGGTAGATGGTGGGTGGCACCAACTGCAGATTGTTGACCAGGTCGCGCCCGATAGGGCGCGGGTCGAAGAAGGGGTCGTAGGCGCTGATCCACAGCAGCGCAACGAAGTGGGAGGTGGTGTCGCAGGAGACCGCGAACAGTCGCTTCGCTCCGCCTAAGGGGCCTGCGCCAACTACGAAATGGCCGGTCGGTCCGGGGCTCTCGAAGTTTGGGATCTGGACGTCTTCGCTGAACACCCAACGCGTACTGGAGACGACCTGCCCCGCACTGTACTGCTGATGGTCGGAGGTGGTGCCAGCAACGGCGGCAGTGAACTCGCACGCCGAATGCGAGCCACCGAAGCTCTTCATCGCCGACCCACCAGGAATGTTCGTTGTCGTCCGCAACCCGCCCGTCTCGTCGTAATAGGAAGCCGTCCGAGCTCCGGACACGGCGATTGGATCACCGGGGTTCAGAAACCCCTCGGCTCCGACCCCCGCAACTGGCGCGGCGACAGAGAGGGCGAATATGCACGTAAACCGTGGGAGGTGCCTCATGAGCACGCCACATCGGTGGAGCTGAACTGGTCAAGCTTCCAATCGCCGTCGACGCGAACCATGCCAGCGGCATAGCCATTCTCGACCACGCCAGGCGTCGCACCGACGGCGTAGCTACCGTCGGCATTGCGAAACACTGCCCCATCCAGTGCGCAGTCCAACACGATGGTGTAGTCCTCGGTTCGGTTGTCCTCGATAACAATGGGACGAAGAACCACTCCGAGATCAAGGTCCGTGAACTCCCCTCGATCCGAGGTTGCCTGGTAAGCAGCTTTGATGATCTCCGCATTCTCAGGGGTGAAGTACCACTCCCAGCCTTCGTCGTCGAGGGTGGCCGGAACGGAGTCGGTGGAGCGATATGTCGTCAGCAGCGCTTTGATGTAGCCCTCGATTGCGGGGCGGTCCATTTCGTTGAAGGTCCAGTAGTAGCCGTTGGGGCGGTCCTCTTGCGTCGGCAGGAAGACCCACAGCTTGGGCATCAACTCATAGATCAGCCCGACGCTGTTGATACCCGGCGCCGACCCGACCAGCGTCCAGGGGCCATCGGGCGACAGCATCGGACTGCCCTCCGCCACGGTCACTGTCGGCGGCACGGTCGCAACCGTCGTCGGGGTTTCGGTGGTCGTCGACTCGAGCACCACCGTGGTCGCGGCAGGAGTGGTCAGCGGTGCCGCGGTCGCTACCGGGGTAAACAGCTCCGACGGTGCAACCGGGTGGGCAGTGCCGCCGCTGCACGCGACGAGTGAGAGTGCAGCCGCCATGGCGGCCGCGATGAGCGATCGGACTTGCATGTCACGCCTCCTGCTGGGAGTGGTTGGGGGTCAGTAGTTCGCGCCGTAGCGCGACGAGTTTGGGAGCGGGTTCGGCGGCAGCCCACGGGTCGGCTGCGATCGCTCGCTCGTAGCTCTCCCATTCGCCGCGCACGCCAGAGAGATCGCCGCGACGGGCATGCGCACGCATGCGCAGTGCGATCAGTTCTTCGTGACCGCTGAGGACCTTCAGGCCCTGGCCGGTCGCCCAGAACACGCCGTCGACATCGCCAAGGAGGAGATAGTGGTTTGCCAACTCAATCGCCGCGCCAGTCGCCAGCAGAATGAGCGATGATGTGATGCCCTCGGCGTCCGTCCAAAGAAAGCTGGTGCCAGCGAACGGCAATCCCAGCAGCAACTCGACGCCGGGACGCAAAGTGTCGATCGCATCCAACGACGCAAGTCCGCGAGCATGGGCGACACGCAACGCAAGTACCTCGGCGTCGGTCACCACCGCCGAGTGCAACGGAAGATTCTCGGTCAGCGTGCGCGCAATCCACTCTTCACCCTCGGCCGGCGCAGCAGCACGAGCCAGAGCGCGTCGGGCGTCGCTGACTACGTTGGCGAACGTGGCGTCGCGCACGTCGAGGTCCCACAACGCTGTACGAGCAGCTGAACGGGTGGGTCGTTCGCGATGTTGGCTCAGCCACACAATCAGCTCGGTCGCCTTGGATCGCTCGCAGTCCGCTGGTGTACCCGCGGCTGAGACCACCTGGACCGGGCCAAGCACGCTCACCATCAATGCCCACCGCGGCTCCACGAACGGCGCAACGTGAGAGGCAACAACATCGGGTGCCGCGACCTCACATGCCGCGACGTCACATGCCGCGATCTCACCTGCCGGAACGTCAGACACTCCAAGTTCAGAAACCGCAAGGTCAAGCGACGCAGCGTCGCTTGGGTCGAGCAGCGAGGGAATCAGCTCGTGGTTGGGAGTCGGCTCAGCTACCTCGAGAACAGCACGCAGCGCGGCCACGTCTTCAATACTGACGCCAACAGGCTGCACGCGGAGACCGACCGGTTCGAGCGTGTGGTGGCCGCCGAGACACCGCAGCACCCACGACGCCCCGATCGAGTCCGTGACGGCGGAGCCATCAGCCGGCAGATCCTCAGAGCCAATGACTACCGCCAGTCCTGTGCCACCGGCGGAGACGGTGCGGAGCTCACCGTCCAACGCAACATCGTTATCGTCCACGAGCGCGACAACGACTGACGGTTCCCACGCCTCGCCGCCGGCCCCCGAGACGCGAAGGGCGAACGTGCTCGCGCCACGCGCGAGGTGGCGGGTGCTCCCCAACGACATGGCCGCTGCGTCCAGCGCTGCATCTAGCGAGTTGACTGACTCACTATTCGGCGAACCGAGCGCCACCTCGCCGAGTCCAACGGTGAAGACCCGCGCCGCCTCAAGGAAGGGCGACACTGCCAACGACGCCGCAATGCTGCGCAGGATTACGGCCGAGTGTGGAGATTGGACCGCGAAGACACCGACAGCCTCAAGGTCGACAAACAGCTCGCCACCTTCGGGCACGCCGCCAATGTGCACCATGGCCGGGCACGGCTGGGCACACTGTCGAGCATGTTCGGCCAAAGCCGTCAGCGAGACGGCACCGGACATACGCCACGTGTTCGCGTGCAGATCAACCTTCCACTCTGGCAGTGCAGGCGTCGCCGACCCGCGGAGGAACAGACATACATCACCCGCGTCGTACATCACGGCTGCTTGCACGAAGGCCGCCTGCGCTGCAAGTGAGGGTGCGGCCGATCGCAATGCCAGATCCAGTCGCGCTAAACGTTCCTGCGCGTTCAACGTGCGCAGCAGCACCTCAGTACGCACCTGCAACGTCGATGGCATCAGTAACCGGGTACCGATCGTTGCAGACCGAAGCTGTCGCCGGCGCCGAGACTCGAGCAGTCCCACAGCGCCAGCCGACATCATCAACGCTGCGCCAATACCAGCCGTGAACGGCAATGTGCTGCCAGTGGTCACTGCTACGTTCGTGATCGCCGGCGACTGCGGCCCGGACGGCAATTCAACGACTTGGTTCGCAGCGGTCGTGACAATGACAGGAGCCCCCAACAGCACGTCCGGTACCGAGGTTTCGTAGTGGTGCACGACGACACTCGGCACGACATTCGGCACGACGACATCCGCGATATCGCTGAGTACGACACCGGTTGGTGCTGCATTGACGGTGGTGAACACGACCAACTCACCAGGAAGAATCAGCGCTGGATCACGATGGTCAAGCAACTGATGGTTCAGCGACATCAGCGACTCTGTGTACTCCAGCACTTCATGATCTGTCGCCGGTCGGTCCAGCTCGACGGCGAGGTGCTCATCGGCGATGTCCCAATAGGAGTCGCCCCAGACGACCTGGTGCGCGGGACCCAACGGCGTGCGCACCGCCTGCTCCTCGGGAAGCGAAACCTCCATTCCAGCGGGGAACACGCCGCCTTGCCACGCCCTCCCGTCGGGGCCAACTCGGCCGAGGTTCAGCTCGATGATTGTCTCGCGCAACTCGGCACGACCCAACATCGCCGCCAGCGAGAACGGGGTCTCGCGGCCAACCGCAAGATGTGTCGGGGCCGTCATCGTGAGCGTGCCGGTGACCGACGAGGTAGACGCATGAGCCAACGTCGAGGCGGCGACGGGTCGACCGACAGGCGCTGCTACTGACGCCTGAGCCAACGGTACAAAGCTGCCGAACGTCGCTGACGCAGTCACCGACGACACCAGGACGAACCGGACGAGCGCGCGCACCACTCCGGTCGGGCCAGGAGGCAATGGCGACAATCGTGCGCCATGCCGTGCACAGCGCCAGGAGATCACGTGCCACAACTCGGCGATTGCGGTCGACGCGAACCACAGCCAGAGCACGGCACAGACGGCGACGCCGACTCGCACTACGAAGTCGCTGTCGATCTGCTGGTGTTGCCATGCCCTGTGCAGGTCGTGAGCGCGCGGAACCGGAACTCCAACTCGCTGAATCAGCACCACCGGTACGCCGACCAACAACACCGCCAGCATGACGAATGCGAGTACCCGAAGTACCGCCCGCGAGAACTGCATCACGATTCACCTTTCATGTTGTCATTCCGTGTACGTCATGCGGGCGGTGCCCGAGGCCTGGACCGTCATGGTCTCTTCGCCACCAAGAATCAGGAAGACGGTGTCTCGACGTTCAACGATGGTGACCGTCACGAAGTCGGCTCCAACTTCGACTCGAACGTCCGCTGTCGGGACCCCGGCGCGAGCGGCGTAGCTCATCGCGGCTGCACGGGCGGCGTCGTGGTTGAGACCCGTCACCGGCGTGACCGTGGATACCGCGGCACGAGCTGCTGCCTCTGCTGTATTCGACGCATGACGACGGGCGACAAGCGCGCGACCGCCATCGACAACCAACCCCGCACCGCCGAAAACCATCACCAGTAGAATGACCATCACCACTGAGATGGCACCCTGGTCGCGTTCGTTGGCAATCATCGCTGGTACCGATCAATCGGCTGCGTGTCATCCATCGTGAGCGTGCGTGAACCAGGAGCCCACACACCAGCGAGTGATTCGTTGTTGACCGTGCACGACACTCGGACCGTCACCGAACCGCCCTGCCAGGCACCAGAAGCTGATGGAGCCCAAGAGAGGTCGACCAGCGCTCCGCCCACGCACCGCTGACCGAGAGTCGAGGCTGCGACCGCTTTCTCTGCCGACAGTGCAGCCAGCGCGGAGCTGGGAGCCTGCGAGGCAGCGCGTGCCGCCGCCTGAGCCGCGTTCGTGACCTCGATTCCAGCGGCCTGCAATCGCCCAAGGAACCCGACGAACAGGACCGCCAGAAGACAAAAGACAAGCAGGTACATCATCTCGATCGGGGTGGCGATGCCGGCCTCGTCATGCAGGCTCGCGCGCACGTCACGCCTCCTTCGGGGCGGTCTCGGTGGCGAGCGCTTGAAAGCCCATACCGCTTCCCAAGACACCGGGAGTGCTGCCAGATACGGTAACCGTGACGATTGCGCCGTCGGTGCAGTCGACGTCGACACCGTCGGCCCAGTTCCCTGCCGTTCGTTCAACGACGGCATGCGCGGCAGCCACGCCGGCGGCACATGTGCCGTCAAACGCGGCAGCGACGCGAGCGCCTTCGGCTGCAGCGTCGTCGAGCACATTACGGGCGTGCCAATACGTGGCTGCCTCGAAGACCAGCAGCATCACGAACACGACGAACATCAGACCGAACAGCATCTGAATAGAGACGTCGACCGCGCCACGATCGCGAGACCGCTGGTCTCTGTCTCGCTGATCGGTGGCGCGGCGACGTTGCACACTCACGACTACGGCACGACCGGATCGGGGACGTTGTCCTTGGCCTGGTTGAACTTGGCCATAAAGAACGTGGTCGCCGCGATGGCGACCACGATTCCCACAGCGAGCCAGATCATCTTGGTGACGGCCTCGTCGACGCCGTCCTCCTCGTGACGAGTCGTCCATGCCTGCGATGTCCGCAGCCGTACCTCGCCGTAGGTCACCTGGACCCACACTGCCAATGGAAGCAGTTGTTCGTTCATCGTCGAATCCCTTCATGTTGTAGTTGTTGCGTTTGATTGCTTGTGCACCGCTGCAGGGGTGCCCCGCCGTGACTAGCCACCGAACGCTGCGCTGATGCGTTGCGCGAGTGGGTACGCCAAGAACACGATCGTGGTGACCACGAAGCCGATTGTTGGACCCGAGAGGTTCGCATTGGCCTTGTCGGCTTCGCGCTCCAACTCGTCGAGCGCCTTAGAGCGCATCGAGGTCGCGAGCGACGCGACCGTGTCGCTGATTGACACCCCTTGAAGGCCCTGACGCTCGATCGAGGTGGCGAACTCGCTGAGCTCGCGCACGCCGAACTTGCGGCCGAAGTCGTCGAGCGCTTCCCACACCGGCACACCGCGCTGGGGTGCAGTGTTGAGCTCGTCGCGTAGCGCGTCGAACGCATCGCTGGATCCGACTGCGAGTGCGAAGCGAATTGCCTCCTCAACACTCTGATCCGTAGTGAGACCAACCGCGACGAGCTGCACGAAGTCGTTCGCGGCCTGGCGTAGTTCGCGACTCCGTCGGTTGATCTTGCTGGTGATATCGCTGATCGACATCCAACCAGCGAGCACCGATAGCGCTGTCGCGAACAGAGGCCAAATCGGTGACAACCCCAGCAGACCCAGCGCAGTCAATCCCGAAATCGCGCTGACGGCAGCGAACAGCATGACGCCGCCCGAGGTAAGGACCCTGGTCACCACGTCGGCTGGAGTCAGACCAAGAACTTCCAGACCGATACCGAAGTGTCGCAGCACCCATCGACCCGGGGCGCCAGCCGACAGCGAATCCGTCCAGCGCGCACGTTGCTGTCCACTGACGTGGAGGGCGAGTCCACTGCCATACATCCGGTGCCGCGCCGCGGCAAGCGAACGAGGGGCACGCTGCAGCGAGCGAACCAGGCACGACAGGCCGCCAGCAATCAGCAAGCCCACCAGCGCTCCAACCTGCAGATAGTTCATCGCAACACCCCGGCCGAACCGACAATGCGATAGCGACGTGGGAGGTCGTAGCGGCACAACGAACGAAGCCAGACCACGCAGCCAACCCACATTCCGAGCGGCAACAGCAGCACGATCTGCCCCACCGCTGAGTCGTACGGGGTCAGCAGATCACCCCCGACAAACCTGAGATAGGCCACCAGCAGGCCGCCGAGAATGACCAGCCGTTTCATGCTGGATTGGTACACGGCTCGTGTCCGGTCGATGCGCTCGCGCGCCGTCACCTCGTCGCGCGCCGCCGCAGCCAACGCGCTCACTGTGCCGTAGAGACGGCCCGCGCTCGTGGAGCCGCCGATGACGAGGCGAATCGCAGCGACCGCTGCGTCGGCGGTCGGGTGCGCCAACTCCTCAGCGAGGTCGGCCAACGCGTCCTCGGTCCGGAAACCCTGGCGGCGGCGTTGGGCAAACGTACGGAGTGGTTCAGCGATTGCATCCGGTGGACGAACTGCAACTTGCTCCAACGCCTCCTCCGCCCCAATTGCTGAACCGCGCAATGTGTCGCGAAGATCCTCCAGCCACTTGGCGATGCCCTCGATGTGGCGGCGCTCGTCCTCGGCCCGCGTGTCGTGCAGCAGCCGATTCCAGACGACCACAAGAAGCCCAACCAGCAATGCCAACGTCAGCCAGCGGGTGGCGAGCAGGACTAGGAATGCGGCCGCAAGACCCACTGCGATTCGATTGCCAGTGACACCCGCCAACATCGACGGCGTCGATGCGGATGCGCTGTGCTCACGGTGTGGAGCATTGGCGCGGATTGCGGCGAACAGGGCAGCAACCAGCAGTGCACAGACAGCGAACGCAACGACGCCTGGCGGAAGTACGGCCAGCATCGCTACACCGCCTGCCGACGTGGGGAACATGCAGCATTCGAGCCCAGACCAGCACGCAACGGCGCGTGTGTTTCGCCGGCTCCGTGCCACCACTCGGTAGAGAAGTACGGAGTTGCCGCGCATAGCCGCTCGAGCATGAGACGTTGCGGCTCGGAAGCCGGTCGCGCCCGACGGTCAGGTGCGTCAGGTCGCGGGCTGAACAACCGATGCATGATGAAGCGGGCGCCGTCCTCCTCCACCGATGGCGACACGATCTCGGTGACGTACCGGCCACCCTGGTTGTCGCCGGTGACGTGCACCACCAGATCGACGCTGCGGTACACCTGCCAGCGCGACATTTTGAGGTCAATTTCGTTGTGGTACGCGATCAACTCCGCCAGCCGTTCGACGCCATCCTTGGCCGTACCGCCGTGCACCGTCGCCATTGCGCCCTGGCCGATGGACATCGCCTGCACCAGCGCGCCGCCCTCGGCGCCGCGAACTTCACCAACGACTATCCAGTCGGCGCGAGTTCGCACAGCCGGGATCATCATGTCGTGGCATGAGATGCCAACACCGTCACTGGTACTGGGTACACGCGACTGGTAGGCGTGTACATAGCGGTGGTGGCCCATCTTGGCGATGTTCAGCTCGAAGTCGGTCTCGACGGTGACGATGACGTCGTGCTCGTCGACTTCGGCCACCAGCGACCGCAATACTGTCGTCTTCCCCGAGCCCATTCGGCCGCAGACCACGACGTTCATGTCGGCGGCGATAGCCGCCTGCAGCAACGCGACTGCACCACGATCGAGCATGCCGCGGTCGGCAAGATCCGACAGCGACATTCCAAAGACGGCTGCGCGTCGAATCGTCACCAGCGGCCGCTGCACCACGTCGAAACCTTCGCCGTGGAAGCGCACACCCGGCTCCAATTCGAGGTCGACGAATGGGTTCTCGCGGTTGAACGGTCGGCGACGAGACGTCGCCGTGTCGTAGATGATTCGCTCGAGGTCGCGGTCACGTCGAACGAGTGGCGGCAGCAGTTGGCGGGTGCCGTCACTGCGCTCGACGCGCACATGGTCGGCACCGAACACCAACACGTCGGTGACGTTCGGGTCGCGCAGCACCGTCAAGAGACGGGGCAGGCCAAAGATCTCCGAGATCACTAGATCGACCACTGCTGAGTGCTCAACACCAGACAGCGGTGCTTGACGCGCCACCACGCGCTGATGCTCCAGCTCCGGCAGCACCACTCGCTCGAGAACGTCTCGAGTCATCTCTTCTCGCAGATCCCGCTCGCCTGCAGTTTCGTCGCGGCCGGGCACCGGCAGTCGGTCACCCCATTGCCGGCGAAGGTCAATGACGAGAAGATCCAATTCATCGTCGGTCATCGCGGTGCCACCGCCTGCGGCACAGTCAGTCGCGCGATCATCTGATGAACAGCACCCATCAGTGCACTGCGACGCAATCGACGATCACTCCCACCGGCACCGCGGTGAACGAGGTCGACTGTTGTCGGTTCCCACGGCAGCCACCCGCCACACTGGTCGGCCAGTTCGGCTTGCACTGTGGCCTTCGGGAAAGCGATACCCGCAGGCGATTCAACGAACACGATGTGCGCCGGCGTGTCCAGCAGGCCAGGGTCGGCGGGCGAGATTCGACCCGCGGACTTCACCCACTCGACGGCTGCGACGGCGGCGCTGGCCTCCGGAGACGCGACCAGCAACACGGCATCCACCTGGGCCAACACCGGCCAGATGGGACTACCGGCGCGCACCGTTCCTATGTCCACGATCACTGAGCCGGGTAGGTCGCGTAGCGCCGGAGCCCACGGCATCCGCGGTTGGTGGCAGGCGAACGCCCGAAACGGGTCGGCCGGCCCGAAGACGATACGCAGGTCACCTGCCACGTGTGCTGCTGCCATGAACGACTCGGTGACCGAGAGGCGCTCGGTAGGAAAGGCGACTCGCTCGAGTCCTCCGATGAAGTGTGGGGGCGTTGCGATGCGCCCCGCCAACACTCCGCCAGCAGGGTCAGCCTCCACCAACCATGCGCCGTTCTCATCGATCGCGGCCATACAGGTTGCCGCCAGCAGTGATGTCGTAGTGGCACCGACGCCACGCCAGCAACCAACTGCGACGATCATGGCGCGACCGCCAAGATGACAGGCGCCTGGTCGACGGCCACCACCTGACCGATGAGCAGGAGCTGATCGTTTGCCGCCAGTTGAGCGACTGCAATCGATTGCGCCGCGGGTACGGCAAGGGTGATGGTGAGTTCACCATCATCGCTTGCCTCAACGTCGAGCACCCTCACAGCGATCGCAGTCGCTGCCACCGTGACGTCGAGCGACGCGACCGGCGCGGCGAGCGCTATGTCGCCACGCGCGAGGCCAGCTGGGAAGCGGCCAACCTTGAGAAGTGCACCCACGCTCTCCTCTCCGACCGCGATGTGAGTGGCGTCGCGCCACATGCCCGTTTGCATGAGCACTCCGGTATTGAGATCGATTGCGGCGACGCGACCCACCAGCGTGTCGAGCGAGGCGGCGGGCACCAGACCTTGCACGGCGTCGTCGTACGCCACGCTGGCGACCGTCAGGTCCGCAGCCTCAATCGGCTCACCGACCCGCACCGCTTGAGCAACCTGCAGCACCCGCACGCGATCGGAGGCGTTCGAAAGCGCCCACGCGACCAGCACCCCAGCCAGTACCACCAGTGCGGCACCCAACGCTAACCACTGGGTGCGAACTCGACTGCGTGCCCTTCCCGACTTGCTCATCATGACAACCATCCGGCGGCAACTGCGGCCAGCGAGATGGCCCAGCCCGCCCACAAAGCGGGGCCGAGCGGTAGCCGCTGACGGCGGGCCAGCAAGCCATACACCACGGCAACGAGCGCAGCGATGGCGATGGCGAGGGGGGCCGCCACCACCGCCGTAGCTCCGGTGCTGGCACCTATTACTGCGGCCATTTTCACGTCGCCCATGCCGACACCGCGGATCATACGCACCAGCAGCATGAGGCCACCCGCGAGCACCATGCCCGACAGAGCGGAGATCAAAGGAGCGGCGGTAGTCGTCGACAGCACACCGGCCAACACCACAGCCAAGGCCGCTCCCACGAGCCGATTTGGCAGCTTGTGCTCGCGCACGTCAACCAGAGCTGCCAGCGCCAACACCGCACCGACCACTGCCACGCTCCATCGCACCGTGTACGGCACAGGCAGGGCAGTACCCAAGGCGCCCGCCGTCACAGTGGCCGCAATGACTGCCCGACGTACCACTGGGTGAGCCTCAACCCACGCCACCGTTACTCGGTCTGCCGTCGACAAGGGACGCACCCGTAAGGTCTCAATTGTTCTCATGCCCCGTCCCATCGTCTTCGTCCTACGCAGACGAGAGGCGACTGTCAGACAGGTATGACGCGGACGGGTCGGGAAGTTGTTCCACACCAGTAATGGGCATGGTGAGTTCGACGGATCGGCAAACAAATTTCACAAACTGGTGATCGTCCGGTTGGCGGTGTAGGCCGCCAGAATGGGGTGGTGCGCACTCTCGTCCGGGCGTTGGCAATCGTTGCCGTGATGATCGCTACCCAAGACCTGGTCGCGCCGGCCGTTCGCGCCGAGGTGCCCGAGATGGGGAATTGCGTGGCCGACGCCGAGCTGGTCGTCGGCAGTGCAGGTGGCAGCGTCACCTGCGTGCAGTGGACGCTGCTGTGGACTGGGCAGTACAGGGGGCTGGTCTCGGGCACCTACGACCAGGCCACCTTCCAGGCAGTCGTCGCCTTCCAGCAGGCGCACCCGCCGCTCACCATCAACGGCAACTCTGGCGTGCAGACGCTGACCGAGATGGGCATCTACTCGGGCGTCGACAAAGCCCCACCGTCAACGTGCCTGGCTGACGCTCCGGTCAGCCCAGGCGACCGCAGCCCGTCCGCCGAGTGCGTGCAACGCGTGCTGCAGTCGAAGCTCCTGTTCGGTGGCGCTATCGACGGCTCCTATGGCAAGGACACCGCTGCCGCTGTCAAGAACTTCCAACTGCAGACGCCGCCGCTGGTCGCCAACGGCGTCGCCGACACGCAAACCCTGGCAGCGCTGGGCATCTGGAGCGGGTTCACCGCCGACCAAGGCAGCGACACCTTCAACGGCGGCGCCTGGTGGCCGGCCAGCATTCAGGCCGAGCCCAACTTCCGGCTTGCCAACGGCATTCCTGTCTTTGGCAACCATCGGTTCTGCACTCGTGAGAACGCCGACACCATCGCTCGCGAGTTCGCGAAGGACGGTGCCGACATTGCGACGCAACAGTTCTTCATCTACATCGCGTCACGCGAGGGTGGTTGCGATTTCACCGCAGTCAACCAAAACGCGGAGACTCGCGACGACAGCCATTGCTCGTTCCAGCTGAACGCCCTGTCCGGCATGTTCGAGCCCAATGGACAGCTGGGCCGGCGCGGGTGGACCACCGACAACGTGAAGCAGAGCATGGCCAACTGCGCCGACGCCGCCAGCGACCTGTGGGTGTTCTGCGCTCGCGGGCCGTGGACCAAGCCGTATACATGCGCACCACCGTGGGCAGGCGACCTCGGCCCCGAGGGCGACGTGTAGTAAACGCGTACGCCGGCGACGGCGAATCGTGGTGGGACCGTGCGAGTTCGAGCGATAGTCTGTCGCACTGGAGAGGTGCCCGAGTCAGGTCGAAGGGACCGCACTGCTAATGCGGGGACCCCCTCAAAGGGGTCCGTGGGTTCAAATCCCACCCTCTCCGCCAGAAGGATGTCCACCGACATTCCGCCGCAGGCCCGAACCATCAAGGTTCGGGCCGGCGTCGTTTCCGGGCTGGTTGTGGGGCAGCTCAACATCAACGCGCTCCGTCACACAGTTGACACACTGTTGCGTTTTGGTTACGACGGGTGTAGACAGATTGTCATCTTGGCGGCCGATTGGGCCTCGGCGGGTCCCTTCGAAGGGTGACGAAGTGTTTGACGACGACAACGATCAGTACGGATTTTGGAGCGAAGAGCCAACTCGCGCCCTCGACAGGTTCGCTGCCCGCCGCAAGCCGGCAGGTCCTGCGCCGGTCGCACCCACTCGTCGCCAGCGCCCCATCGACCCCCAGGTTGGGCGGCGCCAGCACGGCGATCACAACACGCAGCAGATTCCAGTAGTTCAGATCACGGGCGGCCAGAGCTCCTCGTCTGCTCGCCGTATCGAGGGTGGTCTGCGCGAAACGATCGGCCACATCGACCCGCTCCTACGGCGCATGGGAGCGTTGGCCATTGCCGTCGCGTTGTGCGTGCCACTCGCGATGACACTGCGCGGCGGTGACGAGCGCAGTTCGTTGCAGCCTGAGACCAGCACGGTCGCTGTCGGCGGGGCCGCTACCGCCACCGATGCAGCCGCGGCAACCGAGCCGACCGTTGACGCGGCCGTTGATGCCGCCGCCACCGATGCGGTCGCGGCGACCCAGCAGGCAGTGGCCACCGACGCCGTCGCCGCCGAGACCGCAGCGCCTGCAACTGAGGCACCGGTCGTCGAAGCCGCCCCTGCCAATGTCGTCGCCGCCACGCCCGTCGTCGCGGCACCACCCGCAGTCGAGGCAGTCGCCGCCACCCAATTGGTGTGCGCGAAGAACTACGACGTGGTCGCTGGTGACTACTGGATCCTGATCGCGAAGAAAGTCAGCCTGTCGCTCAAGGAAGTGTTGGCAGCCAACAACGCCACGACCAAGACGGCCATCTACCCCGGGCGCTCGGTGTGCCTGCCCTCGAATGCATCGGCCCCAACTACCGCTGCACCCGCAACCACTGCGGCGCCCGCCACCACGGTCAAGCCTTCCACGACCGCGCCTGCAACGACGGTGAAGGCGACGACCACCACGGTGAAGACCACGTCGACCAGCACCCCTGCCGCCGCTGCGCCCAAGATCAGCTACGGCAGGGCCGAGGTGGAGGCGATCATCCGCCAGGTGTGGCCGGACGATCTGGAGGACGAAGCTGTCCGCATTGCTACGCGGGAGAGCAACCTCAACCCGGGCGTGCGCAACTACTGCTGCTTCGGGCTGTTCCAGATCTACTACAACGTGCACAAGGCGTGGCTAGGCCAGATGGGCGTCACGTCCGCCGACCAGCTGTACGACCCGATGACCAACGCCTACGTCGCCTATGCCATGTACCTGAAGGCCGGCGGCTGGGGCCCCTGGCGGCTGTAGTTCGCTGCCGGCCGCACTGCGGCCCGGTTGCAAAACCAGTAGCCGAAGCAACGGTCGCGCCTCTAGACTTGCGACCCGTGAGCGCTCGTAGCTCAATGGATAGAGCATCTGGCTACGGACCAGAAGGTTAGGGGTTCGAGTCCCTTCGAGCGCGCTGGAGTCGGGCGGTCCTTCGGGGCCGCCTGATGCCGTTTTGGCGTTGCGTACGACCCCGTTCGCTCAGCGCAGGGCCGGGATGTCGAGCGCGCATGGGGTTGAGATTTAGGCCTGGTGGCTCGAGACGTCAGAGACATTTTTCGGCTTGGCGTCACATCTTGCCCCCATAGGTCTCCATACGCCTATGAACAAAGCGACACTCACCCAAGCTCTGGCCGGAGCAGCCGCACTGGCGGTGCTCTTCGTTGGCACGGGCATCATTCCGGCGGCCGCAGACTCGATCGCAGTCACTTCCCAGAATGGTCATCTGACTGACTGGATCGCTGGTTACAACGCCGCGGAGTACGAAGTCGGCGGCGTCAACATCAACGGATATCGCGTCGACGGCATCGGCGCCTACGAGATGGTTCGCGACGACGGCTCGCAACTTCACGTGTGGTGCGTGCAGGCAGATACCGGGCACAGCACCACGGCGAACTATCAGCCGACAGCCAACAACCTCTTCGTCAGTCAGCAACTGGACTACCTGACATTCGTGTACGCCAACACAGCGGACGACGCCACGGCCACGGCCGTCCAGTCGGCAATCTGGTACTTCGTGAATGCCGTGCGATCCACGACGCCTGTTCCAATTTGGGGCAACGGTGCTGCCGGTTTCGCGGCGATCGCCCCGGACTCGCCCGACTCGTGGGTCGCACTGCCAACCTTCGACTACACCACGTACCCAGTGGGGCTCTTACTGGATGGCTCGGGTGGCAGAACCGATCTGGACAGCGTTGAAGCACTCGTCGCGCAGGTGGCCGCGGACGCCAATCTCCTGCAGGGCCCCTGGGCACTCTCGGCGCCAGCGACGACCGGCACGCCCGGTGAGTTCCGCGTACAGATCACTTCAGCATGGAACGCACCGGTTCCCGGTCGCGCCCTCACCTTTACGTTGCCGGACGGCAGTACCCAGGCAGCGGTCACCGACGCTTCCGGATACGCCACCATTTCGGGCGTAACGTCGTTCGGTGCGCTCACTGCCGAAGCGTTCGCTCCGGGCACCCACACCGAGTTTGCGGCAGCAGGCGTGCAGCGGGTCGTGGGTGCTGGCGCACCAACAATCATCCGCAACAGTACGTCGCTCCTTCAGGACCCGCTGCTGTCCTCGATGGCTTCCGATGAAGCCGACGGCGACCAGTTGGTTGTCGAAGGCACTACCGCAGCCGACTCGGTGCCCATCACACAGCTGACGATCGGCAACTCCTACACGTTGCACGGACAGCTGTACGACACCACCACCGCTGCCTTCGTCGGCACCCAGGTTTCACAGCCCTTCACGGCCCTGGCGACCGCTGAAACCCACACTCTCTCCACGACCGTGCCATCAGGCACCGCTGGTCACCACGTCGTGTGGATTGTCTCGCTGGACGACGACACGTCCGGGCGGCCAGGCGTAGTAGCTCCGACGTCACCGGATGATCCGAACGAGACACTCTTGGTTGCACCAACCCTGGCCCTGACAACGGATAGCGGCCCGGCATTGACGGTCCCAAGAGGTCAGTCGGTTGATGTGATGGACAGCGTGACGTTGTCCGGCCTGGCCCCGGCCTTTCGGGCGACGGCCGCCGAGGCTGCGATGGGTACCGTCACCTTCTACGGCCCGTTTGCTTCGTTGGCCGACACGGTGTGTGGCCCCGACACCGAGATTGGCAATTCGTCACTGGCATTCCAGGCGGACGGCACCGTTGATTCCGGCACGGTGACGGTGACACCCATGTTGTACGACGCGGTGTATACCTGGGTGGCAACAGTTGTCACCTCGCAGGGGCGCACAGTCAGTCACGCATGTGGCCTACCCAGCGAGTCACCCCAGATCATCAGCGACGTGACGGCAGATGTGCATTTGCGGATGACAATCTCCGGCGACGGCACTACGTGGCACAACGCGCAGAAGGGCACATCGCCCGCGTACGACCCGGTGACGGCACCGAGCATGCCCGCGACCGGCTCTCATGATGATCATGTCGCTGACGTTGGGGACGGCGTGCCGGTGTTCCCGGTTGGGACCAACGTGTCGTTTCAGTATGAGGTGTGGCTCGACCCCGTGTCGACCGGTTGGGCAACATGGATGAACGGAGCGACTGGCGTGGTCACCGACGACAACAGCACCTCGGCAGACCCAACCGATGACTTCCAACCGGAGTACATCTCGGGTGATGACGGCGACGGCCTCCTCGAGCTCGGCGAGCTCTGGCTCTACGCTGCGCCCGACAAGTTCACGGCCGAGGCCGGTGACAGTTACCTGAACTACTCCGCGATTCCCGCCGGCAGAGTCGTTGATCCGACCGGACCATCACGCGACACCGGGCAGGTCACGACGCCGCGCGCCGACCCCGCTGGTTATGTCGTTGCGTCGTGTTCGACGATGGCAATCAATCCCGCCGATCAATCGCACATCATCGGAGTGGACGGTGGCACCGTGAACGACACGACAACCTGTTCGAACCTCGTGCCGGGCGTGGCTGTAACGATCACCGGCGAACTGCAGGCCCGTCAACCCGACGGCAGCTTGAGTGCGACCGGGATCCAAGGGTCGTCAACGTTCATTCCGGCTGCCGCTACCGCCACCACAGTGGTCGTGTTCACCGTGCCCTCATCTGCAACGCCAGGCACGTACGTGGTCTTCGAGACGTTGTCGATCGCAGCAACCGGCACGGTACTGGGTGGTCATCACGACCCCAGCGACGCCGACCAGACCATCACCAAGCGGTCGCCGATTGCACGGCTCCCGGTAACTCCCGCCAGCACCACCCGATTGCAGGGAATCCCCTCCACCGGGGTCAACGCGATGGCGGCGATGCGCCTGGGTTCGATGCTGGCATGCGCGGGCGGGGCAGCGCTTGCACTCTCGCGACGACGCCGACACCCGGCTCGGTAGTCCACCGGAGTCGGTCGGTGGCGGCGGTACACCGTCAGACAATGTCGCACATTTCGCGATTGTCGTGGCTGGCTCCGCAGGTTCGCTCGAAGCGACCGCCACGGTAGAACGAAACCGCTCCGATACCCTGCCCGTATGGGACCGGGCCGCACCACACCCGCGTGGCTTGGCCGCACCCGGGTACTGATGGTGGTCGGCAAGGGTGGCGTGGGCACCAGCACGGTGGCCGCATCGCTAGCCGTGCTGGCTGCAAATGGCGGTGCCAACGTGCTGCTGGTGAGCGTTGATGGCAAGTCTGGGCTGGGCCCGCTCTTGGGCGGCACACCGCTGGGCCCCGATGAACAAGTCCTGCGTGCGAATGCGCACCGAACGGGCGCCGGCCGCATTCGCGGGCGCACCATTACTCCCAAGCAGGCGTTCGGCGACTACCTGGAACTGAAGGGCTTCGGCGGGATCCTGCGCCGCGCCGCCTCGGCAGCGTCGCTGGACCTGATCGCCGGCGCCACACCGGGGATGGAGCACCTACTGGTACTCGGCAAGATCAAGGAACTCGACCGCCTGCAATCAGCTGACCTGATCATCGTCGATGCCCCGCCGGCCGGCCACGCAACGCCGTTTCTCCGCTCAGCCTCGGCCTTACAAACAGCCGTCGCCAGTGGGCCCGTCCGCGACCAGGCTGACGAAGTCGCCACACTCCTGGCCGATCACCACCGCTGCCAGTGCGTGATGGTGACGCTGCCAGAAGAAACGCCGGTGAACGAGGTCATCGAGCTGGCCTACGACCTGGAGGACGAGCTGAGCCTGGCACTGGCGCCACTTGTTGTAAACGGTTGCTGGCCCGAGCGACCAGGGTTGTCGATGACGGCCGCCGCGGCTGCGCGCAAGCAGAAGACCACACTGTCGGTTGCTGCACGGCGCGCACTCGACGACGTTGCCCGCTTCGGGAAGGCACGCCTGGACATGCAGCACGAACAGTTTGCACGACTGGATGACCGGCTACCGCTGCCTCGTATTCACCTCCCTCGTTTGCCGGTTGCGCGCCTGCTGCCCGAACACCTCGACGTGTTGGCCGACGCACTTGCCGCTGACCCAACCGTGCCCGCGGGGGTGGCGAAGTGACCAGCGTCGACATCGCAACCGTGTTGCAGGAAGCGGGTCTGGTCGTCACGTGCGGCCCAGGCGGCGTCGGCAAGACCAGTACCGCGGCCGCGCTCGCATTAGCTGCGGCCAACAGCGGCCGCCGCGTCATCGTGGTCACCGTCGACCCTGCTCGGCGGCTGGCCGACGCATTGGGCATCGACGGGTCTGCGCGGTCGCACGATCCCAGCGAAGTGATCGGCGCGACGAACCATCCGACGGGCTCGCTGTGGGCGCTGATGCTGGATGCCGAGTCCACCTTCGACCGCTTGATTTTGGAGCGCGCCGGCGACGCCAAACGCGCCCAGACCATTCTTGCGAACCCGATCTACCGCAGCATTGCTGGCTCCCTTGGCGGTGCCCAGGAATACATGGCTATCGAGCGCCTTCATCAACTGTGGAGCAGCAACGAGTTTGACCTGATCGTGATCGACACGCCGCCGTCTCGGCATGCCATCGATCTGCTGGGCGCTCCCGATCGGCTGGTCACGTTCTTTAGTCATCCGATCTACCGCATCATCGCCGCCCCCGGCCGCTCCTTTGCCCGCGTGACCAACGCAGGGTCGGCGACATTCCTGTGGGTGGTCCGCAAGCTGGCTGGGCCAAAGGTGGTCGAAGACATCATCGAGTTCTTCCGTTCGCTCTCCGGGATGGAGGCCGGTCTGCGCCAACGCGCATCCGAGGCTGCCACTCTGCTGCGGGCGAAGTCGACGGCGTTCGTACTGGTATCCAGCCCCCGCGCAGAAGCGATCGACGAAGCCGCGCACCTCGCAGATGCACTCCGTGACGGTGACTTTCCACTGCGGGCGATGGTGATCAACCTCGTCCATCCAACCCCCGCCTCGATCGACGCAGCGGACATACCAACCGACCTGCCACCCGGTCCGCTGGCCGACCAGTGTGCGCTGTACCGCGACCTCTCGGCCCTCGCGCACGACGAGGCAATCGAGATGGACAGGCTGCGCGACCTCGCGGGCGAAGTTGCGCTGGTGGAGGTGCCCCTCATCGACGACATTCACGACCTGGACGGGCTTGCTGAATTGGGCGCACATTTGCTGCTCAACACGCGAATCAATCTCACGGAGGGAAGTCACTCGATCACCCTGAACGGGTGAAGCATCCATCAGCACCGTTGACGCCGATTCTGACGCATTCAGCGCGCTCCACGCGCGCGAGGCATGTGAGACGGATCGCTCAGGTTGGCTTCATTCGGGTTGTTGCGCAGAGTCGTTTAGTTGCCAGCGGCAGCCAGCAGCTCGGCGACCTCACCGGCCGACGGATTGACCAGCGAGGCCGAGCCGACCGTCACGGTGGGCACGGTCTCGTGGCCGCGCGCCACGGATCGAACGAACTCGGCAGCCGCAGGATCGTCCCAGATATTGACCTCGCGGTACGAAATGCCCTCGCGCTGCAGATCAGCACGCAACATCGAACAGAACGGACACCCCGGTCGCCAATAGACCACTGCCTCGGGAAGGGATTGCACGTCATTCGTCACGACGCCATCCAACCCACACAACCCCCGACTGATTCCCACAACACTCGGACGAAGTGTGGAACTGGTGAAATGAGCGCCACCTACGACGGTATCGCGGCCGACGTGAGGCCTGCCTGGATCGAAACCTGTTGGCCACGATTCCACGAAGTGCTCTCCGCTGCCCTCACCAGCTGACCGCGACCAGATGACCTGCAGGCGAAAGGAGAAAGACACCTACCACGGACCTGTGGTTGGGCGTGGCCGCCGACCTGTTGGGCTAGGTATTTTCAGCGGCGTAGTCGTCGAAAACTTGGCGGGCGATGTCGGGCCGGCGGGTGTACACCGCGTCAACGCCCGCTTGCGCCAAGCCGAGCAGCGTTTCAGGGTCGTCAACCGTCCAGGTGAAGATGGCCATGCCGTGGTCGTGCGACCAGGCGACATTCTCACGGTCGAGCAGCCCCTCGTTGT
Organism: Ilumatobacteraceae bacterium; assembly: GCA_043740085.1. Taxonomy (GTDB): domain Bacteria; phylum Actinomycetota; class Acidimicrobiia; order Acidimicrobiales; family Ilumatobacteraceae; genus UBA668. The sequence continues at coordinate 36,841 of JAYUCY010000042.1, forward strand.
ACGGCGGCTGGCCAATCGGCGCCGGAGCGCACCACGCTTCATCGGTCTCACGTAGGCGGCGCATCACGGCCACATCGCGGTACGTCGTCGTGATCACCAACGAGCCGGGGCACTCGGCCTGCGCGGCGTACACATCGTCATCATTGTTGGCGCTGAGATACACCCGCTCCACGGCACCCAACCGACGCAGTACATCGCACAACGGCTTGGCCATCGAGGGCGCACTCTGCTTGATTTCCAGCGAGATCGTCACGTCAGGAAATGCGGTCAGAATCTGTTCTAGCGAGGCAATGCGAACCGGCTCGTCGATCGTCGCCCCCGTCCATCCAGCGCGAAGATCGGCCGTCTCCAGTTGGGCCCAGGTGAGGTCTTCAATGTTGCCGGTGCCATCGGTATCGCCTGCAATACTTCGATCGTGATGTGCCACCACCACCCCGTCGGCGGTCATCCAGAGGTCGGCGTCCAGTAGGTCGGCACCGGCCGCCATTGAGCGTTGCATGGCCAGCACGCTGTTGGCCGGGGCCAGCCCTTCGCCACCCGCATGTGCGATCACCAACGGTGGCGTGTGGCGAAACGGGCTGGACCGGCATGCCGCAGTTGCGGGCGCAGCCTCGCCGCCCGAGCATCCGACCACTGCGACGGCACACACGAGCGCCACCGGCCGCCAGATGTTCACGAGTGTGTGTCGTCGAAGCGCAACGTGACGACGAGCGCCCGGCGCACGACGTGGTTGGCATCGGTAGCGGAGGTCGGCATGGTCGAAAACTACTCGTGTCGCGCCGGAGCTGGCTCGGCAGCAGACGCGCAGCCGTCAGCGGCGGCGCAGCAGCGCGTGAGTGAATGCTTGCGGCGCACCCCACGGCGTCGTGTGCTCGCGCTCGAACGAGTCGATCAACTCGAACGATTCGCCGAACAGGTCGCACAGCGCCCCTACAGAGTGACGCGCAACGGGCAAACCGCTGCACTGCTCCGGGCCAACCTCGCTGAACGTGGCGAGAACGACGTGGCCGCCAGCTGGCACGGCCTCTCGAACGCGCTGCACATACATCGCCTGGTCGTGGGGCGCCGTCAGGAAATGGAACGTCGCCCGGTCGTGCCACACATCGATGGGACCGTCGAAGCGGACTTCGCGCACGTCGCCGCAGACATAGCGGACCCTCTCTGCATCGTTGCCGAGTAGCCCTGCCAGTTGATCGAGAGCCGCTGACGACAGGTCGACGGCGTCGAGCGACTGGTAGCCGCGCTGGACTAGATCAAGCACAAGGGCCGATGCGCCCGCGCCCATGAACGCAACTCTGCTCGTGGGCACCGACACTCGGCGCACCAGTTCGCTTCAAACGCTGGCGTCGGTTTGGTGCCAGCTCACCTCATCGAACGACTTCTCCGTCCACACCGATTCCCAATGGTCACGTTCGCTGCTCACGTCGACGAGGGTACCCAGCACGACGCCAATGCCTGAGAAACAATCACGAAACTCCCGTCACGACGGCACTCCGGCCAACAAATTCGGGGATGATATGCGTATGTCTCGTGTGGAACTTCTCGACGCCGCAACCGCGCCGCTGTCGGCGCAGCAGTACTTCGCTCACGGCGACCCCGGCCCAATCGTCGCTGCACTGGCCACTGTGCCCGAACTGCTGGGGCCGGCGCTGGGTTTCGTTGGGTCAGCCCTCAGCGCTGGCGCCATCGGGGTACGCGCGAAGGAGTTCGCGATCCTGCGGACGTCGGCTTTGCAAGGCTGCACCTACTGCATCCACGCGCACACCACTGTCTCGTTGGATGTCGGTCTCACGCCCGACGAGGTGCGAGCGCTGCGTGGCGAGCTACCACTGGAGGACGGTTTCCCCTCCGTCAAGGAGCGGGCGCTGATCGGTTGGATCGATGCCCTGGCCGGCGCCACCGGCCCGATTCCCGACGACGTATGGACCGAAGCCCGGGCGCACTGGGGCGAACACGACCTGGTTGAAATTTCCGTCACGGTGGGCGCCACCATGTTTCTCAATCGATTTGCTACTGGCTTCCAGCTTCCCACCGCACCACACGTGCTGGAACGGCTGGCTGCGGAAGGAATGTCATGACGAACACCGCCACCCATGTTGCGCAGGGGGCGATTGCAGATGCTGTTCGCGATGGCATCTTGCCCGGTCGCGTCTGGCTGTATTCGAACTATCACTGCAACCTCGCCTGCTCGTACTGCCTCACCGAGTCGTCGCCACGCAGCGACCGCCGCGAACTCACCGCGGCACAGATGATCGCTGTCGCCGAGCAGTCCAAGGAGCTTGGCTTCACTGCTCTGGGCATCACCGGCGGTGAGCCGTTTCTGCTGCCGTGGCTCCCAGATGCGGTATTGGAGATGGTGAAGTTCCTGCCGCTGGTCCTGCTCAACAACGGCACACTCTTCGTTGGCGACCGGCTGGAGCGCGCGGCGAAACTGGCCCACCCCGACATTGCGCTGCAGATCTCGCTCGACTCGCACCTGTCCGACATCAATGACATGGCTCGCGGGCCGGAGAACTTCGCAAAGGTTGTGGCCTCAGTACCACGCCTGATCGAGCGCGGTGTTCGAGTGCGCATCGCCACTACCACCGGCGGTCCGCTCGACAGTGCGCACCTTGACCCGTTGAAAGCGTTGGTGGCATCGTGGGGCGTGCCTGCCGACGACCACCTGGTCCGGCCCATTGTGCGCCGCGGTCGCGCCGACGAACTCGGTCTCGGCGTGCAGGCGATTGCCCGAGACATTCCCAGCGAGCTCTGCATCACGGCTGACGGCGCCTTCTGGGGCAGCTTCGGGCCGACGGTCAGCAACGGCCGACTCGACACCGACCTGCTGCTCACTCGCACGATTCTGCCGCTCTCGGTACCGGCGAATGCGCTGCTCGCCGCGGTCAGCGGAATGCCCGAAGGAGCAGACGCCACGCTCGGCATACGTTGAGCATGATGTCACTCGGGGCCGGTCGGCTCCACTCAGAGAATGTCAGCGAGCACACGGTTGGCAACCATTGCCAAACGCCCTGTGCGGCCAGATTTGGCAACTGCCTTGAGATCATCGATGGTGTCAAGATCGCGAGCTGTCGGCAGCAGGCGCACCCGCCGTCCACACGCATGCATGCGTCTCAGTTGAGCGAGCCCAGTGTGAGTGCGACTCATCGGCATCCCGTCGAACAACTCGTGAGCCATGGTCACACTGGCGGCACACAGCCCGATCATCCAGTAGCCGCCATCAGTGGCCAGCCCGATGGTGTCAACACCCCGATGCGCAGCTGCGACTGCGTCGGCGAGTGCGGCAGCGACATGTGGGGTCTCCATGCCGATGATGACGCCCGGCCCCAGGTCGAGGAAGCCGTTACGCAGCCGCTCCTCCAGCCCGCCACCGCGCTGTGCGACCACATCGAATGCCGCCGGCATCCACTTCTGCTGGTCACCCTCCAGCAACAGCACGCGTCGTGCGCCCGAAATGCGTGCGACTTCCTCGACAGCAGTCAGCGTGTCAGCGAGTGCGGCGGCGGCCACCTGGGCGGCCTGTTCTGGTGTGCATGGGGGACAAAGCCGAGTCTTGACCTGGCCGGGCATAGGTGCCTTCGCGATGACTGTGACGTGCATCGCTCAGTTGTTTCCGATTGCCCGCAGCAGCGCGCCCATATCGCGAACCGCGCCGATGGTGCCCTTCACCGTGCCGGTGACCTTCGAGCGCCCCTCGCGCTCGGAGTATTCGACGGGAACGTTGCGCACTCGCCACCCGGCTCCCTGCGCGCGCAACACCATCTCCAGCGGCCAGCCGGATCGGCGATCGCGCAGATCCAATGCGAGTAAACCCTCACGGCGCGCGGCGCGCATCGGCCCGATGTCACTGAGACGCAGCCCAGTTCGGCGGCGCAGCTCCATAGCCAATACGCGGTTGGCGAACTTGGCATGCATCGGCCAGGCGCCGCGAACCGCAATGCGGGCACCGATGACCAGGTCGGCTTCATCGCGCCGAACGAACCCCGCGACGAACGGCAACGCGACTGGGTCCAACGAGGCATCGCAATCCATGAAGCAGACGATGTCGTCGGTCGCGGCCTGCAAGCCGGCCCAGCACGCCGAGCCGAAACCTCGTATCGGCTCGTGCACCACGGTCGCACCCAACTCGGCGGCTATCTCGGCGGTACTGTCCGTGGAGCCGTTGTCGACGACGATGGGGTGATAGCCGGCAGGCATGCGGCGCAGCACCCACGCCACTGCGGCCGCTTCGTTGAGCGCTGGTAGAACGACATCAGGCATTGGAGACCACCACGTGAAAGTATTGATCACCGGCGGCGCCGGCTTTATCGGTTCGCATATCGTTGATGAGTTGGTCGCGGCCGGGCACGAGCCGCTTGTCGTTGACGACCTTGACCCCGCCGCACACCATGGCACGCCGGCGGGGTTGAACTCGGCCGCGACATACGAATGGCGCGACGTGCGCGACTCCATTGAATGGCCGCGCTTGCTGCAAGGGGTTGACGCTGTCTGTCACCAGGCCGCGAAGGTGGGCCTGGGTGTCGACTTCGCCGACGTTGCCGACTACGTGGGCCGCAACGACTTCGCGACGGCGGTACTGCTGCGCGCGCTGCACGATGCGGCGTTCACAGGTCGCTTGGTGCTGGCGAGCAGCATGGTCGTGTACGGCGAGGGGCGCTATCGCTGCCCAACGCACGGCGTGGTACGCCCAGGGCCGCGACGTGTTGCAGATTTGGAGGCGGGCAACTATGAGCCGCCGTGCCCCAAGTGCGAGGGCGATCTGACACCGGAGGCGGTACCGGAGGACCACTGGCTGGACCCACGCAACGTCTACGCCACCACCAAGCTGGCCCAGGAGGGGCTGTGCAACGCGTACGAGCGCGAACACGCAGGGTGCGTCGTGACATCGCTGCGATACCACAACGTCTACGGGCCGCGGATGCCTCGCGACACTCCGTATGCCGGCGTCGCCAGTCTCTTTCGCAGCGCCTACGAGCGCGGCGAAGCGCCACGCGTCTTTGAGGACGGTGGCCAACGGCGCGACTTCGTGCACGTGGCCGACGTGGCGCACGCCAACGTGCTGGCGTTGACCAACGAGCAGCCCGCGCGCGGTGCCTTCAATGTCTGCACCGGCACGCCGCACACCATCCTCGACATGGCGCAGGCGCTGCGACCTGCGGGCTCTCCTGCTCCGCAGGTGGTGGGCGGCTATCGACTGGGCGACATCCGCCATGTGTTTGCGAGTGCCGATCGTGCCGTGACACAGCTCGGTTTCCGCGCTGCCATCTCCTTCGAGGACGGAATGCGCGAATTCACCACCAGCCCACTGCGCAGCGTCGCGGACTAGCGCCAGGTGCGTCACCACTTCGACAGCAGCGCTGCCTGCAACACGATGGCGCACGTGGCCTGCACGCCCACCGCCGCAGCACCCGACCAACGACGTGATCGTGCGATGAGGGCAGCGCCGGCGATCGCAATCCATGGGTAGAAGATCAGCCAAATCCGCTCCACCTCACCCTTGGTGTACCGCGAGAGATGCGAGACGAGCAGCGCGGCCAACGCGCTGCCGACCAGTAACCACATCCGCCGGCTGCGCAACACGCCCATGCCGACCACCGTCACCGGGCCAAGCGCAATCAGCGCAGCACCGATGTTGCCGATGGCGAAGTAGCCCCACATACGGAACTGCGCCGACCCGAGGTGGTACTGCTCGTTGGTGGCCCGCACACCGTCCAGCCACCAGAATCCGGCAAGCCACCAGGCCCCAATCACCGTCAGCCCGCCGGCAGCCCCACCGACGATCACCGCCCAGGTCCCGACGTCGCGTCGCCGCAATCCAGCTATCAGCAGCACCGCCGGCACAAGCAGCAAGGTGGCGCCGAGGTAGGTGAGGAACAGCAGACCGCCGAACAGCACGCCGGCAGCAACCCCACAGCAGACGGCCCGTCCTCGGCGGCGCGAGACGCCCTCAGCGACCGCAGCGACACCCAGCGCGCCAACCGCTGCGAACACAGCGTCGCCGGAGGTCAGCATCCAGATTCCATGGGGTGCCACAATGAGGAGCGGGGCAGCGCGGCGCATCCACTGCTCACCGGCCACCGCTCGAACGGTGACCGCCACCGCTGCAGCGGTGGCGCCGGTGCCGAGAATCGAGAGCGCCACCACCGGCCATACGCCGCTCAGTCCGGCTGCATCCAGAAACTTGAGCAGGAGCACGAAGCCGGGAGGGTGCCCGCGGACGTGCACCGAGTAGCGGCCGATCTTGTCAACGAATGTCCGTACGAACTCGCCTGCGGGCGGCGCCTTGGCCAGATTGGCCAGGTACTCGGACTTGTGTTCCGCGCCGTAGCGCAGGCCATCAGCGCCATCGCTCAACGCCAGCAATGTGGCGAACAACATCGCTCCGAGCGACGTCGCCAGCAACACCCAACGTTGTCGAACACGCCACCACCAGCCGCTGCGGCAGGCGGCGGCAACCAGCAGTGCCAACAGACCGGCGCCCACCAAGCTCCATCCGAAGCGCCACACCCAACCGTCCATCTCGTCGCGGCCCACCAGTGGTGCCGCACCGAGATTGAGCCGCGTGTTGGTGCGTTGCTCGGCGCGACCCTGGACAACGCTCCACCACACCACCGCCACAGCGATGCACGCCAGCACGACCGGAAGGAGACGGCGACGCCAAATGGTCATTCAGCCAACGGTACGACGACGGCGCTCGCTCTGCGAGCGAACAGCGCCGACGCAAGTGCAAGGCCACCCCAGAACGCAACATTCGTACCAGTGGCAATCTTCTGCACCACGCCGTCGTCGCGCAGGTAGTCGAACGTCTGCTGAAGGAACACCACGAGCGCCAGAACCGCACAGCCAATGGACGCCGCGTAGGCCAGTACGACCTTGCGACTGCCGACGATGAGCAGCACGCCGAACACAATCGTGAGCACTGCCCAGAGCGGGTTGAAGAAGAGGAACTTCAGCTCCCATCGCCGGGTGACCCCGCCATCCGCATTGGTGAAGCCGGCATCGCTACCCAGCAGCGCGACTGCTCTGCCACTGAAATCGATGGAGCGAGCGACAATCAGACCCAACCCACCAACGACGACGGCGACGATGCCCGTGGAACGCAGGGCTCGGTTCGAGCGTTCTGGCGGGCCGGCCAGCACACCATCGACTCCGAGGTGGTCGCCAGACGGCACTGCCCACAACAGCAGATGCAGGCCAATCATCAAGAGGTAGGACCACGCCCACTCGTCCGCCTTCGGGTAGTACAGCACCGACAAGCCGATCGGGACGGCCAAGGCCGCACCGGCCAGCGCCACCCAGCGTGACCGATACCCAATCAGCAGCAGTGCGGCGACGATCGTTTCGCTGATCAGCGTGAACCAACCGAACGCCTGAAAGTTGGGGAGCACCAGTTCGCGCAGCGCCCAGCGATAGGGAGCCAGCGGCGCATTCTGTGCACCCGCAGCGACGTACTTGTAGAGACCGCCACCGTTGTTCTCGCCGAAGTCGTTGGGCACTTTCCAGTGCAGGTTCGCCAACCACATCAGCCCGGCGAGAATGCGCACGCCACCAATGGTGTAGCCCTGAGCCCGTTCCTGCATCTCTGCTCGGTTCGTCATTTGGCCAGCATGACAGGCACAGAGGAACGCGCCGTCCAGTTTCTGGAAAGTTTCGCGGTTGGCATCACAGCCCTTGCGCTCGCCGAATACCATCCACGACATGGAGGGACCTGCCGTACAGCGGCAAGCCGCGGTGCACGCGATGATCGATCAGCTCCCCGACTTCATGCGCGCCTCGGTACTACACCTTGGCGACGGTGATCGCTCGGTGATCGATGCGCTCACCGTCAACGCCGACCACGTCGCCAAAGTCGGCGCCAACGTCGCCGACCTCATCGGTGGCCACACCGCATGGGCCGCTGCTGGGTTGCCGGTAGCTCGGCCAGACCATTCGCATCTGGATTCACCAAGCTTCGACGGGCAGGGCTTCACCGAGTTGCTGTGAGCGCTGCGTACGAGTGCTCGACCGCATCGACGATCAGCTCGCGGACCCGCGACACATTCGAACGCATCATCGCAAACACTGCATCCATCGTCACTGGTTCATGGCCATCGACACCCGCGTCGTAGTCAGTGACGAGCGCAACCGAGGCGTAACGAATTCCCAGCTCGGCCGCGAGCACGGCCTCGGGATACCCCGTCATGTTCACCACGGTCCAGCCCATCGAACGAAACCACATGCTCTCCGCACGAGTGGAGAAACGGGGGCCATTGATGACGACCATGGTGCCGCCGTCCACCATGTCCGCGCCGGTGCGGCCACCCGCGGCGACGAGCTGTGCGCGCAGCACCGAGTCGTACGGGTCGGCGAACGTTTGGTGGTGCACTGGGCCGGCTGTGCCAGGCCGGCCAGTTGGCCCGCCGACATCATGAAATGTGTCAGGCCGACCCCATGTCCGGTCGACCACCTGGTCGATAACCACCAGTTGGCCTGGATGGATATCGGGCTGTAACGAGCCGACCGAGCATGGCGTGACAATCGAGCGCACTCCCACCCAGTGCATCGCCCACATGTTGGCCCGATATGGCACTCGGTGTGCCGCGAACTCATGATTGCGGCCGTGACGCGCCATGAACGCCACGGGGTTGCCAGCGACCGAGCCAACTACCACCGGGCCAGCGGGCGGACCGTAGGGCGTATCCACCACGATCTCTTGCGCACCATCCAAAAACTCGTAGAAACCGGAGCCACCAAAGATGCCAAGGGGCGTCTGCTGATCTGTCGTCATTGTGTGTTCCTAGCATGGGCATAAGGTTCATGCGGGATGGGTAGCTCGGTACCGGACGCGATCGTTGTGGCCACCGCTGATCGCGCCCTGCAACGGTTACTCCCGTTGCCGTTGGTCGTTGAGCAGCGCGAGGGTTCGCTCACTCTCACCCCGCAGTCGCGCATCGTCATCGGTGCGGGCATCGGTGGTTTTGATCACACCGTCAATCACCTCATCGGCGATGTGCAGAAGGCCACCGGCCTTCACTTGGCGCGCGCTGCAATCGCTGCCGACGGCGATATCACCCTTCGACTGGACGGAGATCTAGCCGAGCAGGGTGAGGAGGGCTACGAACTGTTCGTCGGCGCCCACGGTGCATCGCTACGCGCCGGGCATCCGCATGGACTGTGGAACGGAAGCCGAACCCTCGTTCAACTGTTCGCTCATCTACCCGGCGATGCGACGTTGCCGGCAGTGCGGATTGTCGACCGCCCGCGCTACCTGTGGCGCGGTGCCATGTTGGACGTTGCCCGTCATTTCTTCGGGGTCGATCAGGTGCTGCGTTTCATCGAGCTGATTGCACGCTTCAAGATCAATTGCCTGCATCTACATCTCACTGATGATCAAGGCTGGCGTCTCGCAATCGACGGCTGGCCGACGCTGACCAACATCGGTGGCAGCACGGCAACCGGCCACGGATCTGGCGGTTGGTTCAGCCGCACCGACTACAGGGAGATCGTCGCCCACGCGGCCCGCCACTTCATCACGATTGTCCCCGAAATTGATATGCCGGGTCACACGAATGCTGCGCTGGCGTCGGTGCCGGCGCTGAACCTCACCGGCAAGTCACCTCCGCTGTACACCGACATGCCTCGCGATGTGGCCAGCGTCGGTTTCAGCTCGCTGCATCTCGCGGCCCCAGCGACTCGCCACTTCATCGCTGACGTGATCGCGCAGCTGGCAGCCGACACCTCCGGCAAGTACCTGCACATCGGAGGCGATGAGGCCAACGCTACCGATGCCGGGGAGTACCGCGAGTTCATCGAGCTGCTGCAGCGCGAGGTGCATTCCCACGGCAAGCAGTTGGTCGGCTGGGAGGAAATTGCAAACGTCGCGCTGCTCCCGGGAGCAATCGTGCAGCACTGGCTGCACGGCGATGTCATGCGCCGCGCTCCAGGCAGTGCGCGCTTCGTGATGTCGCCGTCGGCGCATACGTATCTCGACATGAAGCACACACCGAGCTGCCGGGTTGGCAGGAGATGGGCCGGCTGTATTGACGTGGACATGGCATACGGGTGGGATCCGGCGACGCTGATTGAGGGCATCGGCGACGACCGCATCGAGGGCGTAGAGGCGCCACTGTGGACCGAGAAGGTCGCCACGTTTGAGGACGTGCAACACCTTTGTTTCCCGCGCCTTGCGTGCCTCGGCGAAGTTGGCTGGACCGCACAGCACCTGCGTAGCTGGGACGCTTTCAGACCGCGACTGGCAGTGCACGCGGATCGGCTGGAACGAATCGGAGTGCCTGTCTATCGGTCGGCGCTCTTGGACCGAGCTCTCTGAGCGGGTAAATGTTCATCACTCAATGTTGATACGAGTCGTAGCAACTTTTCTATGTGGGGCTAGGCTGATCACATGGCGTTCGATCCAAAAAAGTGGACTGTCAAGACCAACGAAGCCTTTGCCGCAGCTATTGACCAGGCAAAGGCGCTCAGCAACCCCGAGCTGACTCCGGACCACCTCATGGCCGCGCTCGCCCGGCAGGACGACACCATTGTCCCTGCCGTGCTGGCCAAGCTGGGCCTGGCACCGCTGATGGTGCGCAACAAGGCCGACGAAGCGGTCAACAAGCTGCCCAAGGCGTTCGGCACCAACGACCCGCGTATGAATCGCGAGCTCGACAATGTGGTGCAAAACGCGGTTGCGTATCAGAAGGACTTGAAGGACGACTTTCTGTCGGTCGAGCACTTGCTGCTGGCGATGAATGCACGGCTGGGCATTGGCAGCGAGGAGCTACTGCTCGCGCTCAAGGAAGTTCGCGGTAGCCATCGCGTCACGTCGCAAAATCCGGAGGAAAGCTTCGCCGCGCTCGCGAAGTACGGGCAAGACCTCACGCAGCGCGCACGCGACGGCAAGATCGACCCGGTCATTGGTCGCGACGACGAAATTCGTCGCGTCATTCAGGTGCTGTCACGGCGCACGAAGAACAACCCGGTTCTCATCGGCGAGCCAGGAGTTGGCAAAACCGCCATCGTCGAAGGGCTCGCGCGCCGCATCGCCGACGGCGACGTGCCCGAGGGGCTCAAGAACAAGCGCCTGATCAGCCTCGATATCGGCTCCATGCTCGCTGGCGCGAAGTACCGCGGCGAGTTCGAGGAACGGCTCAAGGCTGTGCTCAAGGAGATCACCGACGCAGCCGGCGAGGTCATCACCTTCGTCGACGAGATCCACACCATCGTCGGTGCCGGCGGCGCCGAGGGCGCGATGGATGCGGGCAACATGATCAAGCCGATGCTTGCTCGTGGCGAGCTGCGTATGGTCGGGGCCACCACGCTCGACGAGTACCGCAAGTACGTCGAGAAGGATCCTGCGCTGGAGCGCCGCTTCCAGCAGGTCTACGTGGGTGAACCCAGCGTAGAGGACACCATCGGTATTCTGCGCGGCCTCAAGGAGCGCTACGAAGTGCACCACGGTGTGCGCATTCAAGACAGCGCACTGGTGTCTGCCGCCGTCTTGTCGAACCGCTACCTCACCAACCGGTTCCTGCCCGATAAGGCGATCGACCTGATGGACGAAGCAGCGGCGAAGCTGCGTATTGAGATCGACTCGCTGCCCACCGAGATCGACGTGGTGCAGCGCCGCATCCTGCAGCTCGAGATTGAACAACTGGCGCTCGCCAAGGAGACTGACAACGCTTCCAAGGAACGGTTGGAGATCATCGTCGACGAGCTGGCCACTCTCAACGTGCAAGTCCACGGGATGAAGGCCCACTGGGAGAACGAAAAGCAGGCCATCGACGCGATTCGTTCGCTGAAGGAAGAGCTCGAGCAGTTGCGTACCCAGGTCGAGCGCGAGACCGATCTGTCGATCGCGGCCGAGATTCGCTACGGGCGTATCCCCGAGCTCGAACGTCGCATCTCGGAGGCCACCGAGCACCTCGACGAGCTGCAAGTGGGCAACCGCATGCTGAAGGAAGAGGTCGATGCGGAAGACATCGCCGAGGTCGTCAGCAAGTGGACGGGCGTGCAGGTCAGCCGGCTTCTGGAGGGCGAGATGACCAAGCTCATCCACCTTGAGGATCAGTTGCATCAGCGCGTCATCGGGCAGGACGACGCAGTCACCGCCGTCGCGAATGCAATCCGTCGCTCACGCGCCGGGCTCTCCGACCCCAATCGTCCGATTGGCTCGTTCATGTTCCTCGGGCCTACCGGCGTTGGCAAGACCGAGTTGGCGCGAGCGGTCGCCGAGTACCTGTTCGACGACGAGAAGTCGATGGTGCGCATCGACATGGGTGAGTACATGGAGAAGTTCTCCGTCACTCGCCTCATCGGGGCGCCCCCCGGCTACGTGGGGTACGACGAGGGCGGCCAGCTCACCGAGGCGGTGCGTCGTCGCCCGTATTGCGTGATCTTGCTCGACGAGATCGAGAAGGCGCACCCCGATGTGTTCAACGTGCTGCTGCAGGTGCTTGACGACGGGCGGCTGACGGATGGCCAGGGCCGCACGGTCGACTTCACCAATGTCGTATTGATCATGACCTCGAACCTGCCGGGCGACCCGCTGGGCTTCTTCAAGCCCGAGTTCATCAACCGCGTCGACGACATCATCCGCTTCCGGGCGCTCACACCGGACGACCTGTTGCGTATCGTCACCATTCAGGTCGAGCGCTTGCGCAGCCGCATGGCCGATCGGCGCATCACGCTGGTCGTCACGGAGGCCGCGTTGGCCTGGATTGCCCATGAGGGCTACGACCCGTCCTTCGGTGCGCGCCCGCTGAAGCGTGTGATCCAACGCGAGATCGCCGACCGGGCCTCGCTACTGATCCTCAGTGGTACTGCCGTCGAAGGCAGCACCGTCACCGTCGACGTAGAAACCACCAACGACCACACCGAGCTGTCCCTCAGCACCACTTAAGGAACCACCCCGCCCGCGCCGGCACCGGTGGGGTGGGGCCGGCGCGGGTGTGGGTGTGGCCGCCCGGCCCACCCCGGTTTGTGGCACTGGTGTGGCCGCCCGGCCCACCCCGGTTTGTGGCACTGGTGTGGCCGCCCTGCCCACCCCGGTTTGTGGCACTGGTGTGGCCGCCCTGCCCACCCCGGTTTGTGACACCCTCCACCGCCCAAGGGCGAGTAAACACTCCAAAAACGACACGGTTACTCGCCCATGGGCGGCAAAGAGTGCCAGTTCGCATCCGTGCGCTTCCCGATTCTGTGGCTGGCCTACACACTGGTTCGTGGCGCGCTGGTGGAAGATCGCACCGGTCGTAACTTCTACCCGTACCCGTACCCGTACCCGTACCCGCTCCTTGATGTCGTCGAGCACGGCTACGCGCGAATTGCGGTCAACATCGTGTTGGTCGCCGCGCTGTCCTTCGTGCTCGCGCTCGGCGCTCTCGCCGCCGACAAACGCCTTCGCGGCGTGCACGCTGGCTGACCCCGCAAAGAAATCTCGAAGATAAGGAACGAAACCGCTGAGTGGTGCGTCTATGAGTGCATGGGATTGGTGCACGGATCGCGACGCATTCGGTTGACCCTGGCGGCATTGGTGCTGCCGCTGACATTCGCATCTGCCGGATGCAAGGGCGGGCCGAGCGACTCACCGACGTCGGTGCCGCAGCCCACCACCACCTCCGAGACAATCGTGGTCACTGGGCGGCCGCTGCGGCGCCGCAACGGTCGGCTTCGTGTGGCCCGTAGCCGCCGCGGTCATTCGCACCTGACAGACCGGCAAGCTTTGCGGCTTTCACCATCTGTGCGCAAGGTTCTGGGCGATCACTGGCGTGCGCAGGGCGAGATGGAGCACGCCTCGGTGGTTGCGTTCCACGATCTGGCCCGTCGACTCACGGCAGTCGGCGCTCCGACAGCGCTGTCCGAGCGCGCCATTCGCGCCGCCAACCAGGAGGCCGACCACACGCAACGTTGCTTCGATCTCGCCGGGCGCTACCTCGGCGAAAACCTGCTCCCAGGTCGCCTACGCCGACCGATTCGGCTGCCGCGGTCGCGCGAGGCAGAGCTGACCCGATTGGCCGTAGAGGCCCTTCGCGACGGAGTGCTCAACGAGGGGCATGCCGCGTGGCTGGCCGCGGGTCAAGCTGAGCGCGCCACAGACTCTCGGGTGCGCGACACCCTGCTTGTCATTGCCCGCGACGAGGCCGAACACGCCGAGGTGTCGGCGGCTGTGCTGGCATGGTGTCTCGCCCAGGGAGAGGCTGATGTCCTGACCGCCGTCATCGCAGCGGCGGCCTGTCTACCTACGGTGGTCACCTCATGTGAAATTCCCGCTGGCGTCGATGCGACCACACTTGCCGACCACGGTCTGTTCGACCCTGACGGTGCTCGCTATGGGAACGGCATCGGATACGCCTCAGTTCTTGCGGCGACGCATGCGGCCATGCCGCAGACCACTGCTTCACGTTGCTGACCACTGCGTTGCTGCGCGACGCACGCCTCCAGTTGCGTTCGCAGCGATGCGGGAATCGTCGTCGGCGCGGCCAGCGGTAGCCGTGACGCCACCACACTGCACTCAACGCTCGCGGCTGTCACTACCCGAGTCGCCATCAGCGCCGCAGCCGCCCCACTGAGTGCACTGGACTCACCGAATCGGAGCACCGCTGGCGTAGGCGCGTTAGCTGTTGCGGAGTCGACGAACTGCCAGCGGAGCAAGAACGGCAGTGAGAGCCAGCGACCACGCAATGGAACCCCAGACATAGTCCATCGGTTCGGTGCCCAACATCAGCGCACGCACACCCCGCACGGTGATGCTGAGCGGTTGCCGCTCTGCCCACCACCGCAACCAGTCCGGCATCGTGGCCGTCGGTACGAATGCATTGGAGGCAAAGGTCAACGGAGCCAGGATCGGGAAGGCTGCGGCCTGCGCCGCTTCACCGTTGGCGACCGACAGACCGATCAGAGCAAAGAGCCAACTGATGGCAAACCCGAATAGCACCATCAGCGCAACACCGGCGGCGACCTTGAAAGGGTTGGTGTGCGTGTTGAAACCGACAAGGAAGCCAACGAACAACATCATCGTGACGATGAAGACATTGCGAGTGGTATCGGCCAGCACTCGCCCACCAAGAACTGCTGAGCGGCTCATCGGCAGCGATTTCAGTCGTTCCAACAAACCCTTGTTCTTGTCCTCCGCCAAGCCGACAGCGGTGTTGATCGCCCCAAACGTGACCGTTTGCACGAAGATGCCCGGCATCAGGTAGTCGACATAGGGCAGGCCAGCTGCGCCGCTGGGGATAGCGCCGCCGAACACATAGCGGAACATGAACACGAAAATCAGCGGCTGCACCAACGCAAAGACGAGCAGAGAAGGAACTCGCCGCAGCACGGTGAGGTTGCGCCACACCATCGCGCTCGTATCGCGCGCGGCCCAGAGCAGACCGTCGCCGGCATTGGCGGCAATGTTGGATGTTGTCGGCTGCACAGGCGTGGGCGTAGTGCTCATGAGTTGACTCCACTGTTGCCCGTGAGCGTCAGAAAGACGTCGTCAAGCGTGGGTTCGCGCAGCGCAACGTTCACTGGCGTGATGTTGGCCGCCGCCAGCTGGTTCAGCGCATCTCGAAGTGTGACGGCGCCTTGTGACATCACGAGGCGGACCACCGTTCCAGCCGAAGTGGTGCCGCCCAGCAGGCTGGCTGCGCTGTTGGCAATCGCTGCGTCGGCAAGCTCGAACTCAATCACCGTGTCACCAAGGCGAGCTTTCAGTTGGATCGCGGTTCCCTCCGCAGCGATCAGACCCTTGTCGATCACGACGATGTTGTCGGCCAGCCGGTCGGCTTCCTCCAGGTACTGCGTGGTCAACAACACGGTCGTGCCATCCGAGACCAGCGTCTCGATAACCGCCCAGAGGTCCAGCCGACTCGCCGGGTCCAACCCCGTGGTCGGTTCGTCGAGAAACAGCACCGGCGGATGAGTCACCAACGCGGCCCCTAGGTCGAGCCGGCGACGCATACCGCCCGAGTACGTGCGTACCGGCCTGTCTGCGGCCTCCGTGAGGTGGAACTGGTCAAGCAACTCGGCTGCCCGCTGACGGGCGGCGGCCTTGCCAATGTGCGTGAGGCGGCCGACGAGGACCAGGTTCTCGCGGCCGGTCAGGTTCTCATCGACAGCGGCGTACTGCCCGGCCAGACCGATGTTGCGCCGAACCGCCTGGGGTTCCTCCAGCACATCAAACCCGTTCACCACACCCCTGCCGCTGGTGGGTTTCAATACCGTCGTGAGCATGCGGACGATGGTCGTCTTGCCCGCGCCATTCGCGCCCAGCAACCCGAGCACCGTGCCGCGGGGTACGGCGAGCGAGATCTGATCAACGGCGACCACATCATCGAACGTCTTGCGGAGCCGGTCCGCCAGGATTGCTGTCTCGGTCATAACCGTTGACTCTATGAGGCCTCGAATGTCAGAGACGTGTGCCGCCGAATGGACGCCGAGTGAATCGCATCGCTCATCAGGATCGGTCGGTGATTGGTCGTTACGTAGGCGAGCTCACCACGGCACTTTCGCCAGGCAATGGCCCGCATCACTCCCAAGACCAGCGGAATGAGCGCCACCATGACGAGGCGGGGCAGGCGACTTCCGAACGCGCATACGGCTATGGCTGCCGCAATCGCAGCGAACCGCTCGGGAGCCAGACGACGCACAACACGAAATTGCAACTCAGTAGACCGCCACCGAGAACACGACCGCCACCGAGAGCACCAACGGTCGTCGACCGAAAGGTGGCCCTCTGGCTGCGGTCGCGTGGCGCACTGCCTCTTTCGGAGGTTCAACCTCGACGTTGCTCACGCACTGCGTCGCTGCTGAGCTGCGTTCGCGTGCGCGGGAAACCCTTCGTGCGCGCTCATCGCCAGAATCGTCGGTGTCATCCGTTGCAGCGCAGCCGCGTCCGCACGAGCGATAGCGGTGCGCTTGAGGAACGTGTCGGCGGTGATGCCACTACTGACGTGCGCGAAGCCACCGGTGGGCAGGCTGGCTGGGCAGCCGATGACGAAGTTGCCGGCGCTGAACAGGGTGTGCTGGCCAATGAGGATCTCGCCAGCGTTACACAGCTGGTCGAGAAGCTCGGCTTCAGCATCCGCTGCGACGGCAACCTGCAGGTGCTCGGGCGCCCACCGGTTGGCCACTTCGGCAGCCTCGCCCAGGTCACCCACGAAAACGCACCCGCCGTTGATGCCCAACGCAGCGCGAGCGGCTTCGGCTCGCGCTGGCGGAAGGGTCGCCAGCTGACGTTCAAGTTCTAACTCGATGGCGTCGGCCAAGCCGGCGGAGGGCGTGATCAGCACCACTGCGCTGTCATTTCCATGCTCGGCCTCGTTCAACAGGTCGGCGGCGGCCAGTCGCGGTTCGGCGCTGTCGTCTGCAATCACCATGCTCTCGGTGGGCCCGAGGATCATCATCGTCGCCACGCCGTAGCGCTGCATTTCCACCTGCGCGCAGGCGACTGGCGGGCTGCCAGGGCCGACTATCTTGCGCACCTTGGGGATCGTCTCCGTGCCGAAGCCAAGGGCGGCCACGCCGGCGGGGCCGTTGACGCGGAAGACCTCCGTGATCCCCAGCTTGCGACACACCACCAACACGGCGGGGTCGATGCGGCCACTGCCGTCGGGCATCGGCGGCACAACCAGCGCGAGCGTGGCCACACCGGCGACGGTTGCTGGCACTGCGAGCTGATAGGCGACGCTGGGGTAGCTGGCTTTGCCGCTGGGCACGAAGAGCCCGGCACTCGTGATGGGCGTGATCTTCTCGCCGACGGTGAGACCGGGCTCGCTCTCGAAGCTCCAATCGAGCGTGCGCGCCATCAGCTGTTCGTTGAATGCACGCAGGTGCGCGATGGCGTCGTCGATCGCGGTGTCCACGTCGGCCCCGACAGTCGCCTCGGCGAGCTCGTCGGGTGTTGCCCTCAACTGGTGCGGCTCCACCGTCACCCTGTCGAAGTCGCGCAGCGCGCGACACACGGCCTCGTCACCGTGGGCGCGAACATCGTCGATGATTCGCCCGATGGCCACTTTCAAGTCGGCGTCGAAGATGGCGGTCAGCCCGCGCTCGCACAACGCCGTTCGTTCGGCCCCGCTCATCAGCGCCCAGGTCATCCGTCGCATCACCGGCATGGTCGATGACGCTACCGGCCCCAGATGTGCCCCACCTGAACCACTTCCCGCCGTCTGGTCGTACCGATCCCACAATGGCTGTGGGATCGGTACGACCAGACGGGCTAAGGGGGCGGGCGTTTGTGGAACCAGGGGTCGGCTTGTTCCAGCTGGGCTGCGAGCTGAAGCAGCAGCAGGTCGTCGCCGGCGCGCGCCATGAAGTGCGTCCCAATGGGCAGGCTGGCGGCGTTCCACCACAGCGGCACCGACATCGCTGGCTGGCCGGTGCCATTGGCGAGCGCGGTGAATGGTGAGTACGGCAGCACGTGGTTGAGCCGGTAGTCGAGAAAGTCGACCCAGCCATCCGCGCGGTCGCTGGCCATGCAGCCGATCTTGGCCGGTGGCTCGGCCAACGTCGCCGTCAGCAATACGTCGTACTCGCCAAGCCAACGGGCCATCTCGCGGCCGACTGCGTGGACGACATCTATCGCCTCGATGTAGTCGGCGCCCGACAGGGTTACCCCCAGCTCGCAGGCCAGGCGGGTGACACGTTCGAGATCATCGTCCGCCGGCGGACGACCGAGCGACGCGATGCGCGACCGCACTGTCAGCTGCGTGCCACAAGCCACGATGTTGGCCCACGCATGTGCGAATCGTCGGATGTCGATAGTCGGCTCGGCTGGCACGAGGTGGTGGCCCAACGACTCGCACAGCGCTGCGGTGTGCTGCACCGCGGCAGCGCAGTCGGGATGGATCTCGTCGCCAGTGAACGAGCGAGTGCTGACGGCGATTCGCAGCGGGCGAGGCGGGCGCGTGATCGCTTCCATGAATGTGCCGGCCGTTGCGGGCGCGTAGTACGGCGCACCGACGTCAGGGCCAATCGTCGCGTCGAGCAGTGCCGATGTGTCGCGCACGGAGCGGGTGAGGAAGCCCTCGATCGCCATGCCTGCCCAACCCTCTCCTGCGGCCGGACCGTCGGGCAGCATCGCACGCGTCGGCTTCACGCCGAACAGACCACAGGACGACGCGGGGATACGCACCGACCCGCCACCGTCACTGCCGTGTGCCATCGGCACGACTCCAGCTGCGATCGCAGCCGCGGAGCCGCCACTGGAACCACCAGCAACATGGTCCGGATTCCACGGATTGCGTGTTGGTCGGCCGTAGACCTTCGCCTCGGTGGTGACGCCGATGCCGAACTCGGGGCTGGTGGCGCGAGCAAAGGTGCCGAGACCAGTCGCCCGCAGTCGCACGAACAGCTCGCTGTCGTATTCGTAGCGGTAGCCCACGTAGAGCTGCGAGCCCATCGACGTTGGGAAGTCGATGGCCTCGCCACCGAGATCCTTCAGCAGGAACGGAACCCCGGTGAACGGTCCGTCCGGTAGACCCGCGGCGATCGCGGCGCGGGCAACATCCTTCTGCACCAGCACGACCGCGGCAATCGTCGCGTCGGTCGCGTCGGTCCGGTCCAGCGCGGCGTCCAACAGTTCGTCGGCGGTCACCTCGCCGGCCCGAACCAGCGCCGCCAAACCCAACCCGTCGTACCCCACGTACTCGTCAAACCGCATCGCCGGAGCGTACGTGTCGCGCCCCTGGCCGCATCACAACCCACATCACACGGAGGATCAGGCCGCGACGGGAACGCAAGAAACGGGGGCGAGCGAGCGCGAGCGGTAGGCTCTCGACACGTTCCCTTCACTCGCAGGAGCGTTTGCCATGCCCGTCACAGTTGTCGTTGGTGCCCAATGGGGCGACGAAGGCAAGGCCAAGGTCATCGACCTGTTGGCCGCCGAGCACACCCACGTCGTTCGCTATCAGGGTGGCCACAACGCCGGGCACACGGTGGTCGTTGGCACCGAGCGTTACGCGCTGCAACTCATCCCCAGTGGGGTGCTCTACCCGCACATCATTCCGGTCATCGGTAATGGCGTTGTGGTCGATCTGCCGACGTTGTTCAAGGAGATCGACACGCTGCAGAGTCGCGACATCGACTGCTCGAAGTTGAAGGTCAGTAGCCAGTGCCACCTCATCTTCCCGTGGCATCAGTCGCTCGACGCGCTGTACGAACAGGGTCGCGGGGACGACCGTATTGGAACCACACTCAAGGGCATCGGCCCGGCCTACGCCGACAAGGCGCGACGCATCGGCATCCGCGCCGGCGAGGTACTGGACCCGGCCGCGTTCGCGAATTCGGTGAAGGTGCAAACCGTCGCGCACAACAGCGAGATCACTGCACTGGGCGGCGACGAACTGGACGTCGATGCGATCGTGGCGCAGTTCAGCGAACTGGGCGCACGCCTGGCGCCGTTCGTGTGCGACACGGTGGAGATGCTGCACGAGTCGCTGGACCGCGACGATGCACTGCTGCTGGAAGGCGCACAGGCCACCTTCCTCGACCTCGATCACGGCACCTATCCGTTCGTCACCTCGTCGAACCCCACAGCGGGTGGCGCATGTGTCGGCACTGGCATCGGGCCCCGCTATCTCGACCGCATCGTCGGCATCACCAAGGCGTACTGCACGCGAGTGGGCAGCGGCCCGTTTCCGACGGAACTGCTCGACGAACTGGGCGACAAGCTGGTGGAGATTGGCCGTGAGTTCGGCACCGTCACCGGCCGTCGCCGTCGCTGCGGATGGCTGGACCTGGTGATGCTGCGTAAGGCCGTTCGCATCAACAGTTTCACCGAGCTGGCACTGACCAAGCTGGACGTGCTGGACACGTTCGACGAGGTGAAGGTGTGCACCGAGTACGACGCTGATGGCCAGCCCGTCTACGCCGTGCTGCCCGGCTGGCTCACCGACATCAGTGCTGTCACCACGTTGGAGGGTTTGCCCGAGAAGGCGAAGGCCCTCGTAGACCTGGTGGAGAAGGAAGTGGGCGTGCCGATTCGCATCGTCGGAACCGGCGCCGAGCGCCACAGCTACGTGGTCTGGCAATGATCCCCCGCTACACGATGCCGGAGATGGCCAACGTCTTCAGCGACGTTGCCCGCTTCGACCGCTACCTCGAAATCGAACTCCTGGCGACCGAGGCACACGTCGCGCTGGGCGTGGTACCCGCAGCCGACGCTGCCGAGTGTCGTGCAAACGCTCCTACGGTCGACGATGCGTTCGTGCAAGCGGTCAGCAATCGCGAAGCCATCACCGACCACGACGTCGCTGCATTTGTCGATGTCGTGCAGGCAGCCATCGGCACACCTGCGGGCGCCTGGATTCACTACGGCCTCACTAGCAGCGACGTCGTTGATACCGCGTGGTGTTGGATGATGCGCGACGCGTGCGACCAGTTGCTGGCCGCCGCCAACGAGCTGCTGCGCACGCTGGTGCAGATGGCGCGCGAACACCGTGAGACCGTAATGATCGGCCGCACCCACGGCATCCACGCCGAGCCCACCACCTTTGGGGCGAAAATCGCGCTGTGGGCGCTACAGGTTGACCGCGATCGCGTGCGACTGCGCGCCGCCCGCGACTCCGTGGCCGTGTGCAAGCTCAGCGGCGCTGTCGGCACGTACAGCAACATCGACCCGTCGATCGAACGGCATGTCGCCGATGCACTCGGGCTGACGGCCGTCCCCGCAACACAGGTGATCGCCCGCGACCGCCATGCCGAGTTTCTGTACGCCTGCGCCACTGTCGGCGCAACGATGGAGCTGATTGCCGTCGAGCTGCGCCACTTGCAGCGCACCGAAGTGCGCGAGGTGCAGGAAGGTTTCAAGCCGGGCCAGAAGGGCTCCAGTGCGATGCCGCACAAGCGCAACCCGATTGCCGCCGAAACCATCACCGGGCTATCGCGCGTGCTGCGCGGCAACCTGCAGGCCGGCTTGCAAGACGTGGCCCTATGGCACGAACGCGACATCTCCCACAGCTCCGTCGAGCGCATCGTGCTGCCCGACAGCGCCATGCTGGCGTATTACGTGATGCGCCGCATGAACCGACTGCTGCAGGGCTTGCAGGTATTCCCCGCTCTCATGCAGACCAACCTGGATGCCAGCTTCGGTTTGGTGTTCAGCCAGCCGGTACTGCTCGGGCTGGTGCAGGCCGGCCTGACCCGCGACGAGGCGTACCGCATCGTGCAAGAGAACGCCGGACGAGCATGGGACGAGAGCCGCTCGTTCCGCGAACTGCTCGACGCCGACCCGCGGGTCACCGTCTCGCCGAGTGTGCTGGACGACGCGTTCGACCTACATCGTTCGGTGCAGCACGCGGGCCGCGGTGTCGATGCGCTGGACGAGCTCGCCGTCGATCGGTAAGCCGTGAGGCCCAGCGGGTGTCAGGCGCTGCGGGAAATGCCAGCGGACTTGAGTACCGCCGGGTTGATGCCGACGGCACGCCACGCAGCGAGTGAGACACCCGTGCGCTCGCCGTAGGCCTTCGCGACCTTGACGAACTCGGCTTCCAGGGCGCCCATATCAACCGAGGTGCCCATAGTTGCCAGCTCGGCCTGCAGGTCAATGCGCTCCTGCACGAGACGTAGTTCTTTCACCGCATCGGCACTACCGATTTCGCTGTCAATGGCGGCCAGCCGCTTGGCAATCGAATCAGGCGTGCGCTTGCGGCCGCGCACCGGCTTGTTGGCGCGCAACGCTTCGAGGTAGTCGCGCACGACTCTTCCTTCGGTACGGCCTGTCGCCAAGGCCGCCTTGTGTGCATCAGACATTGGACTTTTCGGACCACGTTTTGCCATGGTTTTCAGCCTAGTAACAACGCCAACTAGTCTCAACCTTTCTGGAAAGACTGGTCGATGGAACTCAGCAGGCTCTTTGAACTCGAACCTCATGGGCCCGATACCTTTGTCGGAATTGGCCCGCAATATCCGTGGGGCGGCTTGTTTGGTGGACAGATCGTGGCTCAGGCATTACGCGCTGCAGCGGCAACTGTTGACGCGGAACAACAGGTGCATTCTTTGCGCGCGTACTTCATTCGTCGCGGCGACCACACCGAGCCCATTCGATTCGAGGTCGACCGTATTCGTAACGGCCGCAGCTTCTCAACTCGTCGTGTCGTTGCCCGCCAAGCCATCGGCGCAATTCTCAACCTGGAGGCGTCGTTTCACCTGCCGGAGGACACGGCCGACGTGCAGACCGTGCCGATGGACAACACCATTCCCGGCCCCGACGAACTGGTCAGCGATGCCTGGTCGGCGGCGTTCGATCGCCGCAGCGTGCCGCGCGACCAACTGCCCGACGAGGTGCGCACGGGCACGGGCCGCAGCTCGGCCTGGATGCGCGTCACCGCCGCGCTTGACAGCCCTGTCACTGATAACCAGTTGGTGCACCGATGCTGGTTGGCGTATATGAGCGACGACATGCCATCCGACACCGTGCGCGCCGCACATCCCGACTTTCACGACGCGGATGGGCAGGGAAACACGTACAACGCCAGCCTCGACCACACGATTTGGTTCCATCGTCCAGTGCGCGCCGATCAGTGGCATCTTTATGACTTCAGCTGCCATGCGTTCACCGGCGCACGTGGCCTGGGAATCGGGCATGTGTTCAGCACCGACGGCACACACGTGGCGACGGTGGCGCAAGAGGTATTGATGCGCGACGCGCGTCAGCGGTGACAACAACGGCGACGTCAGCGGCAAGACTGAGCGACATGTCTTCGCTCGACGGCTTGGCCGACCAGATCAACACCATTGCGCGCCTCACCGGCACATTCACATTGCGGTCTGGTCAGATCGCTACGGAGTACTTCGACAAGTACCGTTTCGAGGCGCAACCGAAGCTGCTGGCGGATATTGCGGCGGCGTTGGCACCGCTCATTCCCGAGGGCACGGAAGTGCTCGCCGGGTTGGAAATGGGTGGCATTCCCATCGCTACCGCGCTGTCGCTGCACACCGGGTTGCCGGCGGCATTTGTGCGCAAGGAAGCCAAGCAGTACGGCACCGCTCGCCTCGCCGAGGGTGCCGAGATCGCCGGCAAGCGCATCACTGTGATCGAAGACGTCATCACCACCGGCGGCCAGGTGGTCATCAGCACCAACGACCTGCGCGCCCTGGGCGCCATTGTTGACCATGTCGTGTGTGTCATTGACCGCAGCCCGGACAAGGCCGCCGCGCTCACCGCCGAGGGCCTCACGCTGCATGCGCTGCTCACTCGCGCACAGCTCGACGCCGCCGAAGCCCGCCGCCCCGCCTGAGCCCCTCCAACCCGGTCTTGCGTACAAGTTCCAGGCTCACAAGCGCAGGTCAGCGCCCGACATCCTCGTACGTACCGTTTACTTCGGGAAGAGGACGCCGGGGTTGAGCAGGTTGCTGGGGTCGAGGGCTTGCTTGATTGCGCGTAGCGCGGCGTAGGCGGCCGGGCCCTTCAGGCGCTCCAGCCATTCGGCCTTCGCCACGCCGATGCCGTGCTCGGCGCTGATCGTGCCACCGAGGTCGATCGCCGCCATCAGCACGTGCTCGCGCACCAGGCCGGCCGCCTCGCCAGCGCCCAGCACGTTGACATGCAGGTTGCCCTCTGCGAGATGCCCAAAGATCACTAGCTCGGCGCCGCGCGGAACCGCTGCCTGCACCCGCCGCACGAGTCGATCGAGGTGTTGGACGGGCACGGCCACGTCAAGTTTCAACGGCACACCGCGCGCCCCAATGGCAATCGTGATGTGGTCGCGAATTCGGTAGAGCAGGTCGCGCTGCGCACCGACGGCCAACACGCCGTGTTCGCCGTCCAGCAGCGAGGCCAACTCGTCGGTTGGGTCATGGTGCGCCGCACAGTCGACCATCACGAACGCTCCGGCTGACGCAGGATCGAGCGGCGGCTTCACCGAGAGGTGGCTGCATACAATCGTCAGCGCTTCGGGCAGGATCAACTCGACCGCATCCAGGCTGGTCAATTCACGGAGTCGCGGCAGCAGCGATACGGCATCGACCAGCGAATCGCACGCGATCAGCGCCGCGGCCGTCGAGCGATACCACGGCACCAACTTCACTCGCGCCGCGGTCACTACGGCCAAGGTGCCTTCGCTGCCGACGAGCAGGCTGGGCAAGTGTGGGCCAGCCGTTTCCTTCGGCAAACCTTCCAGCTGGGTAACGATCGAGCCATCGGCGAGTACGGCCTGCACGCCCATCACCTGCGCGCGCATGGTGCCGAAGCGCACGACGCGCGAACCGCCTGCGTTGGTGCTGACCGCTCCGCCAACGGTGGCCGTCGCGCGAGCACCCCAGTCGACCGCGAAGTCCAAGCCCGCCGCGCGCGCATGGAGCTGTAGCCGTTCGATGGTCACACCGGCGCCGGCGGTTACCTGCAGCGACAGCGCATCGACTGGCCCAAGTGTGGTGAAGCGCTGCAGCGAGAGCAGCACAGCTCCGTTGCGGGGCACGCTGCCGCCCACCAATCCCGTGTTGCCACCTTGGGGTACCACCGCCACACCCGCGGCCGCACACACGCCCAACACGGCCGCCACTTCCTCCGCCGACCCTGGCCGCACCACGGCCGGAGTGGTGCCCTGCCACTGACGCAGCCAATCCGTCTCGTAGGTCGCCCGCAGGTCGGCGTCGACCAACACATGGTCCGCGCCAACGACATCGCGCAGGGCAGCTACCAGCAGGCTGCTCACCGCGTGTCAGACAACGATCTCGGCGCCTGCAGGCAGTTCGTGCAGCAGCGCATCGCTCACCCAGCAGCGAGTCATGTGCAGCGTGCTCTCAATCCGCACCACCCGCTTGGGTTGGTCGAACGCGCGACCACACATGCTGAGCGCCGCCTTCACGCAGTCGTCCTCGGTCGGCAATACCATCGGCATTCGACTGCGCCGCACACCAGCAATGCCCGCGGTGAAGCAGTTGACGTAGGTCTTTTGCCAGTCGATCTGCTGCGCCAGCGGCAGCGGAATGAAGTCGGCGAACCCAATGCCCAGTGCATTGCCGCCGGAGACTGCCGTGAGGTCGAGCAGCACGATGGTGCTGACATCGGGCTCTGCCAGATCGGCCAGGCCGTGCACCCAGAAACGACCGGTCACGTTCGGGTCCATGGTGGTGCCACTGATGTCCTTGCCGCCCTTGTCGATGATCAACACATCGACCTGCGGGAACGGCAGCGCGGGCACCAACGTGCGGGCGAAGTCGGTCAGCTCAATCTCGGCTGGCCCGCCAATCTCGTCGGCCGTGAGCGCTCGGAGGCGCACCACATCGCCGCTGGGGGATTCGATGGTGCCGACGCCGCCGAGCAGCCGGCCACTGGCGCGCAGTGCTGCGATGCCATTGAGAATGCGATTGCGCATTTCCTCTGGGCCGCACGCGTGGATCTGCGCGGCACCGGGCTGCTTGCCGAAACCGACAACCGCCATCTTCGTACAGCCCGACTCGATGGGGCCTTTGAAGCAGGTGTGCGGCTTGATGCGATTCACCGGGAAGATGCGGTCAGCGCCAGCGGCGTGACGGTCGAGGTACAGCGGCATGCCGTCATCGGTGCGAGCAACCTCTACGGTCTCCATCGTCGCCCGAATCTGGGCGCCGATGGCCTCTTCGGTCATGCCCAAGGTCTCCAACATCTTGCGTTGACCCTCGGCTTTTGCACCACCGTGGCTGCCCATCGCAGGCACAACGAATGGCTCGGCGCCCAGAGCACGTAGCCCGCTGATAGTGCCTCGCAACAGCGCCACGCGGTCGGTGAGACCACGGCTGCCACCACCAACAGCGACCGTCATCCCTGGCGTGACGGAGGCCGCAAGGCGGGTGACCACGTCCGCGTGCGCAGCCGCCTCCACGTCGGCGATCGGCTCGGTGTGGGGTAGCGCAAGACGCACCTCAGTGAGCGCCGGCACCTTCAGATCCGGGTGGAACGGCAGCTCCACCCCCTGCACCAGTTCATCCCAATTCACGAAGCCACCGTAGTCCCGATTCGCCGCACCATGTCATGCCGCCGGTGCGTCGCCCGCAGTCAGCGCATGACATGGTGCGCGACGACGGGGCTACTCGATGATCATCTTGTCGGTGGCGGTGCGGCCGAAGGTCTCCGGGGCGTACATCTCCTCGGCACGAGTTGGCGGCACCACGAATGTTCCCGGCGTGGTAGCGCGAGCGATGTACGAGTACGTGTAGGTGCCGGCTGGCAGCAGCGTGGTGAAGGCTTCGGTGCGGTCGTCGCGCAGCTGCTCGTGCTCGAACCAGCGACCCCACCAGCTCTCAACACGCCAGGCGGAGAACGTCGCGTCACCCTCAACATCAACGACAATGTTGCCGTCCGTCGCCGGCGCAGGAGCGGCCTGCGTCACCACCAGCGCGGGGTTCAGGCTCTCCAGACCGGCCGGCAGCGGGTCGACCAGGGCGACGTGTGTGCGCTGGCTTTCGGCCACCATCGTCAGCGTGACGCGCACGCGCGCACCGGCCTTCACGTGCCACGTGCCGTCGGCGTCGCGAGAGACGTCAGCAGGGTCGTCGACAGGCTCGTACACGCGATCAACCACAAAGCCACGATCGAGTGCGTCCAGCTGCAGTTCGGCGGGCGCATAGCGAAGGCCGATGCGGTAGTACATGCGGCCACTGCCATCCTTCGCCAGCACCAGATCGGTGTTGCCAGCATCGATCAGCTCGCTAGTCGGGATGGTGATGCTAACCCGGTCCGTCTCTCGACCTTGGAACGTGTGCTCGCCGGCAAACTGGTCGCCCAGCCACACCCTTGCGACGAAGTCCGGGCTCTGCGCCTCGTAGGTGTCGAAGTACGACTTGAGGGCCAGCAGGATGAACGAGTTCTCCTGCACGTTGTCCCAGCGGCCCTTCACCTTGTTGGCCAGCAGCCCGGCCACCACCTTGGGAATCAAGTCACTGTCGGGCGCATTGGCAATCAGTGCGTCCAACACGATGCCGTCGATGCGGCGGTCGCTCTGCATGATGAGGTACGAACTGTCGCCGTAGGAGCTGGTGAAGTTGGCGGCGCCAGCGGTCTCCACCGCTCTGTTGTTGAGGGTCCGCTCGATCTCCTCGCGCATGCCGTTGTCGTCGATCACCGACCACAACCAGGCCACCGCATCGACGGCGAGGTCGTCACGCTGCTGGTCGTACAGGTGCTCCGCCTTGCCCGCATCGCGGTCGCCTGCGAGATTCCGCACCCATAGTGCGTAAGAGCTGACGGCCACACGCTCCTGCGGCCCGTAGTAGCTGGGGAAGTGCGACTCGATGTCGGCGAGGTAGGCGAGTGCCAGCTGTAGCGCGGATGTCGGCACGGCGTAGCCGGCATCGCGGGCGAGCACCAGCGCATGTGTGGCTTGGACGGTGATGAACGGATCGACCTCGTCGTACTTTCGCCAGTATGCGAAGCCACCGTCATCGTTCTGCAGTGCCGCCAAGGCAGCGATGTCGACCTTCATCGTGGACGCGATCGCTGCCTCGGTCGGCATGCCCTCAGCGTCGAAGGCACCGAGCACAGCGGCCAGCGCGGCGATGGCGATGATGCGGGAGGCATACGCGTCGGTGCTGGTGTACTGGTACTCCTCGAGGTAGAGCACTGCGTCGGTCAGTGCCTGCAGCGAGGTGCTGGCGGTGGTGACTTCGAGGCCGCCGAAGTCGGGAATCACATCGGTGGGGGCCAGCAGCGGTTGGTCGACGGCCCCGTCATCGATCACGCCGTAGCTTGCGAAGGCCTCGGCAGTCGTCGGTGTGTAGACCGGCAGTTGAACTGTTGCCGAGTCGGCGAGGTTGCCGCTCACCGCTGTCACTCGGAACCCGGCGGTACCAACCTGGGCGGTTGCCACCGGGAAGCGAACTTCGATGCGGTCGTTGGCGGGCACCGTCACATGCATGCCGGCGGGGCCGACGAGCGTGAGGTTGGAGGTCTGCAACACGACGTCGACGTCCAGTGGCTCATCGCTCTGGTTCTGCAGCACGACGGGCAGCTCGAAGGTGTCACCAAAGTTCGCGAAGCGCGGGGCCGACGGCCGCACGGCCAGTGGCAGGCGAGCGGTGATGTTGCTGTCCGCACTTCCGAACCGATCGGCACCACTGACTGCAACCACCATCACCCGGTAGCGGGTGAGGTTGTCGGGCAGCGTCACGTCCACGGTAGCGGTGCCATCAGCGGCGGTGAGGACCGTCGGCTGGAACAGCGCGAGCGCATCGAAGTTGGAGCGCACGTCCACCGGATTGATGCCGCCGGTCGCAGCCAATTTAGCGTCACCGCCGGAGGCAGTTTCCGCGTAGTTGCGGGCTGTCTGCGCCGAGTTGTTACCGGCCGCCGACTGGTCGCTGGCGGCCGTGGTTTCCGTTGTGTTCTCCAACACGGTGCTTGCCGGGGCCGACGTCTCGCCGCGCACGCGTGCAGGGTCTTGGAGCCGGACCTGCCGGCGCCCGTACACCGCATTCAGCCATTCGTAGCCGGGGGCATAGAACACGCTCAGCGGATCGGTGAGCGTGTAGCCCGACAGTGCCAGTACGGCCTCATCGACGACGACCACCGCGAACTCGGCACCCTGGACCGGTGCACCGTTGGTGTCATTCACCAACACGTCGATGCTGGTGGACTCGCCGGGCACCAGCTCCGTCTCACGTGGGGTCGCAGTCACATCCAGCGTGCGCGAAATGGGCGGCACCGACAGCGTCATACTGCCTACCGCGTACGCGGGGCGCTGAGGTACGTCAGTCGCGGCGCTGCCGTCGGCGTTGGTGCGAGCGGCCGCACCGACCACCTCCAGGTTGAGCGACAGTTGCGGCACATCGGCTTCAGTGACCGGCACCTCCACCACTGCGCTGCCGTCGACCACTTGGAAACGGATCGTGTCGCGGATGCCGTTGCGGCTGACCGTGACCAGTCCCTCGCCCGTGGCGAACGGGGCCTGTACCAACAGCTCGGCGGTGTCGCCGACCGCGTATGTCTCCTGCGAGGGCACCACTGTCAGCACCTGCTGATCGACGCCACGCGTCGGCTGGCTCTCGGCACCGCTGACCCAGACGGTGGTCTCGGTGCGGTTGCGGCCACCATGCTCATCGGTCACCACTGCGGTCACCTTGTACTGCCCGCCGACCACCGTCTCGAACTCGCAGGTCATGGCCTCCGCGCCCGACGTCACGGTGCATGTCTGCGGGTCGAGAATGGTCTCGGTCCACTGGCCGTCGACGTATTTCGACTCGACGCGGCCGGCAATGACGTCGACCGAGGCCCCACTGAGTACGTCGCCATCGATGCCGGTGACAATCGCGTCGATCTCCAACGGGTCGCCCTGGCGCACGAACGCCCTGGCGGCACGCAGACCGACGTAGCGGTCGGCCGCGTGCACGAGCAGGTCGGCAGTCGACGACCACGCCTGACGGTTGACGTCGGTGATGGTGGCCTGGGCGCTGATCGCCACTGGCAGGTCGGGCAAGGTGCCGTCGGTACCTTCGAAGTTGATGTTCAGGTAGTGCGTACCCGAGCCGTCGGTGGTGCCGTGGTACTCCTTCACGGTGGTGTCCGTCGAGGGCCCACAGCACGGGCCGGCATCGCCGCGGTAAGAGCTGGTGCTACCCATCGTTTCGTACCACCACGGAATCCAGATGCCGAACGTGAACTCATCCCAACCTGGCGGCGAATATGTGGTGGGCGTTGTGCTGACCGACCAGTCGGTGGGGGCGTTGGCCAAGGGGCCGCCCGCGTAATAGGCGCCGGTCGCGGCAAGTGTGGCCTGCCGCGTGCTGAGGAACGGCTGCGTGCTTTCCGGTCGTGTGGTCACCTCGAATTCGGGGCGGCGGTACTCCTGAATCTGGAACTGATGCCAGTTGCTGGCGTCGGTCAGACCTGGCTCGCCGACCAGCGTCAGTGACAGCGAGGCCGGCCCGACGTTGGCGGAGTCGGGCAACTGCACTTCAAGGTCGAAACCGCCCAGCGAACCGAGGGGACCATTGCCCTGCAGCAGTTCGACGCCGT
The DNA here is from genome assembly GCA_043740085.1 of Ilumatobacteraceae bacterium. Taxonomy (GTDB): domain Bacteria; phylum Actinomycetota; class Acidimicrobiia; order Acidimicrobiales; family Ilumatobacteraceae; genus UBA668. The sequence goes on from JAYUCY010000042.1 coordinate 67,736, forward strand.
ACGAATCGCTCACCAAATAGTGGACGGTTGCATCAGGTCCGATGGCCGTCAGCTGGGCATCGCCGCTGGTCGTGAGCCGGCGCACCCAGCCTTTGACCCGCATTGTTTCGCCCGGCCGATACACCTGACGGTCGTCGAAGACGTACCAGCGCGACTCGTCGCGCACGGGTTGCCGAGTCGACTGCATGCCACCAATGGCAGAATCGTCACCAGCCGTCGCGATCAGCGGCGGCGCGTAGTTGACGGTGTCCTGCGGCGCCAGATCGAACTCTGCCAGTCCATCTCCGTCAGTCGCGCCAACCGACGTACCGTTCACTGAGAGCGCGACGTCAGCGAGCGGTAGGCCTGTCCGTAGATCTGTGGCCCACGCGACGGTGTGCGTCGCATCGGTCAGCGTGTCGAGACCGATCTGTGTGCTCTGCACCCACGTCAGTGCCGGACGGTTCCGCCAATATTCCTCCGAGTCCGGCGAGGGTGCGGGCTCGGACTCCACCAACACGATCACGTGGCCTGGCTTGCCATCGAGGTACGGGCTCAGGTCGAGCTGAGTGTCCACGGCAGAGTTCTCATCGCCTTCCACGGCGATCGTTTTGTCCGAGAGCACCTCCCACGGCGGGTCGTTGCGAGGTTCGCCCTCCGGTCCGTAGACGTAATTGAAGTAGTCGTTGTACATGGCAGGGTCTGCGGCAAACACACGGACGCGTAGCTGGTCGTGGCCGACCGTCACGACCGACAGCCGCTGCGCGTCGAGGAACGGGTCGAGGGTGGTGACTATCTCGTAAGGCTGGATGCTGGGCAGCGCCGAGCCGACCTTGATGGTGGCCTCGGTGTCCTTGCCCAGCGTCTGCCCGTACACGTCGGTGAACGAGCCGGGGATTGTGACGGTGTACTCGGTGTTCGGCTGCGTCGCGCCACGAATCGTGAGCGTCGTGTAACTGACGTTCACCGAGAGCCCAGCGAGCTCGGGCGAGACCTTCACCGTATCTGCGTCGCTGGAGTCGAGGGCCAGCACGTTGTTGAACTCGACGTACAACTGGGTGCCGGGTGGGCACTGGGCGTCCCACGCGCACGACGCCCGAATCACTTCCAGCGCGGCGTAGGTGCGGCCCGAGAACTTCTGCGATTCGGTGGTCGTTGCCGGCCCTTCCGCCGACGGCGTATCGGGGCCAACCGTGATGGTCAGTGCCGTGTCGGCGGGAAGCTGGTTCACCGGAAGAAAGGCAAGCCAACGGCCATCTTCCGCTCCCGAAGTGGTTGCCACCGCGCTGTCGTCGGCGGCGAGCTCGGCTGCGGTCGCAAGCCGGATCGCGACGTCGTCGCCGCCAGCTGTGAAGTGAATCGTCGCCAACACAGCGGCGGGGTCGACGCGCTGATCGAACTCGACCACGAAGATCTGATCGCGGAGAATCTGGTCGCCTTGCGGCGCCAGCATCAACACCGTCGGCGACGGCGTGGTGAAGTTGAACGACTGCTCTCGCTCCAGTTCGCCGCCAGTGGCAGACTGCGTCCCGGCCGGCACTGTGACCGTGAAGGTGGTGGCCATCGGCAACCGATCGAACGCATCGCTGTTCGCGTCGAAACGCAGGGTGCGAGTGCCAATCCACTGCCAGGTACCCGCGATGTCCGGCTTGATGGTGACCGGCACGTCGAGCGCGTTCACCTGGCTGACCGTGCCGATGGGCACCATCGGCTGGTTGAATGTGATCGACACGTACGGCGCGATCGGCACATCGCCTTCGGGCTGCACGCGCAGCACCTCCAGCGGACCGTTGTCGACCGGTACCACCGGAGTGGTGTCGACCGGTGGAAAGGCTCCGACGACGGTGTTGCCGGTACGCGGCGGAGGCGTCGACTGGATGGGCCAATTGAAGTCGGGCTGCTGCAGTTCGGCATCCAGCCACTCGGGCAGGCGAGCGATGATCTCGTTGATGCGCTGCTGGTCCAGCTCGGACCCATCGACAACGGGTGTCGGTGTGGGCGGCACCACCTGCGCTGCGCCCTCGGAGAGCTGCAGCCCGAACACGCGGGGCGCAACGCCATCGCCCGAGGGCTGGTCGGGGTCGGTCACTGGCGTGGCCTGCGTGCCATCCCCTGGCGCCGACGTGGTCGCGCTGCCGCCACCAGTGCTGCAGGCGGCAACGACCAAACCCATCATTACCAGAATCGCCCCAACTCGATGGTTCGTTCGCTGTGCCATCTTGTTCTCCCTCACCCACGCAGAACTTCTGCCCGTTGGACGACGCCAGCAAGCAGTTGGTTCCGGCCAAGACGGTATTCGTTGTGGTGACTACGCTGCGACGCATGGGGACACTGCGACAGATGATTGCCGTGACTGGTGAGGCCGTTGACGGTATGCACTGCACCGAGTGCAGCACCGCATGATGCCGCTGCAGCCCAGTTCGTTGCAGCACGTTGTCGTTGTCGGTGCCTCACTCGCTGGTCTGCGGGCGTGTGAGACGTTGCGCCAGGAAGGTTTCGAGGGTGAGATCACCCTCATCGGTGCGGAACGCGAGATCCCTTACGACCGGCCGCCGTTGTCCAAGAAGGTCCTCGCCGGCGACTGGGAGCCCGACCGCATTCGCCTTCGCAAAGACGAAGACTTCGAGTCGCTCGGCCTCACAGTGCGGCTGGGTGTGCGGGCGGTTGCGCTCGACACGTCCACCCGCACGGTGTCGCTCGGCGACGGCTCAGCAGTCACCTACGACGGGTTGATCATTGCGACTGGCGCGTCGCCGCGCAGGTTGCCAGATCAGCCTTCCTTGCACGGTGTGGTGGAACTGCGCACGTTGTCGGACGCGGTCGCTTTGCGCGATCTGACTGCTGATGGCACGGCACGTGTCACCGTGATCGGGGCCGGGTTCATCGGCCTCGAGGTCGCGGCCACCGTACGCGCCCGCGGTTGCGCGGTCACCGTGTTGGAAGGCGCGCCCTCGCCCCTGATTCGCGGGCTGGGCGCGGAGTTGGGCGCGGCCGTCGCCAGCGTGCACGCGCGTAATGGAGTTGACGTGCGCTGTGGAGTGCGCGTTGCTGCCATCGAAGGCACCGACGAACGAGTCACCGGCGTGCGCCTTGGCGATGGGTCTGTCGTCGCCAGTGATGTCGTGCTCGTGGGTGTGGGCGTTACGCCCAACACTGACTGGCTGGCCGGAAGCGGCTTGACCGTGCGCGACGGCATCGTCTGCGACGCGACCCTGTGCGTGGGCGTGCCCGGGGTGTACGCCGCGGGCGACTGTGCCCGCTGGCCCAATGCCGTTTTCGCCGGTTTCGATGACGAGGAGATGCGCGTCGAGCACTGGACCAACGCCGCCGAGCAGGGTGCCGCTGCCGCGAAGAATCTGTTGGCCGCCGCTGGCCACGGAGAACTCGCGGTAGAGCCGTTCGTCTCAGTGCCATTCTTTTGGAGCGACCAGTTCGATAGCCGCATCCAGTTCGTCGGCCGTGCCCATGGTGGCGACGAGGTGCACGTGTTCGCCGGCAGCACCGACGGCGCTTTCGCCGCGCTCTACGGCTACCAGGGTCGGTTGCGCGGCGTGTTGGGCGTCAGCAAGCCAAAGATGGTCATGCCCTTCCGGGCGCTGCTCAGCGCCGGTGCCACCTGGGAAGAAGCCCTCGCCAAAGCCGAGGCCCTCACCGCACCTGCGTAACATCGCGCCGGCCCCAGCCGAACTGACGCGCAACTTCCTCACAGCACCAGGCCGCAGACGCAACAGCGCGTCACTTCGGGATTATCGGGCTTGCGGGACATGCGTGACATCGGTGACACAACCTTGACATGGTTGCATTCAAGTTTCATGACGCTACGGTGTGCCACATGTTCGACACGACGACTTCCACGTCCAACTCCACGACTACTCTTCTCCCCATCCTTCGACTTCCCTCGGTGGTGCTGCCCGGCACCGTCGTCACCATTTCACTCGACCACAACGACACCCGCGTCGCTGTCGAAGCTGCCGGCCGCGGCGATGGTCGGCTCGTCCTGCTTGCCGGCGACGGCGACATCGGTGTCATTGCACGAGTGCCCAACACGGCCACCCTCCCTAGCGGCGAGCAAGCCGCCATCGTCCAGGCCGAACGACGCGCACGGCTCGTCACGGTGCACGCCAGCGAACGCAGCGCGGATCATGCCGACGTGGAGCTGATTGCTGATACCCGCCCTACGCCGCGAGTGGAAGCCGCCACCCGCGAGCTGCGGGTGGTCTTGGAGGAGATCGCCAAGCTGCGCCAGAGCCGCCGGCTGCCCGAGATCCTGCGCACCGTCAACGAAGCCGGCGCGCTGGCCGACGCGGTCACCACATGGAGCGAAGCCGACGACGAACGGCGCGCACAGGTACTTCACACGCTTGACATCGAGCAACGTGTCGCGCTGCTCACCGAGTGGGCACGCCAGCACATCGCCGAGCTGCAGGTGAGCGCGCAGATTCGAGCCGACGTCACCGAGGGCGTCGACAAGCAGCAGCGCGACTACCTGCTGCGCCAACAGATGACCGCCATTCGCAAGGAGTTGGGTGAGGGCGACGACGACGTGGTCGGCGAGTATCGCACCAAGCTCGACGAGCTGCGCCACCAGCTGCCGGAGAAGACGGCCAGCTTCGTGGCGAAGGAGATCGATCGTCTCGACCGGATGAGCCAGCAGTCGCCGGAGCACAGCTGGGTGCGCACGTGGCTGGACCGTGTTTTCGAAATGCCGTGGGCCACCCGCACACTCGACCAGTTGGAACTCGACAGTGCCCGCGCGCAGCTCGACGCCGATCACCACGGTCTTGACGACGTAAAGGACCGCATCGTCGAGTTTCTGGCGGTGCGCAAGCTGCGTGCCGATCGCGGGGTCGCCGAGACCGACGGCCGCTCCGCGGGCACGGTGATGACGCTGATCGGCCCTCCCGGAGTTGGCAAGACCAGCCTTGGCGAGTCGATCGCGAAGGCGATGGGTCGCAACTTCGTGCGTGTGTCCCTGGGTGGGGTGCGCGACGAAGCCGAGATCCGTGGTCACCGCCGCACGTACGTGGGTAGCCAGCCGGGCCGCATCGTGCGCGCGATCATCGAGGCGGGCTCGATGAACCCCGTCGTGCTGCTCGACGAGGTCGACAAGGTCAGCCCCGGTAGCTGGGGCGGCGACCCCACGGCGGCGCTGTTGGAGGTGCTCGACCCTGCGCAGAACCACACGTTCCGCGACCATTATCTGGAGATCGAGCTCGACCTGTCACAGGTGGTGTTCATCGCCACCGCCAACGTGGCCGACACCATTCCCGCGCCGCTGCTCGACCGCATGGATCTCATTCGCCTCGATGGGTACACCGAGGAGGAGAAGGTGTTCATCGCACAGCGCTACCTGCTGCCCCGACAGCTCTCGCGCTCCGGCCTTACCGCTGACGAAGTGATCGTCGAGGACGACGCGATTCGCACCACCATCAGCGGCTACACACGCGAGGCGGGCGTGCGCTCACTGGAGCGCGAGCTGGGCAAGCTGACCCGCAAGATTGCGGCCAAGGTGGCCACGGCTCGGCAGTCGCTGCCCGTCAACGTCGGCACTGCCGATGTTCGCGAGTGGTTGGGCCGAGCGAAGATCGACGACTCCATTCCGGATCGCACCAACGTCCCCGGTATCGCAACCGGCCTTGCTGTCACCGGTGCCGGCGGCGACGTGTTGTTCATCGAAACCACAGCCTTCGAGCTAGCCCAAGACGGCGAGCCGACGCTGACACTCACCGGTCAACTGGGCGACGTGATGAAGGAGAGCGCGCACATCGCTCTGTCCTACGTGCGCTCGCACGCCGCCGAGCTGGGTGTCGACCCGGCGGCGATGGCCAAGCGTGTGCACGTACACGTGCCTGCCGGCGCCGTACCCAAGGATGGTCCGTCCGCTGGCGTGACGATGACTACTGCGTTGGTCAGTCTGCTCACCGGCAAGCTGGTCAAGCCCACGCTCGGAATGACTGGCGAGATCACGCTGCAGGGCAAGGTGCTACCAATCGGTGGCGTCAAGCAGAAGGTGCTCGCCGCTCACCGGGCAGGGCTGACGGAAGTCGTGCTGCCCAAGCGCAACGGCCCCGACTTGGAAGACGTACCGGAGAAGGTGCGGGAGCAGATGACGTTCCATCTGGCCGACACCTATGCCGATGTCCTGGCAGTCGCCTTCGCCTGATTGCGACCACAGCGTCTGGTCGGACCAAATCCACACTGAGTGTGGAATCGGTACGACCAGACTGCGGACAAACGGCCTTCGGTCCCAGCTACCGTTTGCCGGCATGGATGACCTTGACAGCGAACGCGGGGTTGGGCCGATCAGCGAGCTGCTGAGTGACCGTCCACCGTTCGGTCCGATCCAACGGCTGGATGGCGACCAGCTCCGTGCGGAGCAGCTGCACACGCTCGGCACGCCGCGGCGGTCGCCGTCATTGGGCGCCAAGGTGCTGTTCGTCACGATGGACCTCGCGTACGGAACGCCGCGCACGTTGGAGAAGTTTCGTGTGCTCGAACTGGTGGCGCGGATGCCGTACCAGGCGTGGGAGAACGTCGGCTACGTCGCGGTCACGCATACTGCGCGGCGGCCGCGGTTCGCCCGGCGCGTGTTCGATCAGGTGCGCGTGAATCGGTGGGAGCAAGACAACGAGCAGTGGCACCTGTTCATGATTGAGGAGATGCTGTCGACGCAGCCGGATCGTCTCGGCTGGCTGCGGCGGCAGGCAATTCCGCAGGTACTCGCGCTCACCTACTTCCACATCAGCTGGCTGCTTTACGCCATCCGCCCTTCGTGGTCGTACCGCCTCAACGCCGACTTCGAAGACCATGCCGAGCACGAGTACGCGCTGCTGGTCAGCGAGCACCCGGAGTGGGATGACACGCCGTTCGTCAGCGACTTCGCCGACGACTTCGGGCAGTACGCCAGCGTGGCGGAACTGTTCCGACAGATCGGCTTCGACGAGCGGCTGCACAAACTGCAAAGCGAAGCCATGATCGCCGCCCCCCGCTTCACCTGAGCCGTGACACGTGAACGGTGACACCTGAGCCGTGACACGTGAACGGTGTCGCTTGCCAGCGGCGTGCCAGGCTGGGGCAATGCTGTTGCCCGGAACCGTTGCCCCCGCCTTCAACTTGCCCGATCACGACGGCCACCAGGTGTCGCTGGCCGATCAGGCAGGGCACTGGGTACTGCTGTGGTGGTACCCGAAAGCGGCGACCCCCGGTTGAACAGTTCAAGGACAGGGGCTGCGTGACAGCGCCCAACTGCTTGAGACACTCAACTGTGTCGTGCTGGGTGCGTCGTTCGACACCGTCGAGGCGAACCATGCCTTTGCCACCGCACAGCACTTCCCATTCCGGTTGCTCAGCGATGTCGATCGCGCCGTGGGCAAGCGGTACCAAGCTGTGCGGCCCAGCGGGCATCAGTACGCCGACTATCCCGAACGCATCAGCTACCTCATCGATCCCGACGGTGTGATTCGCCGCAGCTACGCCGTGCACGACGTTGCCGGTCACGCTGCTGCAGTGATCGCCGACCTCACCGAGTTGCAGCAGGACAGTGGCTGACGCGGCCCGCAGCGGCCCGCTGGTCAACGCGATCGACCCGTACGTCACCGATGGTGGCGCCGATGCGGTGGCGCTGAGTGCGCGAACCCGATCGGTCAATCGTGGCGCGGCTCGGGCAGCCGTCCTGGGTGTGAACGATGGCTTGGTGACCAACCTGTCGTTGATCATTGCGATGGCGGGGGCTTCGGCAAGTCAATCGGCGGTCCGGCTCGCTGGGTTTGCCAGCCTGGTTGCGGGAGCCTTCTCGATGGCCGCCGGCGAGTGGGTCAGCGTGCGCAGTCAGGTCGAGCTCTACCAAGGCATTCTCGCCGAGCTGCGCAACCTCGTTCGGCGCAACCCACGCTTGGTCCTCGAGCAGCTCACCGAGCGGTTGGAGGAGGACGGCTTTGCCAAGGAGACCGCGCAGCAGGCCGCGACCGAGCTGCCGCTCAACGAGGGCCGGTTCTTCGATTTCGCTGCGCGGACGCTGTTTGGCATCACCGCCGACGGCCTGGGTTCGCCGCGGGTGGCGGCGCTCTCATCGCTGGCTTTGTTCTCGGTGGGTGCGCTCGTCCCGCTGGTCCCCTGGTTCCTCACGTCCGGTACAGCTGCGATGTGGGCGTCAATCGTGCTCACCGCAATCGCCAGCGTCGCGGTCGGCGGGTGGATCACGTCGTCCAGTGGCTCTGGCGTCGTCAGGGGCGCGGCCCGTCAGCTGCTGATCGTGGTCGCGACCGCCTCGGTGACCTACTTCATCGGCAAGATCTTCGGCACCGTCGTCGCCTAACGCGGCCTCTCACCGGCCAATGGAACCGGCACCGGTATTCGGGGAAGGCAGCCTGGATGTACGGGTTGATGCGCCAGGTGACTTCGCTGTCAGATGTTCTCGTAACCGACCAGCCTTGGGCCCTTCTCGAGCGCGAGGATGCGGGCATGACATACGACGAAATTGTCGCGGTGTTCTTTGCGCCGCCACCGCAGCCGATCCCCTCGCCGACGGTGACCACCGGCGCGGCTCGGCGACTTCGTGATGCGCTCGAACCGATCGCCACGCACGGCTGGTGGTCGCGCCAGCCGATGGAGCGTCTCGCAGCGCTCGGGCTCGGGTTCTTCGACGCGTACGTCTGGGGTCGGGCTGCAGCACTGGGCACGCCGGCCGCATCCGTCGTCGTGTCCACGTTCGGGGTGTTCGAGCCCTCGTTCATCAGCGGCGTGTATCTGCATGCAATCACCGCGGCCTCGCGTGACGAGGTCCTCGCCGCTCGCGCCGGTGGAGCGTCCGACAGCCTTGCCGAACTCGTGTCGGCCGCCGAAGCAGACGCAGTTGCCGAGCCACTCTTGGAGGTGATTACACGACTCGATGGAATGGGGCGTCCGTTGTTCAACGCATTGCGCGAGCTTCCACTGCCGGCGACGGCTCAGGGGAGGCTGTGGCGTGCGAGCGAGTTGGTTCGCGAGCACCGCGGCGACGGCCATCTCGCCGCGTGCGTGGCTGCGGGACTCGGTGCACTGGAGGCCAACGTGTTCACCGAGCTCTGGCTTGGCTACTCACTCGGCGAGTACAGCGGCACCCGCGGGTTCGGGCCGGATCACATTGCGCTCGCCGTCGCCTCGCTGGAGCGGCGCGGTTGGGTGTTCGACGGGGCACTCACCGACGCCGGATTGGTCGCCAGGATCGCGCTTGAAGACGCGACCGACGAGTCGCAGGGTCAGCTGATCGAAGGCCTCGGTGAGCGCGTCGACGACGTCACCACTGCAGCGGCTCAGATTGCCGAGAGGGTGATCGCGGCCAAAGCCTTTCCCTCCGACCCCCGCAAGCGCGCCGCTGGATAGCGTCAGCGTCAGTTGCGAGGCGTCCAGCCGCCGACGCCGGTGGCGGTGGGGTCATCCTCGACATTGCCGTGCACTGCCGTCACCCAGTCGAGGCGTTGGCGCATGATGCGGGTGATGCCGCCTTCGAGGGTGAGCGAGGCGACAGCGCAACTGCCACAGGCGCCAGCAAGTTCGACGGTGACCTCGCCGCTATCGGTGTCGACCGCCCGCAGGTGCAGCGTGCCGCCGTCGGCTTCCACTGCGGGGCGCACCACATCGATCAGTTCGAGCAGGTCGCGGACGCGCCGCTGGTGATCGGGGCTGCTGCCCGCAATCGTGATGGCGGACAGATCGGGGTTGATGTCGGTGGTCGAGTCCATGTGCATGGTTGCAACACCCGATGGTCACCCCCTGTTCCCGCCCGCCCGAAGTCTTCGTCCTCGACGCCCTAGCCCGCGTGTCCATCGACAACGAGCGGGCCCCTTTTGCGAGCAAGAGCCGACAGCCGCATACAACAAGCCAGCCACTTCGTCGGAGAACGAGACCGAGTAGACACCCGTCTCACCTCACGGCGACTCTCCGGCCCCAGCGCACCCGGTCTGAGGGCGCGCGACTGTCTGCTATGAATCGGCGATGAACTTGACGATCTCGCATGCGACGGGGCCTTCTTCGCCACCGGTTCACGACACCACCATCGGTCAGATCCTGCACGCTGCTGCGCTCGCGGCACCGGATCGTGCGGCCATCATCGAGGGCATTCCCGACGTGTCCGCTCGTCGTCAGTGGACGTACGCGCAACTCGACCTGGCAGTCGACCAGGTCGCCCGTGCACTGCTCAGTCATTTCAACCCCGGCGACCACATTGCGGTCTGGGCACAGAACATCCCCGAATGGATCATGCTCGAGTTCGGCGTTGCTCGGGCCGGCATGGTGATCGTGACCGTCAACCCCGGCTACCAAGCCTCTGAGCTGAGCTACGTGCTCAACCAGTCGAAGGCCGTCGGGCTGTTCTGCGTCGACTCGTTTCGCGGTAACCCCATGCTCGCCACGGCCCTGGACGTGCACACCGAATGTCCCGAACTGCGCGAGATCATCCGCTTCGCCGAATGGGACAAATTCCTCGCCTCGGCCGACCCGACCGCCGCCCTCCCCGACGTCGGATCTCTTGACGCGGTGATGATCCAGTACACCTCCGGTACCACCGGGTTCCCGAAAGGCGCGCTGCTGCACCACCGCGGCTTGGTCAACAACGCCACCCATTTCATGGACCGTATGGGAGTGGCAGACGGCGATGTGTACATCACGATGATGCCGCTCTTCCACACGGCCGGCAGCGTGATGGCCGTGCTCGGCGCAGTGGCGCACCGCTCCACACAAGTTCTGGTCGAGGCCTTCGAGCCAGGCCTGGCACTCGCACTCACCGAGCAGTACCGCGCCAACGCTGTTCTGGGTGTGCCCACGATGTTGATTGCGATGCTCGAGCACGACAACTTTGCGGGTACCGACCTGTCGGCGCTCAAGGGAGTGTGCTCCGGCGGGTCGCTGGTCCCAGAGCAGCTCGTGCGCACCTTCGAACGCGAACTCGGCGCGCCGTTCACCATCGTGTTCGGGCAGACGGAGTGTTCGCCGGTAGCCACGATGACCCGACCCGATGACACGATGGAGGACAAGTCGGGCACCATCGGCGCACCGATGCCGCACGTGGAAGTGAAGATCGTCGACACCGAGACCGGTGCCACCGTGCCCATCGGTGTGGTCGGTGAACTCTGCACCCGCGGCTACCACGTGATGCACAACTACTTCGAGATGCCCGAGCAAACCGCCGAGGCCATCGACGCTGACGGCTGGCTGCACACCGGTGACCTCGCCGCCATGAACGACCGTGGCTACTGCAGCATCGAAGGTCGTCTCAAGGACATGATCATCCGCGGTGGCGAAAACATCTACCCGCGCGAGCTTGAGGAGTTGCTGTTCGCTCACCCTTCGGTGGGCTCGGTAGCGGTGATCGGCCTGCCCGACGACAAGTGGGGCGAGACCGTCGCTGCCTTCGTCCGGCCCACCCCCGGAGCCACCGTCGACAAGGCCGAGCTGTTCGCCTACATGCGTGAACACCTGGCCGCGCAGAAGACGCCGAGGCACTGGTTCGTCCTCGACGAGTTCCCGCTCACCGGCTCCGGCAAGATTCAAAAGTTCAAGCTCCGCGAGCTGTGGCAAGAAGGTGCCATCACCGAGCTGTAGCCGGGCAGTCGTCGATCCGAGTCGTTGACCTCGGGGACGCCACCGAAGTCGTTCTCGCACTGGCCGCTGGAAGCACGTACGCACAATGACCGCCTGCCACGCTCTCGACCGTACATTCGCATCGTACATTCGCATCGGCCGCAGAGGCCGCTCTTCGAGGAGACACCCATGACCGACGCTTGGATCATCGACGCCGTCCGCACCCCTCGGGGCATTGGCAAGATCGGCAAGGGTGCACTCGCCGACATCCATCCGCAGCAGTTGGCCGCCACCGTGCTCAGCGCCATCCGCGACCGCAATGAGCTCGACACCGCGACCGTCGACGATGTCATCTTCGGCACCTCGATGCAGGTTGGCACGCAGGGCGGCGACCTTGCCCGCATGGCCCTGCTCGACGCCGGCTACGACCCCAGGGCATCGGGCGTCACGCTCGACCGCTTCTGCGGCTCGGGCATCACCACCGCCAACATGGCGGCGGCCTCCATCATGTCCGGCCTGGAAGACGTCGTCATCGCCGGCGGCTGCGAAATGATGTCACTGCACCCCGCGCTCGGCGCTGCGCAGACCAACGTGCGCGGCCCGCTGATGGACGCCGGCAACGAGCGCCTGCGTGCCCGCCACCCGCAGACCCACCAGGGCGTCGCCGCCGACGCCATTGCCTCGATGGACGGCATCCCGCGCCAGGCGCTCGACGAGCTGGCCTTCGAATCGCAGCAGCGCGCCGCCCGCGCCATCGCCGAAGGACGCTTTGCGAAGAGCCTCATCCCGGTGTTCAAGGAGGACGGCACGCTCGCCCTCGACCGTGAAGAGTTCCCCCGCCCGCAGACCACACTCGAGGGCCTCGGTCAGCTGCCGCCAGCCTTCGCCGCAATGGCCGACTTCCCGCTCGACGAGCAGGGCACCACGCTGCGCGGCCTGGTCCTGGCCCGCTACCCCGACCTCGACATCGAGTTCGTGCATCACGCCGGCAACAGCTCGGGGGTGGTCGACGGCGCGGCCGCGATCCTGATCGCCAGCCCCGATGCCGCGAAGGCTCGCGGCTGGAAGCCCCGTGCCCGCATCGTCGCCGTCGCCAACATGGGTGACGACCCCACGCTGATGCTCAACGCGCCCGTGCCTGCCGCCCGCAAGGTGCTGGCCAAGGCCGGACTCACCATCGACGACATCGACCTGTTCGAGATCAACGAAGCCTTCGCCGTCGTGGCCGAGAAGTTCATCCGCGACCTGGGCCTTGACCGCGACAAGGTCAACGTCAACGGTGGCGCGATGGCGCTAGGTCACCCGATCGCCGCGACCGGCTCGATGCTGATCGGCACCGTCCTCGATGAACTCGAGCGCACCGGCGGCCGCTACGGCCTCGTCACCATGTGCGCCGCCGGCGGCATGGCCCCCGCCATCATCATCGAACGCATCTAGTCCCGGGTTGGCATTGTCACCGCTCGCCGTAAGATCGTAATCCTGCTGGATTGACGAACGTCCGATCCGCACCTATTGCAAGGTCTTCGAACCTGCCGCTTGTCAAAGTCGGAAGTGAAGGAGACCCGCCATGGGCTCGAAGTGTGTTGATCGGTTTGGCGCGTGATGGCGCTCTGTTCGTACTGCATGCAGGACATGACGACCGCGCCGTCGTGCTGCTTCGAAGCACTCCACCGCAACGGCGTTCACATCGCGCTGGCTCCGCATCGCCCGTCGAACGGTCGATCGCGCGGGAAGGCGTGCGACGACTGCGGGGTCAGCCCCTGCGGCTGGCATCACCTCGGCTGCGATTTGCAACGCTGCCCGATGTGTCGTGGCCAGTTGCTCTCGTGCGGCTGCGACTTCGACGAGTTCGAGAACGACAACGACAACGACGACGCCCGCGCCGACGATGATGACGTCTCGCCGTACGGAGTTGACGGCAATGGGCAACCGACTGAACTGCGCATCATTGACGGAATGGAAGTCGTCGTTCACTACGCCGACGTACCCGAGAGCGACCTCACCACCGTCCACGGCATTCGTTGCACCAATGCGCTGCGCTCCATGATCGACGTGGCCTGCGAGATGCCGCCCGAGGACTTGGTTTTTTCGATCCGCGATTGCCTTCAGCGTCGGCTCTTCACCGTTCGCGACGCGAACCACCGACTGGATGCACCTGATATGGCCGACTATCGAGGTGCTCACCTCGTGCGTGCGGCGCTGCCGCTCGCTAGCGGCAGCAGTGATGATGCACAGTGATGCACAGTGATGCACAGTGATGTCAGCGAAGTACCATGGCGGTATGCGGACCACAATCGACCTCCAACCGGACCTCCACCGAATGGCACTATCACTCGCCCGTGACCAACACCGCACCCTCAGCGAGACCATCAACGACCTATTGGCGCGCGTCCTCGTACCTCAGCTGTCACCGACGTTCTCGACCAGTCCCACCACAGGTCTTCCCACCGTCAAGCTCGGAAAAGTGACGACGGCGGACGATGTCCGCCAGTTGGAGGACGAAGAGTGACGATCTTGCTGGACGCCAACGTCCTGATTGCGCTCACCGTCGCAGATCACGCTCACCACCCCCAAGCGGAGCAGTGGCTTGCACGCCAGCACTCTCAAGAGTTTGCGACAACACCCATCACCCAGGGAACGCTGCTGCGACATCTCATCCGCAACGCCGTACCTGCCGCGTCCGCGCTCGAGCTGCTGACGCTCACCACTGCAGACCCCCGCCACACCTTTTGGCCCGACGATCTGCCGTACGACTCAGCGACGCTCAGAGGAGTGGTCGGCCACCGGCAGGTCACCGACGCGTACCTCGCCGCTCTGACCCGTCGTCGACAGAGCCGAATCGCGACCTTCGATGCTGGCTTCGCCGCGAGCCACAGCGACATCGCCGAGTTGGTCTCTACCTAGATGGGGCCGATCGAGCCTGGCGGTCTGGCAGAACGCCTGAGACTTCAGGAGACGAGTGAGCGGACCGCTTCGTTGAGCCGCGCTGCGCCCTCGCGCAGCAGGTCGGTGCTGAGCATGCTGAACGACACGCGCACGAATTCGCTGTCGGCCGCGTCGACGAAGAACTTGCATCCGTCGGACACGTCGACCGCTAGATCGTGCGCGGCTGCGACCGCCCGTGACGACGACACGCCGTCGGGCAACTGCAGCCACAGGAAGTAGCCGCCGTCGGGGGCGGTGAACGTGAACAGGGCCGGGTCGAGGGCGGCGGCGAGGGCCGCCCGCCGTTCGGCATACCGCGCCTGGCCGGCAGTGGCGATCTCGCGGAAACTGCCCGAGTGCATCATCTCCGCGACGACCATCGAGGCGAAATGGTTCACGCCGCCGCCAGAATCGAGCAGGCCGCAGCCACCAATGCGGTCGATGATCTCCGCGCCCGCGGTGAGGTACCCGACACGCAACCCCGGTGAGAGCGACTTGGAGAATGAACCCAGCCGCATCACAGTGTCGCGATCGAGCGACCACATCGAAGGTGGTGCAGTGGGCGAGGTGTCGCGATACACGTCGTCATCGATGACGAGTACGCGGTGTGAGCGGGCGATCTCGAGCAGGGTGAGCTGCCGTTCCGTTGACATGCAGCGGCCAGTCGGGTTGGCAAACGTGGTCACCAGGTAGAGGAACACGCGGGCGCCCCGCGCGCCTGCGCTGGCTGCGGCGTCGGCAACGGCATCTGGATCCGGGCCGTGTTCGTCGCTGGACACTCCGATAATGCGCAGCCCATGATCGGCGAACATTCGCAGCGCCAGAAAGTATGTGGGCTGCTCGACGACAACGACATCGCCAGGGACGGCGAGCATCGTGAGTAATAGGTCGAGCCCGCCGGAACTGCCGGCCGTGACGATGACCTCATCGGCATCGACGGGCACGTCGGTAGTCGTCAGATGCTCCGCGATCGCGTCGCGGGTGTAGCCCGCACCATGCGCCGCCCCGTAGGCGAGCGTCTGCCAGCCGTGCGAGATGAGTACCGATGCGGTCGCGTCGCCGATCGCCTCGAGCGCGAACTTCGACGGGTCGGGGTGGCCCCAGGTGAGGTTGATGTCGGCGTCAGCGTGCGTGTACTGGACGTCGGCCAGCTCAGTGTGAGCGACCTCCGCGGCAAGAAGTTCATCCGCCGTCATCGAGCGTTCACCGAGCGGAACCAGTGAGCGAAGTCGTACATCATCGGTGCCCTTCCCCTGCGGTGGAGTGCTGTCATGCCCTCGCCTGAATGTAGTCGACGGTGCCCAGCCGCTTCACGCCGCTCTCGTCGTCGACAAGGAAGATGAGTGGTGCTCACGTCTGTGCACTCTCGTTCGCTGGGCGAGCCGCAGTGCTCAGGCGTGCAGATGGTCGGCGTGTTCCACGCGCCTGTCTGTGGAGCCGCGCCCAGTGTGAGGCCTCGCAACAAAAACCGATCGCGATGTGCATCACCTTCTACATCAAGCCCGACCTTGATGGGCTCAACCCCGAGGTCGAGGAGTTCGTGAGCAACATCGCCCACAACTTCGCCAACATCGTCGGTGACGAGGACTACGTGATGGGCGCCATGAACCCTGCCGCTGCTGGACGACCAAGCCGTCACCTTCCGTCTCCGCTGACCGGCGCTGCGGCCACAGACGAGTGTGCACTTTCGATCGCCAGGCGAACGAAAGTGCGCAGACGCTTGGAGTTAGAACGCGGTGGCGAGCCATTCCAGGGCGGCGGTGCCGTGGCGGAGGACTGAGAGGTGGCCGTCGCCTGGTGAGAGGCGGAGCTGCATGGCTGGGCAGTGGCGGGCGAGATGATCGATGGCGGGGTGGTCGGCCACGGTCGCGACGAGCGCGGCGGCCGACCCGATGTTGCGGTCCGGCTGGGGTGTCGAGCCTCCATAGCCGGGCCGGTCGAACGACACCCAGCGAATGCCGAGTGGGGTCGACGCCTCGAACAGCGGCGCGGGCGGCGCACCGATGTTGGGCGTGCCGTGATGCCAGAACACGGTGAGGGCGGCCCCGCCCGTCGTTGCACCTGTGTCGTACACGTGCAGCGTCTGCCCGTCAGTAAGTGTGAGATCGAACTCGTGGGTCACGGCCCCGATGATGCCATGCCCACGTCCAACCGCGTCCTGCCCACGTCCGACCCACGGCAGCCCAGCTGTGTCACCGCCCAGAAGGAGCCCCTTTCTGGGTTGCGGTCGCACGGATGACGGGTCACCGCTCAGTTGGGAATGCGGCCGGTTTCGTAGGCCCAGATCACGATCTCCACCCGGTTCCTCGCGCCCAGCTTGCTCATCACGCTGGCGAGATGGGTCTTCGCGGTACTGAGACTGATGTGCAGCTCGGTGGCGATCTCGGCGTTGGTTCGGCCGCGCGCCACCGTGATCAGCACCTCCTCCTCGCGCTCGGTCAGCGGCTCGATCGGCTGCACTACCGGAGGCCGATTGGTCGCGTTGGCAAGAGTGGAGAGCAGGCGGCCGGTGACGCTCGGCGCAATCAGCGCATCGCCTTCAGCCGCCGCGTGAATGGCTTGCACCAACAGCACCGGGCCGGCGTCTTTCAGGAGAAATCCGCGCGCGCCGGCCTTCAATGCGCCGATCACGTACTCATCCAGATCGAAGGTGGTGATGATCACGACCGCCAGTGGGTTGGCGACCTGCGGCCCAGCCAACAGTCGAGTCGCCTCCACGCCATCCATCTCCGGCATGCGGATGTCGAACAGGCAGACGTCGGGACGCAGCTGGCGGGCAAGTTCGACGGCCTCGCGTCCGTTGGCGGCCTCGCCAACAACTTCTATTCCCTCCTGCGCATTGAGGATCATTGTCAGCCCGGTGCGAACCAGATGTTGGTCATCGGCGACGAGGACACGAATGGTCATGCGGGTACTTCGTCGCGTGGCAGCACGGCGGTGATGGTCCAGCCGCGGCCCGGATTGGGGCCAGCCTGCAACGTGCCGCCCAGCAGTTTGGCGCGCTCGGACATGCCGACCAGTCCGTAGCCGGTCGTGGCCGCGGCGGATGGGTTCGGATCGCCGTCGTCATGGACGGTCAGCCGGATGGCATCTTCGTCGCCTGCGACCAACACGTCGATGCGCGTCGCGTGACGCGCGTGACGAACGGCGTTGGTGATCGACTCCTGGGCCAGCCGATACACGGCCGCCTCCACCGACGGACGCAAGTCGTCGAGACCACCGGAGAGCTGCACTGCGATGTGCGGCGAGCCGCCGGTAGCCCGCGCCAACTTCGTGATGTCGGCAACCCCTCGCTGAGGCGCAAGAGCGGCGGACTCACTGTCGCGTAGCGCCCCGACCATGATGCGCATCTCGGTGAGCGTTCGCGAGGCCTCGGCCTCGATGACCTCCAGCACTCGTACCGCCGCCTGCGGGTCGGCCGCTGCTACAGCGCGCCCTGCCTGGGCCTGAATGATGATGGCCGACACGTGATGGGCGACCGTGTCGTGTAGTTCGCGCGCAAGTTGCTCGCGCTCGTGCAGCTTGATCTGGTCGGTCTCACGAATGCGGTACGTGATCCGGTAGCGCACGGCCAGACCAACGGCCGCCGGAAACAACAGAAACACGGACGCAGCCCCGACCTCAACGGGGCTGTTGACCGCTCCCGAACCGTTGGGCACGTGCGCGAGCATCATCACCGCCAGCCCGAGGATGCACTCGCGACCTGAGCCCCACCGAAAGAGCGAGTAGGGGAGTATCAGCAGCCAGGCGGTGGTGAAGAGCATCGCCGAGTGCTGAGCCCCAAACAGAGTGACTGCTTCGCTGGCGCCGTGGCATGCGAACACGATGACGACGACTGTGAGCGGGCGCGTACGCCGCCATAGCGACGCGAATATCGAAGGTACGCCGAGGATGAATGCGATCACCGGCCATGACAGATCGCTTCGGAGAATGACTTCCAGCACACCGACTGGAACCAGCAGCACCAGCAGCACCCAGTCAGCCCATACCCGGGCCGGCGGAAGTGGCGTGGCCCGCGGCTCGGCCCAGAGCTGTCGGGCCGCGTCGCTCACCATCTCGCCATCATACGGATCGGTCCACGGCCGTGAATCGGCCAAAAGTACGGTCCGCAACTCAGCCGAACGGCCAGCACACATTCGACCACTCGACCGATGTGGCCAACTGGCAACTTCGCCACCATGCAGGTGCAGTGCACGCGGCTCGTCGGGTCGCGCGCCGAGGAGGAATTGCTATGTCACATGCCCTATACCGATTGGGTCGCTTCGCGGCGCGCCGCCCCCTGGTCGTGATCGCCACCTGGGTGATGCTGGCCGTCGTGGTGATCGGATCGTCCCTTGCGTTCGGTCGCGAGTTGGAGGATTCATTCGGGGCGCCTGGTCTCGATTCCACGGCTGCGCTCGATCTGCTGACCACCGCGCAGTCGGACGCGGCAGGCCCGACGGCTCAGGTGGTGCTGACGCCGATCGATTCAACTGCGACGTTCGCCGACTCGCCGCCCGCACGGACAGCGCTCGCAAGCACCACGGCAGCGCTCGCTGAATTGCCGAATGTGTTGGGTGCGAGCGAGCCGCAGATTTCGCCTGACGGCCGAGTGGCGCTGATCCGCGTGCAATACGCGTTGATCGACAAACTGAGCGTCGACGACTTGAACAACCTGAAGGACTTCGCCACCGACACCGGCGTTGGTTCGCCGCTGCAGATCGAGCTGAACGGTGACCTGTTCTTCTCGTTCGAGCAGCCGGAGAACAACGCCAGCGAACTGATCGGACTGGTCGCCGCGGTCGTCATTCTGCTGCTGGCCTTCGGCTCATTGATCGCGATGGGGCTCCCTATCGGTCTGGCCGTATTCGGCCTCGCGTTGGGCATCAGTTCGATGTCGCTGATCACATATCTCGTCGAGATTCCCAGCTGGGCCCCGCAGCTCGCCAGCATGGTTGGCCTCGGTGTTGGCATCGATTACGCGCTCTTCATCGTCACTCGTCATCGCGAGTTTCTGGCTCGCGGCATGACCGTCGAAGAGGCGGTTGGTCGTGCTACCGCGACCGCGGGTCAAGCGGTCATCTTCGCTGGTGGCACCGTTGTGATTGCGATCCTCGGTCTCGGCGTTGCAGGCGTACCGTTCCTGACGTCCGCAGGTATTGCCATCTCGGTCATCGTGCTCCTGATGGTGGTTGCCTCCATCACACTGCTGCCAGCATTCCTCGGCCTCGCCGGCCACCGTATCAACCGCTTCGCCATCCACCGCCGCTCGTCGGCGCGGGCGAATGGCGCCGCGGTGGGCGCTGGCTGGGAGCGTTGGATTCGACACGTTTCACGGCACGCATGGGTCTACGCAATCGGCGTCACCACGTTGTTGCTGGCTTTGGCCGCGCCTGTACTGTCGCTGCGACTGGGCTTCCCCGACGAAGGCTCGCTGCCCGCCAACCGCACTCAGCGACGAGCCTACGATCTACTGGCCGACGGGTTCGGCCCCGGTGTCAACGGGCCGCTTGTCATCGCCATCGATATCTCGCACGACGCCAGTGTTGTCGAGCCGCTCACCGTGGCGATCCTCGCCGACGGCGGCATTGCTGCCGTGCTGCCTGCACAGCTGAACGAGGCCGCCGAAGTCGCGACGCTGCTGGCCATACCCTCCTCATCGCCGCAGGACGAGGCGACGCTACACACCATCGACCGCCTGCGCGCCGACGTCTTCCCACTGGTACTGAATGGCACTGAAGCCATCGCGCACGTTGGTGGACAGACAGCGGCGTTCGGCGACATCGGCGCCCGCGTGAATGACCGGCTGCCATTGTTCATCGCCGCAGTCATCCTGCTCTCGTTCCTGCTGCTCACTCTCGTGTTCCGTTCGGTGGTGGTTCCGCTCAAAGCAGCACTGATGAACCTGCTGAGTATCGGCGCGGCCTACGGCGTACTGGTGATGGTCTTCCAATGGGGGTGGGGTAAGGACATCATCGGCCTCGAATCGACCGTCCCAGTGCTGGCCTTCATCCCAATGTTCATGTTCGCAATCCTCTTCGGCCTGTCGATGGACTACGAGGTGTTCCTACTCTCGCGAGTGCGCGAGGAATACCTGCGCACCGGCGACAACGACGCAGCGGTCGTCCACGGCATCGCCAGCACTGCACGCGTGATCACGTCGGCGGCAGTGATCATGATCTCGGTGTTCACCGGTTTCGTACTCAGCGACGACCCCGTCACGAAGATGATGGGTCTCGGGCTGGCCACTGCGATCTTCGTCGACGCCACCATCATCCGAATGGTGTTGGTGCCAGCCACGATGAAGCTCATGGGCAATGCCAACTGGTGGCTGCCCGCATGGCTGGACAGTCTGCTGCCCACCATCGACATCGAAGGCGAGTCCGGCCTTCCGGAACCAGAACGTGAAATCGACGCGACCACCGCTCGCGACCCCGAGCTGGTGTCGGCGTGAGCGCCGCGATCATGTCGCCCGCGGTCCACGCAGTTCGGCTGGAGATCGATTATCCGGATTGCCCGCTGAACCGAGTGACGTCAGCCTTTCGCATTTTGCTCGTGCTGCCGATTCTGGTGCTGCTTTCGCTCATCGGCGGCGGCCGCCCGTCGGGACTGCTGACTGCGCCCATCGGCCTCATGCTGTTGTTCCGCCGCAAGTACCCGCGCTGGTGGTTTGACTGGCACTTGCAGTTGAAGCGCTTCGAGACCCGAGTATGCGCATACGCGCTACTGCTCGACGATCGGTACCCGTCGACCGACGAGGAGCAGAGTGTGCACCTCGACATCGACTACCCAGATGCAGCACGCAACATCAATCGCTGGCTGCCGTTGGTGAAGTGGTTCCTCGCGATCCCGCACTTCGTAGTCCTGGCGGTGCTCTTCATCGGTGTGATTGGCGCATCGATCGGCGCCTGGTTCGCGATCCTGTTCACCGGTCGCTACCCGCGCTCGCTGTTCGACTACATCGTGGGCGTGATGCGCTGGGAGCAGCGGGTCACCGGCTATGCCTTCACCCTCGTCACCGACCAGTACCCCCCATTCACCCTGAAGCCCTGAGCCCGCACCGTTGACGACGAACCGCTGGCCAGGTGGCGGGTCTCTTTGTGAGACCCTCGGCGTACGGTGGCAGGCATGGCTACTGAGGCGTCGCTGGCAACCGAACATCTGTCATTGGTGCTTGAACGCCTTGCGGGCGCGAGTGCGGTGCCGCGGGCCGACCAGGTGGAGGCGGTACACGCCATCATCCAGCCAGCGGCGCGGGTGCTGGTGGTGCAGGCAACCGGGTGGGGCAAATCGGCGGTGTATTGGGCCGCAACCTCGGCGTTGCGGGGCACTGGCGCCGGGCCCACCCTTGTCGTGTCGCCGCTGCTGGCGTTGATGCGCGACCAGGTCACCGCGGCGACCAACTCCGGGCTGCGCGCCGCCACGGTCAACAGCACCAACCTCGACGAATGGGACCCTGTCTTCGAAGCGCTCGACAACGACCAGCTCGATGTCCTGTTGGTCTCGCCCGAGCGGCTCGGCAACCCGCGTTTCGAGGCACGCCTCGACGAACTGATGGCGCGCGTCGGGCTGGTCGTGATCGACGAAGCGCACTGCATCAGTGACTGGGGCTTCGACTTCCGGCCCGATTACCAGCGGCTCGCTCGTGCCCTGCTTTCCACACCGACCGCCTCCGTATTGGCCACTACCGCAACCGCCAACCAGCGCGTCACCGCTGACGTAGAGGCGCAGCTGGGAACGGGCACCATTACCTTCCGCGGCACGCTGGCGCGTACTTCGCTGCAGCTCTCCGTTGTCTCCGGTCTGTCGCCGCTCGAGCGATACGCGTGGGTTGCCGACGCACTCGACACGCTGCCCGGCTCTGGCATTGTGTACGTGCTCACTGTTGCCGAGGCCGATCGGCTGGCAGGTTTCCTGCAGACGTGCGGCCACATCGTGGTGGCCTACACCGGCCAGATGGAGGCCGACGCGCGGGTGGAAGTGGAGGAGCAACTGCGCGCCAACCTGGTGAAGGCCGTGGTCGCTACCTCCGCGCTGGGCATGGGCTACGACAAGCCGGACTTGGGTTTCTGCCTGCACGTCGGCTCGCCTGCGACCCCCGTTGCCTACTACCAACAGATCGGTCGCGCCGGTCGCGCGGTCGCAACTGCCGATGCTGTGCTGCTGTCGGCGCAGGCCGATGAACGAATCTGGGAGTACTTCGCCACGGCATCGATCCCCAGCCCCGACGACGTAGGAGCCACCTTGAGCGCGCTGACCAACGGTGCGCGATCAGTCATCGAACTCGACTCACTCACCGGTGTCCGGCGCGGTCGGTTGGAGACGTTGCTCAAGATCCTTGCTATCGACGGCGTCGTCACCAAGGACGGCTCGAAGTGGGCAGCCACCGGCGCGCCGTATACGCACGACACGGCGAAGTGGGCGGCGCTCACCCAGACACGGCGGGCCGAGGCCGACCTGATGCGCCGCTACGCCCACGGCGAAGGCTGTTTGATGGCCTACCTGCAGCAAGCACTCGACGACCCTTCGCCGGCCCCGTGCGGCCGGTGCTCGGTGTGTACCGGCGTGCTTCCAGCACCCGGTTTACACGCGACCGCCGAACGGCTGACCGCAGCTCGCGCCTACATGCACGGTGTCGACATCGAAATTGAGCCGCGTAAGATGTGGCCGTCTGGTGGCAAGCGCCGAGGCAAGATCAGCGGCCTGAGCGTGGGCCGCGCCGTTGCCTTTGCCGACGACCCCGGCTGGAGCGAGGAGCTGCTGGCACTGCAACGCACCGGCTACGGCAGCATCCCTCCGGAGCTCATGGCGGGTGCGGTGGAGGTGCTACGACGCTGGTCGAAGGTGTGGCCGCAGCGCCCGGTCGCGGTGGCCGCGGCACCGGCGTTCTCGGTGGAGATGAAGGCCAACATCGCGCTCGCGCAACACATATCCGGAGTCGGCAAACTGCCCCTCCTCGACCTGTTCAGCTGGGACGGTCCGGCGGTAGGAGATCAGCTTTCCAGCGGCCCCGTTGTTGCCCACCTCGAGAACGTCATCCAGTTCGACACGACCGTCGAGGTACCGTGCGGGCCGGTACTGCTGTGCGCCACAACCATGCGCACCGGTTGGTCGCTCACCGTCAGCGGTGCGCTGCTGCACGACTCCGGCTGCCCCGCAACCATGCCGCTCGTGGTCCATCGCCTGCCCTGACGGGCACTCGCGCTCAGGCCGGGCGGGGGCCGAAGACGGGGTCGGTTCTGCGAGTGCGTTTCACCTCGTAGAGACCCTCGAAACGGCCGAGGGTAACGAACGCATCCCACAGAACCAGTGCATCCGCACCGGTTGGGGCGGGCGAAAGCACCGGCCCATAGAACACCGCCGAGTTGCCTGGAATGACGATGAGCGGAATGCCAGCGTCGTCACCGATGACGGCGCGGCCTTCTTCGGTGGTCGCCACGATGCTGTCGTCCCACGCTTCGTTGTCGGCGTGCTCGATGATGTCGGCAGGAAGGCCCGCCATCTCGATGGCCTCCGTCAGGCGCACCATATGGTCGTCGCCATCGTGATGAATCAGGGTTCCCAGCGCGGTGTACAGCCGACCAACCGCTTCATTGCTGTCGAGCTCGCCGGTGGCCGCAAGCACCCGCACCGCCCGGTACTGCGCGTCAAGTTTCGCACGGAACCTGTCGTAGCCGGGGTTGTCGCGGTTGCGGTGGCGCAGGCTGAAGATGACCCACTCGATCTGGATGTCGCGTGCCTCCGCGACTTCCACCATTTATCGAGAGGTGATCCATGTCCAGGGACACAAAGGATCGAAGAAGAATCTGACGTTCGAAATGTCCACACGGCCAGTGTGCCGTGAAACTCGATCGGCGTGCAGACGCCCGATCACATAGGGGTCGAGGTGGAACGCGTTCGTTGCGCTCCGGCCGTGCCCCACAGCGTGCAGATTGCCGACAACACCATGAACACGAGGACGTAGACGGCGAAGGGGCGCACCGTGCCGTCGAACGCATCGCTCGCCAAACCGCCGAGAAGCGCGCCCCCCGTCGCCGTGACAGTGGCGATGATTGCGGAAGCCGTACCTGCGACATGCGGTAGTGGCGTCATCGCAATCGTGTTGCTGTTTGGTGAGAGCCCCTGCGCGATTGGAACCACCGCACACAACGAGATGGTGAACAACCAGAAGTTCGGTTGCCCGTTGCCAGCGAATGCGATCACGGCGAAGACAACCGCCGCGACCACGCCGAGCGCTGACGTGATGCGCACCAGCCGAATCACGCCGACGCGACCAATCAGCCAGGCGTTGGTGAGCGAGTTGATTGCGAGCAGCACGGCGATGGCACCGAAAAACAAGGGGAACCAGGCGCCATACCCGTACACGTCCTCCAAGATCACCTCCGAGCCGGAGAGGTACGTGGCCATCAGCGCGAACAGGAACGTCATCGAGACGGTCAGCGCCACGGTCTGGCGATGGGACAGCACTTCCCGGCCGGCTTGGCCAACTGCGCTCCAGGTGAACGGACGCCGCCGGTCGAGGGTGAGGGTTTCGGGAAGTCGCCGCGCCCAGAACATCAGGCCCACTGCCGCAAATGCCGGAAACCAGAAGACGGCACGCCACGGGAGCACTGCAATCAGGCCGGCGCCAACGCCCGGCGCAATGATCGGCACCATCAGGAACACGGCCATGATCATCGACATCAGGCGTGCCATCGCGTTGCCCTCATAGCGGTCGCGGATCATCGCCACGCTCAACGAACGTGGGCCGGCAGCGCCCAGGCCCCACACGAAACGAGCGATGACGATCAGTTGCCAGGTGGGCGCGAGCGCGGCGGTGACGGCGCTGAGTGCGTAAAGGGTGAGGCCTGCGTAGAGCGGAATTCGTCGGCCGAATCGGTCGGATGCAGGGCCGTACAGCCACGGCCCGGCCGCCATGCCAAGGAAGTAGGCGGTGACGATCCAGCTGACCTGCGTGGAGTCTGCAGCCATGCCGAACTGCTCGCGGATGTCGGGGAACGCAGGCAGCATCAGGTCGATGCCGAGTGCCGTGGTGGCCATCAGCGCGGTCACCAGCAGGATGAATTCCCGCCCCGTGGCAACGCCTTTTACCTTCAGCGGTGGCGCTGCCGAGTTGCGCGCGTCAAGTGCCGATTCAGAAAGTGCCACCGAGACACGATAAGGGCCGAGTGCTTGAGTTGGAACGTACTGTCGGGAGCGTGATCGAAACCCGTGCTGCACTGGTCGTTGTCGGCACCGCGTATCACGCGCCGACGGCAACTGCCGGTATAGAGGCGTCGCATGCATCCGTCGAAGCCATTCGGTCCGTTGGCGGTGAGAACGCAATCGTGCAACCGATCATCACACCACGCTTCGTTCCAGCCTGTACCGACGAGTTATTCGAGGGCCGTGGAGCGCTCGCGGCCAGTATGGCTGTACTGGTGCAAACGCACTGTTCGGAGAACAACTGGGTGCACACCGTCGTGCGCGAGTATGGGTTGCCGGAAGAGCCGTCGCCCCGTGACGGGTTCGCCACTGGCTGAGGGCTGCGTTCGACCAAATCAGGCCGAGGCTCACTAGCCTTGGGCGTTCGTCGACAGAAGGTTGCAAATGAGTGGAAACTCGGTGTTTCGGCACCAACACAGCGGGATCCTGAGCCTGGCGGCTATTGAGGCACCACGGGTCATCACTTCGGAGTGGATCGACGAGCAACTCGCCGACACGTACGTACGCAATGGGCTGCACCCGGGCCTGCTGGCCGGGCTGGCAGGCATCGTCGAGCGCCGCTGGTGGGACGACGATGTCACCTTCGCTGATGCGGCCGCGATGGCGGGGCGTGCTGCCATCGAGAAGGCGGGAATCGACACGTCACAGATCGGTGTCCTGATCAGCACCTCGGTCTGCAAGGAAAACCTTGAACCGTCGGTCGCCTGCGCCGTTCACCACATGCTCGGCCTGCCGTCGTCGTGCCTCAACTTCGACATCGGCAACGCCTGCCTCGGCTTCGGCAACGCCATCTACGTCGCAGCCACCATGCTCGACGCGGGCGCCATCGACTACGCCCTCATCGTTGACGGGGAAGGCAGCCGCTACACGCAGGAGACCACGCTTGCCCGCCTGCGCGACCCGAACTCGACCGCCAAGGACGTCTTTGCCGAGTTCGCCTCGCTCACACTCGGTTCTGGCGCGGCAGCGATGGTACTTGCGCGCACTGATCGTCACCCCGAAGCCCACCGTCTGGTCGGTGGCGTCGCGCGTGCGGCTACGCAGCACAACGAGCTGTGCATTGGCAGCCTCGACCGCATGACCACCGACACCCACAGCCTGCTGGTTGCCGGGCTGGACCTTGCCGCCGATGCGTGGGCAGAAGCATCCATCACCGATGAGTTCGGGTGGGCCGGCGGCCTCGATTGGTACATCCTCCATCAGGTCAGCAAAGTGCACACCACGATGTTGTGCGAACGCCTTGGCATCGACCAGGCGAAGGCGCCGCTCACCTATCCGAAGTACGGCAACGTCGGCCCGGCCGCCGTGCCGATCACGCTGGCCAGCGTGCAGGACCGGATCAAGCCCGGCGAGCGAGTGCTCTGCCTCGGTATTGGTTCGGGCCTCAATACCAGTGCCACCGAGATCGTCTGGTGACCACCTCGAGTCCGTCGGCAGACACGTTGGACGCTGACGACTTGCGAGGGTTTGGCCTCGACCCCGCGTGGTCCCGGATCGTTGACGTCCCGAGCCACGACGGCGCCACATATCAGTGGCATGTGATGGACCGTGCCGCCGCACACACTGCTACGGGTGTGACCGTCGTATGTCTGCACGGCAACCCGACATGGTCTTTCCTGTGGTCGCGGTTGATGAACGAGTTGTCTCCTGCGCATCGGGTCATCGCGCCTGATCAGCTGTCGATGGGCTACTCGCAACGGATTGGCCCGCGCTCGTATCGCGACCGCGTGCGCGACATCGAGGATCTGCTGCGTGCGTTCGAGATCGACGGCCCGATGTGGCTGGTCGCGCAGGACTGGGGCGGCGCGATTGCCATGGGTTTTGCCGTCGCCCATCCGGATCGCGTATCGGGTCTGGTGCTGTCGAACACAGGAATAGCAGTGCCCGCGGGCCGTAAGGCACCGTGGCTGATCAAGCTGGCGGCCACCTCCGGCGTGCATCGCCTGACCACCCTCACGACACCGCTGTTCGTGCGCGGCACGCCGTTTCTGCCGGGCCGGGCGTTGACGCGTATGCAACGTCGCGCGCTGGCCGCGCCGTATCGGGGGGCGGGTCGGCGAGATGGTGTCGCCGGCTTCGTGGCCGACGTGCCGTTCGACGATCAGCATCCGTCCGCTGCCGACCTGGCCGCGGTGGCCGAAGCGTTGCCTCAGTTGAACGTTCCGGTCCGACTTGTGTGGGGCGCGCGTGACCCGGTGTTCAACGACGACTTCGCCGAGGACTTACGTGCCAGGTTCCACGATGTCGAACTGCATCGCATTGCAGACAGCGGTCACCTCACCGTGTTGGAAACATCGATCGCGCCGTACGTCGAGGCAGCGATCGCGGCCCAGGTCCCTGTCGTTTCGCCCAGTGCCGTAGCCGTTGCTGTTGACGGTGCGCCGCTGTGGTCGCTGATCGGGCGCGGCGCACCGGGCGGGATCGCGGTCAGTGATGCCGCTGCCGACGCCATCATCACTGACGCCGCCTTCGCCAGCCGGGTTGCTTCCTTCGCGCACGAACTACGCGGTCGGGGTGTGCAATACGGCGATCGCATTGCCGTGCTCGTTCCTCCCGGTATCGACCTCATCGCAGTCGTGTATTCGTGCTGGCGAATCGGCGCGATCACCGTCGTTGCCGACCGTGGGCTCGGGCTGCGCGGGTTGGGCGCCGCGGTGCGTTCGGCCCGCGTGCGCCACATCGTCGGCCCTACAGCTGCCATCGCTGCCGCGCGTACGTTGCGTTGGGCGCCGCGGGCACACATGATCTCGCTGTCGTCGCTGGACGATTCGGCGGTGCAACACCTCGACCAACTGGATGTGGTGGAACCCGCCGCCGACGCCCCCGCCGCGGTGGTCTTCACCTCTGGTGCCACAGGCCCGGCCAAGGGTGTGCGTTACACACACGGGCAGCTACGCGCGCAGCGCGACGCCCTGCGTGCGCTCTACGACATCACGCCCACCGACCGCTTCGTTGCCGCGTTCGCACCGTTCGCCGTCTTCGGCCCGGCACTGGGTATCGGCACCGGGCTTGCCGACAACGACGTCACGTCGCCGGGCACGCTCACCGCTGCTGCACTGGACGATGCGTGCCGCCGCATCGAGGC
Source organism: Ilumatobacteraceae bacterium (assembly GCA_043740085.1). GTDB lineage: Bacteria > Actinomycetota > Acidimicrobiia > Acidimicrobiales > Ilumatobacteraceae > UBA668. Next base: position 96,465 of record JAYUCY010000042.1, read on the forward strand.
GACGATGGTCTTCGCTTCACCCGCGGCGTTGGCGAATGTGGTCCGCACCGCGCGCGGAACGCTGCCCGATTTGGCAAAGGTTCGCCTGGTCATGTCCGCCGGTGCGCCGGTGCCCATCGAAACGTTACGGGCGATTTCGAAGCTCTGTCCGAACGCGGCGCTGCACACGCCGTATGGCATGACCGAGGTGCTGCCTGTCGCCGATATCTCCCTGGTTCAACGCCTCGCTGTTGGCGACGGACGCGGCGTCTGTGTCGGCGAGCCAGTGCACGGCTGCGATGTGATGATTGCTGCGATCGATCCGACCACCGCCGTTGCGTCGCTCGCTGCCGGGGAGACGGGCGAAGTCGTTGTCCGCTCGCCGTGGATGTCATCGGGCTACGACCGGCTGTGGCACACGCAGCAATTGGCGCGGCCCGTCGTCGACGGCGCCACTTGGCATCGCACCGGCGACATTGGCCATCTCGATCACGATGGCAACGTGTGGGTCGAAGGTCGCGTCGTGCACCTCATCCACACCGTCAATGGTTCGGTCGCGCCGGTGCCGATTGAGGTTGCGGCCGAGTCCGTGGAGGGCGTGCAACGGGCCGCCGCGGTCGCTGTCGGACCGAACGGAGTGCAGCAGGTCGTCGTGGTTCTCGAGACCGTCGGCGAACGAACCGATGGCCACGCCCCGGCCGCGCTGGTCGCGGCCGTGCGTGCCGCCTGTGCGCCGCAGTTGGTCGCGGCCGTGTGGATGGTGAAGGCCTTGCCGGTCGACATTCGGCACAACGCGAAGATCGATCGCACCGCGCTGGCGCGCACGATGGAACGGGTCCTCTCGGGCGGCTCGCGATGAAGGTGTTGGTCACCGGCGCCGGCAGTTTGCTGCTGGGTGGTGTGGCCGCAGCGTTGCACGCTCGTGGCGATGAGGTGGTGTGCCTGCAGCGACACGTGGCGACATTCGCCGGAAGCGACGATGTGCGGCAGGTGTTGGGCGATGCGCGCGAGCAAGGCGCGGTCCAACGCGCGGCCACCGGATGCGACGCAATCGTGCACGGCGCCGCCCGGGTCGGCGTGGTGGGCAGCTGGCCCGAGTTCGAGGGTGTCAACGTGCAGGGCACCGCCAACGTGCTGTACAACGCCCGTGCCTGTGGTGTGTCACGGGTCGTGTATGTCTCCACGCCCTCGGTCGCACACTCTGGCCACTCGATCGTCGGCGCCGGCGCGGATCGCGCTGTTGTCGGGCGAAAGGGTGCGTACTACGCGGAATCGAAGGCCATCGCCGAGCAGGCTGCGCTCGCCGCGAACACGGACGAGCTCGCCGTCGTCGCCGTGCGGCCGCACCTGGTGTGGGGGCCGGGTGACACGCAGTTGGTGGGCCGTATTGTCGAACGTGCCGCGGCCGGTCGGCTGGCGATGGTGGGTCACGGCAGCGCGCTCATCGACAGCACCTACATCGACAACGCAATCAGCGCGCACGTCGCAGCGCTCGACGCTGTCCACCCCGGCGCCGCGTGCGCGGGGCGCGCTTACGTCATTGCGAATGGTGAGCCGCGCACTGTGTACGAACTGATCGAGGGAATCTGCCTCGCTGCTGGCGTGCCATTCGAACCGCGTCATGTGCCGGCCAAGGTCGCGCTCGGGTTGGGCTCGGTGGTCGAGCGGCTATGGCCGCGACTGCGCGACGACGAGCCGCCGATCACCCGGTTCCTCGCCGAGCAGTTGGGCACCGCGCACTGGTTCGACCCGCGCCCCGCTCGCGACGATCTCGGCTGGTCGCCATGCGTCTCGCTCGCCGACGGCTTCGAACTCCTCCGTCAATGGTTCCTCGTCAACCCGCGGGCTGCCGTTGGCGGATGAAGATCTACAACCACGGCTTCGCGCTGCACGTTGCGGAAGGAGGCAATCCCGACGGATCCACACTCGCCGAGCACAGCCCCCAGATCGACGTACGTGTCGTCGTCGCGGTCACATGAGCCACGACTCGTCGAGCTTCCGCGCCACCGAGTTTGCTGCCATCCAGGAGTTCCTGGCCGCCAACGCGGGGTGAGTGTGGGTGTGGCACGCTGGCGCCCATGGCGTTTGAGACCGTTTCGGGTTACTGCTGGCCGCAATCGATCGCGCCCGGTGGCACGGTGGCTTTCCACCTGTCGTCGGCGGGCGGGCGCGATGTCCATGTCGAGGTCGCTCGCGTTGGTGCGACCCGCGACGTGTTATGGACCGACACCGTTCCCGCCGGCGACCATCCCATTCCGGCGCGTGCGTACGAGGTCGGATGCGACTGGCCTGCTGCGGCAACCCTGACTGCCGGCCCCGACTGGCGCTCCGGCTACTACGAAGTCGTGCTGACCGTCGACGTCGACGGTAAGGAACGTCGTGACCATGCGTTCTTCGTGGTGCGGCCTGCCGCTGATACGCCCAACACGATCCTGCTGCAACTGGCCACCAACACGTGGCACGCCTACAACGATTTCGGCGGTCACAACCTGTACACCGGTGCCACCACGGTGTCGCTGCAACGGCCGATGTCGCGCGGCTACTTGTTCAAGCCGCCGGGCGCCGGCCGGCGCGTCACCACCACGAACCCGCCCGACCCCGACATGAACTCGCACGTCGGGTACCTGCGCCACAACCGGCTCTCGCCGTATGCCGGGTCGGCAGGCTGGCCCGACTGGGAACTGCCTTTCGTGCAGTGGGCCGAACGCGAGGGTTACGGCATCGACATGTGCCTCAACGCCGACCTTGAGGACCATCCCGAGTTGCTTGACGGCAAGCGACTGGTGCTGTCGGTGGGCCACGACGAGTACTGGTCCGGCCCCATGCGCGACACCACGGAAACCTTCATCGCTCGCGGTGGCAACGTCGCCTTCTTTTCCGGCAATACGGCGCTGTGGCAGGTGCGCATGGAAGGTCGCCGCGATGGTGGGCCGGCCACGCAAATGGTCGGTTACAAGGGGCAGTTCAAGAACGACCCAGTTTTCGACACGGATCGAATCAGCGAGCTCACCAGCATTTGGAGCGACCACTTGATTGGCCGCCCTGAGAACCACATGACAGGTGTCAGCTTCACTCGTGGTGGCTACCACCGCATCGGCAAGCGAGTCACCAGCGGGGCCGGTGGCTATACGATCCACCGCCACGACCACTGGCTGTTCGAGGGCACGGGCATTGGCTACGGCGACGTGCTGGGCGCAGCCGCCACCGTCGTTGGTTACGAGTGCGATGGCTGTGCGTTCACGTACGTCGACGGGCTGCCGTACCCGACCGGCGAGGACGGCACACCCGCCTCGTTCACGATTCTCGGCTCGGCGCCGGCTGCGCACTTCACGCGCACGACTGCGGCCCGGCCACCCAAGCCGACCGAACCCGCTGAGGACGAATTTCTTGCCGCTCGCCTCTTTGGCACTCGCGACGCGGCCGCCGTCGAACGCATCTCGCACGGCCACGCGATTCTGGGTACCTACACCTCCGCGGCTGGCGGCACCGCCATCACATCCGGCAGTACCGACTGGGCCCACGGCCTGGCCAACCGCGACGAACACGTCGAGCAGATCACTAGGAACATCCTCACCCGCCTCAGCTAGTCAGCCCGCCGGGCCCTCGCAGACTCCCAGCTCAGAGGATCCTTTGGTTGTTCGGCGTATGACGGGTGGCGAGGGCGCGGGTGGCATCGCACAGCACGTCGAACAGGGCGAGCAGCTCGGGGGTTCGTTCCTCGATGGCGGCGCGGTGACGGGCGACGGTTGCTTCGTCACCGCGGGCAATCGGACCGGTGAGCGCCTGCGGGCCGCCGAGCGCCGCCCAGTTCTCCACGGCCGCTCGAACCAGCGGAACCAGCAGCTGGCGGTCGGTACCGGTGGTGCGCAGCAGCGTCTCGGCCGCGTCCTCCAGGGTGATCAGGAAGTTGGAGGCCACCGATGCCGCTGCGTGGTACGCCGCACGGTCAGCGTCGGATATCTCCACGGCGAACATCCCCAGCTCGGCAGCGAGTCGGTGAGCGAATTCGAGAGCTGCCGGCGTGCTGCCCGCAACCGCAGCGCCCGCACCTTCGAACACGGCGCCGGCCTGCGTAACCGTCATCAGCGGATGCACTCCGAATGCCTCATGCGGCGCCAGCACGTCGAGGCCCAGCGCCCCTGAGCAATGCCCGACCATCGGCCCGGGCGACACGGCCGCAGCTGCGATCGCGATCTGTGCATCAGGAACGGCCAGCAGTATCACATCGAAGCCCACCCCATCCAAGCCGCGACCCAACGGCCCCTCCGCACCCGGTAGCGCAGCCACCAACGCGCGACCCATCCGCCCATCCCCAACAACAGCAAGGCGAATGCTTCGTGAGGCCGGCAATCGGTCGACATCGCTCATGGTCAACAGTCTCGCACCGACAACCCCGGCACCAGCTTTGGTGCTGGCGCGCCCGCCTGCGGCCTCCCAGCCCCAAAGCTGCGGAGCGCGGCGATTGGTGGCGTGCGACCCGAGTTGGTGGAACTTGCTCTCCTACCATCGGGCGCATGAGCGCGACTGAGATCACTGACCCGGCAGCCCTACGGGCGAAGTACCGCGCCGAGCGCGACAAGCGTGTTCGCCCTGATGGCAACGAGCAGTACCTCGAGCCGACCGGCCGCTTCGCGCACTTCCTCGACGACCCGTACGTGCCGCGCGTGGAGCGCGAGCCGCTGTTCGATGAAGTCACCGTGGCCTTCATCGGTGGCGGCTTCTCCGGTCTTGTCACCGGCGCGCGACTGAAGCAGGCTGGCATTGACGACGTTCGCATCATCGAAGGCGGCGGCGACTTCGGCGGCGCCTGGTACTGGAACCGCTACCCCGGTGCGATGTGCGATACGGCGGCGATGGTGTACTTGCCGCTGCTGGAAGAGACGGGGCACATGCCCACCAGGAAGTACGTCTACGCACCGGAGATTCACGCGCAGGCGAAGCGGATTGGCACCACGTTCGGTCTCTACGACAACGCGCTGTTCTCCACGCAGGTGACAAAGCTGGAGTGGGACGACGAAGCTTCGCGCTGGATCATCCACACCGACCGCGGCGATCGCATGATGGCAAAGTTCGTGGCCATGGGCACCGGTCCGCTGCATCGCCCCAAGCTGCCGGGCATTCCCGGTATCGAGTCGTTCGGCGGCCACGCGTTCCACACCAGTCGCTGGGACTACGAGTACACGGGCGGCGACCCAGCTGGAGCGCCACTGACGAACCTGGCGAACAGGCGCGTCGGAATCATCGGTACTGGCGCGACGGCTGTGCAATGCATCCCGCAACTGGCCCGCGACAGCGGCGAGCTTTTCGTGTTCCAACGCACACCGTCCAGCATCGACGTACGCAACAACCACGAGCTCGATCGCAAGTGGTTCGAAACGCTCGAGCCCGGCTGGCAGAAGCGATGGTTGACCAACTTTGCCACGTTGCAGACCGGAGGCTTTGCCGACGAGGACTTGGTGATGGACGGCTGGACCGACATCTCCAAGCGAATCCGCGACCGCGTCGTCGGGCTAGTGACCGCCGGAGCAGAGTTTGGCCCCGCCACGATGTTGCTCGCGTATGAGGAGAGCGATGACGAGAAGATGTCGGAGATCCGCCAGCGCGTCGACGCCCTCGTCGCCGACGAGGCAACGGCACAGCATCTCAAGCCGTGGTTTCGTCAGCTGTGCAAGCGGCCCTGCTTCCACGACGAATTCCTGCAGGCCTTCAACGAGCCCGGCGCACACCTTGTCGACACTGACGGCAAGGGTGTGGAGCGCATTGACGAGACCGGCGTGTGGGTGGGCGGTGTGCACCACGAGCTCGACTGCATCATCTTCGCGTCGGGTTTCGAAGTGGGAACCGGCACAGCCCGCCGAGCGGGCTTCGAGACCTTCGGGCGCGATGGTGAGAGCCTCACCGCGCATTGGGCGGAGGGGATGTACAGCTTGCACGGCATGAACGTGCACGGCTTCCCCAACCTGTTCGTTGTCGGGCCCAGCCAGGGTGCCAACCTGATCTCGAACGTGACCCAGAACCTCACCGAAGCCGGGTCGACCATTGCTGCAATCGTCAGCCACGCGCTGGCTTTTGATGCGTCTGAGGTGGAAGTCACGAAGGAGGCGGAGCACGACTGGGTTGCGTTGTTGGAGAGCAACCCACGGACGTTCGGCGGCAACCCCGACTGCACACCGGGCTACTACAACAACGAGGGCCGGCCAATGGGGCGCCGTGAACGGCTGAACACCAGTGGCTACCCCGATGGCCCGGTGGCCTTCTTTGCCTACATCGACCAGTGGCGCAGCGACGGCCACTTCGAGGGACTGAAATTCTCCTCTTGACAGTCGATGGCGACCCGTCGTCACCATCCCCACCGTCTCAGGCGACTACTCGCTGCGAACCGTCGGTGGCCGCGTGGAAGCCGACATCTCCACTGTCAGCGGCAAGGCCTCAATGCCCGAACCGGCAGCACCGACCGCCGGCGAACGCCGCCCGGTGCGATTGAAGTTGAAGACCGTGTCGGGCGATATCCGAATCGTCCGCTCCGTATAGTCCGGTGCTGGTCAGCGCGGTGCGGCGATGAGCACCGGAATCGTGCGCGACGTCTTCTCCTGGTACTCGGCGTAGTTCGGGAACACCGCCACCGAGCGGGCCCACCACAGCGCGCGCTCATCGCCGGTGACTTCGCGCACGGTGACTGCGAATGGGGCTGGCCCGTCTTGAACCGTGACGTTCTGCGGGTCGGCAACGAGGTTGTTGTACCAGACCGGGTTGGTCGGGGCGCCGCCCATTGAGGCGACCAACGCGTACTCGCCCTCGTGCTCGACGCGCATGAGCGCGATCTTGCGGACGTTGCCGCTGTTCTTGCCCTTCATTGTGACGATGATGACCGGGATGCCCGTGTCGCGCAATGTGCTGGCCTCCGTGCCGCCGCTGCGTTCGTAAGCCTCGATCTGATCACGAACCCATTGCAACGGAGTTGGAACGTATTCACCTTCGATGGCCATTACGCCATGCTACGCCGGGCTATCCGTTCGTCGTTCGAGAGCGCGAGACTGCCCGCATGATCGAACGCGAGCTGGATGCGGTGACCTCCGACGGTGAGATGAAGACGTTCATCTTTCACCCGGAAGGTGACGGCCCGCACCCAGTGGTGCTCTACCTGATGGATGCGCCCAGTATTCGCCCGCAGCTGAAGGACATGGCCTCACGTCTTGCCACCGCCGGCTACTACGTGATGCTGCCGTATCTCTTCTACCGAGGTGGCGCGTTCCGCGAGTTCGGGATGAGCGACGAAGACATGCACGCTCGCCGCGACCTGATGGCCAGCGTCACGCCCACCAACATCATCAGCGACGCCGAAGCACTGCTGGCGGTGGCCGCCGCCGACCCTGCCGCACGCGACGGTAAGGTCGGCGCTGTTGGTTTCTGTATGAGCGGCGGCCTCACGTTGGCGTTGGCGAAGGCATTTCCGCAGCGGGTCGCCGCGGCCGCGTCGATACATGGTGCGTGGATGGTGCGCGACACACCCGACTCGCCGCACCTCGGTCTCGATGCAGCGAGGGCCGAGGTGTACCTCGGCTGGGCCGATAACGACCCCACCGCGCCGGCCGAACAATTGGATGTCGTGCGCGCCGCGTTGGACGCAGCGGGCGTGCGCTACCGCTACGACTTCTACACCGACGCGGTGCACGGCTACGCGCCACGCGGGACCGATCGGTACAACCGGTTCGCCTCCGAGCAGCACTGGGAGCGAGTGCACTCGATGATGCGCCGCAACCTGTAGCACTGGCGACGCGTTACGGGCAACCGAAGCCGTTCAAAGTTGCGCACGGCGGGCACAGCTTCGCCGGGCCGTCGGGTGTCTGCCAGCTGCGCGCCTGCGGCGAGCCGCAGCTGAGACACGGGCCAAATTGATGAGGCCTGGAGGAGCGAGGCGTGTCGGTCACGGCTGCGACGGTAGCCGACCGGCCTCGTCGTCTTCGTACAGTGTCGGGATGAGAGCCGCAGTCTACGAACAGTTCCGAGGGCCTATCGAGATCGTCGATATGGAAGATCCCACGGCGGCGCCGGGTGAAGTGGTGGTGGAGGTGTTGGCAGTTGGCCTGTGCCGCAGCGACTACCACGGCTGGCACGGCACCGACCCCGACGTTGTCTGTCCTCACGTGGGTGGCCACGAGTTCGTCGGCCGTGTGGTGGCGGTGGGCGCGGGTGTGGCCCGTCTTCGAGTAGGCGACCGCGTGGTCGCTCCGTTCGTGTGCGGCTGCGGGTCGTGCGAGCCGTGCCTGCTCGGCCAGCAACAGGTCTGCCGTCGGCAGGAGCAGCCCGGCTTCACTCGCTGGGGCGCGTTCGCCACCTACACAACCGTTCCGTTCGCCGACACGAACGCCGTGATCGTCCCTGCCGAGGTGACCGACGAAGCCGCTGCGCTCGTGGGCTGCCGCGTCAGTACCGCCTACCGCGGAGTGATCGAGCGCGGGCGTCTCGCTGCTGGCGAAGTGCTGTGCGTGCACGGCTGCGGCGGTGTTGGCTTGGCGGCCATCGCCTTCGGTCGCGCGATCGGGGCGCAGGTTGTTGCCGTCGATATCTCACCCGACGCGCTTGCCCTGGCCGTCGCACTCGGCGCCGACCTCACGCTCGACGCATCGAGCACCGACGATGTCGGTGCCGCGTTGAACGACATGGTCGGCGGCGCCCACGTGTCGGTGGATTGCCTCGGCCACGCGGCCACAGCGTCCAACTCGATCCTGTCGTTGCGTGCGCTGGGTCGGCACGTCCAGATCGGACTGTTTCCGAATGCGACAGCCGAGCTCCCGATCTCGCGAGTGATTCGCGACGAGTTGGAGCTACTGGGCGTGCATGGACTTTCGGCATCTCGCTTCGAGCAGGTGTTTGCGCTGATGGCGGATGGTCGGCTTGACCCGACGGCGATGATCACGCAACGGCTGGGCCTTGGCGACATACCGACCGCGCTTCCCGCAATGGGAGCGTTCACTCAGCCTGGTGTCTCCGTCGTTACGTCGATGTAGATCGGTCCCAGCCGTTCGCTGATGTCTAGATCGGCGCGACGATCGGGGTTGGGTCGACGACGGCGCTGATGATTGTCACGACCTGCGCGGTCCCGCCATCGGCCGCCGCGCTGTAGGTGATCTGGCCGATTGCACCGTTGACCAACAGGACCTGAACGTTGACGTTGCCCTCGGCGGCGATGCCGAGCGAGACAGCAGTGACCGTCGCCTCGACGACGACCGTGGCGTCGGTGGTGGGCACCGTCGCCACGGCCACCGGCGCCAGGAGCGCTGCGATGGGGTCCGACGTTGCAGGTGCAACATCGAGCAGTGACCACTCGCCGCCCTCTGGCTGGGCGTAGCTGGCCTCTGGCGTGACGATGTAGGACACGGCGCCACCATCGCCGCTCAGGATCAGGCTGCTCGAGTCACCGATGCGGTCGCCCTCAGCGGTCAGCGACACCGTGCCATTCACTGTGACCGTTGATGAGAAGTGATAGCTGGCGGTGAGTGCGGCGAGCCCCTGTTGCAGGGCGCCAGCGGCGTCAATCGTGACCACCGGGGCAGTAGCAACGTCGGTAGTGGCTGGAACAGTTTGATCGCTGCTTGCGGCCGCAGTGGTGGTTGGAGGGGTGATTTCGGCGAGTGACGACGACGTCGACGTGTCGCTGCTGCAGGCAGCCGCGATGGCCAACACCGCCGCGAGTGCGGCTGCTCGTGTGAGCAACCGCACTCGGGTGGTGAAGTGAGTCATGTGGTGGACGGTGTCAGGTCATCCGTGCTGGCCGTCTTCGCCACTGTCGTCCACCTGGTCATCAGGATGCTGGCTGTCGTGCTGGCTGTCGTGCTGGCTGTCAGCCGCCTCGGCGCCGTCCTGGTCCTCACCGATGGTGGTCGGCGTGTTGACGGTCGGGTCCGCTGCGTCCTCACAATGGATCCCTTCGTCCACCCGCACGGCGATGCCATCGTCATTGCTGCGAGTGTGGAAACGAACTCGTTCGCTGTTGGAGAAGCGCACCTCAGCGGAATGACCTTCCGCACGGATGCGCTCGGCGTCCGGGCTGGCGGTGACGTTGGTGAACGAGCCATCCTCGTTGACGGTGTAGTTGACGGTGGCCGGCGTGCCATCGCACAGCAACCCCGTCCATACCTTGGCGCCGATTGCATCGCCAACAGGCTGGGTGACGCCGCGAGTGCGACCAAGAGTGACACTGACCTTGGCCCGCGTTTCGCCTTCGTCATTGACGCTCAATGATGCGCGAATCCCCAGCGACCGACTCTGGCCGCCGCTGTTGAAGGTGACCTTCACGGATGCACTCTGACCGTCGCCATCGTCGCCATCGCTGTACTTGGTCTCGCTGATGATTGCGGCATCGCTGGAGCTGACGTCGGTGATGTCCGGGCCGCTGTCGGCAGTTGCGCCAACGGTGAAGGAGACCGTGGTTGCTACGCCGGTGCCGAATACGTCGCCCGACCAGCCGCCGAGACCGCTGACGTCTGCCAGCGCGCCGGCCTTGACCTGCACGCCCTGGCGTCCATCGTGGCCACTGACGACGACCTTGGCGGTGCCGTCGTCGTTGACGAAGACGACCTTGTTGGGCTTGACCATGGTCGCGGTCAGCCCGGCGGCCGGGTTGACGGTCACGCTGGTGAGCGTGCCGCCCGGCCCGGTGGCGACGTCCACCGTCAACGGCACTCCGAAGAGCGGCAAGGTGGTGATCGTTGGTACCGCAACCGTCGGTGTGGCGGGCTGCGCGTGCGCCACCGAGACTCCCGCACCGATCACGAGCACCGCTGCGCTGGTGATGATGCTGCTGAACAACTTGCGATGATTCATGGACTTCCTCCGTCTTGTCGACACCCACAGCAAGACACGCACCACGCAGCGAGAAGGTTTGGTCTGCTAT
>JAYUCY010000043.1:0-10400 GCA_043740085.1 Ilumatobacteraceae bacterium
CCGGTGCGGCCTTCTTCGCAGGAGCTGCCTTCTTGGCCGGTGCGGCCTTCTTCGCAGGAGCTGCCTTCTTGGCCGGTGCGGCCTTCTTCGCAGGTGCTGCCTTCTTGGCCGGAGCCTTCTTGGCGGGAGCCGCCTTCTTCGTTGCTGCCACTTTGACTTTCCTTCCGTAGTTGCTAGTTCTTGCTGAGTGTTGGTAGTGCAAGACGTACTCGTTCAGGGACTGGCCCGTGAACGGCTTACTGGATCACTTTCTCTTCGGGTTCAGTTCTGCCTTGAGCGTGCTGCTCGAGGTGAACTTCATACGGGTCGAGGCTGCGATGTTCACAGGCTCGCCGGTCTGCGGGTTGCGACCCGTGCGCGCCGCCGACTTCGAGGTGCTGAACGAACCGAAGCCCGGCCATGCGATCTTCTCGTCCTTCTTGGCCGCCTTGGTGACGATGTCGAAAAAGGCTCCGACCGTGCGCTCGGCATCGGCCTTGGTGACACCTGCTTCGGTTGCGATGGCGTCGATCAGCTCTGCTTTGGTGGTCATGTGACTTGATACCTCCGGGTACCGGATTTCTCGGGGTAACGATTTGTTACGTCCGCGTATCGAACCTGTTTCGCGCAACGAATACAAGCATCTAAGTTGTTGCATTTGCACTAAGTGTCCGGCGACACGTTTTCGCGTGAACGTGCGGCCAACGCGATCGCTATCGCCCGACGGGTGTATGAACACTTCGCGCCATCCACCATCGTCTACGAGTCGTGCGCTACAACTGAACTCGTTACGGAACTTCACGTTCGTCCCCGTCCATCTCTCCTTACGAATGGAGTGGCGTTGACCAATCTCATGATCGGCCATGTGTCAGACGAGTCCGTGAAGGGAGGTGTGCGTACGCGAGTCGTTCTTGATACGTCGGTGCTCGTTGGAGACCCAGGTTGCCTTCACAGTTTTGCCGGTGTCGATGTCGTCATCCCGTTCACGGTGATCGAAGAGCTCGACAGTTTGAAGACCAGACCCGACGATGTCGGCCGGGCCGCGCGCACCGCGCTGCGCACCATCGAAGAGCTGCGCGTCAAGGCGGGCGGTTCACTCGCCACACCGTTTGCAATCGGCGACCCGACCGCTGAGGGCACGCTGCAGATTGAGATCAATGGTGTGCAGAAGCACCTGCTCATCGAACACGGGCTCGACCCGAACATCCCCGACAACCGCATCATCGGCGCAGCGCTGGGACAGGCGATGCATGCACCGACTCGTATGGTGTCCAACGATGCTGCGCTACGTATCAAGGCGGCTCACCTGGGCCTTGAAGCAACCGAGCATCACCCAGTCGGTCGTTCAGCCGCTACCCGTTCCGCCGGCTGGACCACCGTTGAGGCAGACCACCAACTGATCGATCGTCTCTACAGCGCAGGAGCGCTCGCTACCGACGATGTAGAGGGTGCCGCCGGGATTTTCGAAAATGAGTTCGCAGTACTTCGCTGTGGATCGCAGAGCGCACTCACCCGTTGCATCGATGGCGAGCTGGTGCTGCTGCAGCACGCGGCACCGGAGGCTTGGGGGTTGCGCGCACGATCAAAGGAACAGCGCTTCGCTCTTGAGTTGCTGCTCGACCCAGATGTCAGCGTCGTCGCCCTTGACGGTCGCGCCGGCACCGGCAAGACACTGCTCGCCATCGCCGCCGGCCTGGAGCAGGTGGTCGAGCAGCGCCGGTACGAGAAGCTGGCTGTCTATCGGCCGCTGGTTCCAGTCGGCCGCGCCGACGTTGGTTTCCTGCCCGGCGGTCTCGAGGAGAAGCTCGACCCGTGGATGTCAGCCATTCACGACGCGATCGTTGCACTCACCGATCAGCGCAGCGACCACGATGCACATCGCCTCGTGGACGAACTGGTGGGTCGCAATCAACTGTCGCTCGAGTCGGTGACGTTCCTACGCGGTCGCAGCCTGCACCGCCAGATCGTGGTGGTGGACGAGGCACAGAACTTGGAGCCGACCACGCTGAAGACGGTGCTCACCCGCATCGGCGAGGGCACCAAGGTCATCTTCACCGGCGATACCAGTCAGATCGATGCGCCGTACCTCGGCGAGTCCAACAACGCGTTGGCGGTGTTGATTCAAGCCTTCGGCGGGCAGTCGTGCTTCGGCCACGTCACGCTGAGCGCCTGCGAGCGCGGCACCGTCGCCAGCCTCGCCGCCGAACTTCTGTAGCGCTCAGCAATCGTCTCGCGCTGGCTGTAACCAACGTCACGCGCCGATCGTCAATCATGCGCGCACTGCCTCTTGACATTGCCGACATGATTTAGTAGTAAATGAACTACACGTTGTGCCCCTGTCACGTGCGAAGGACGAATCATGAGTCCAGTGCAACTTCTCTCCCCGTCAGAACTCTCCGCGGCCGACGCCCCACCCGTCGACATCGTGTGGACCGATCTGGCTGCCTGCAAGGGCCATACGCCGCTGTTCTTCCCGCCAAAGGCCGAGCGGCCGCAGGCTCGCGAGCGGCGCGAATCGCGAGCCCGACGAATCTGTAACGTCTGCGTTGTCGTCGACAGTTGCCGCACGTTTGCACGCGAGCATCACGAGTACGGGTTCTGGGCCGGTGAAAGCGAGGAGGACCGCCACTTGGCGGGCTTCACCGTCTCGGCGCCTATCGGCATTCGCGCCCGAGGCGTCCGCGTCTAGCTTTCCCTGCGCAACAACCGCATCACACCCCTGTCGTAAGGTGCAGTGCATGCCGGAACTCGTCAGCGCCCAGCGGTTCGCCGTGGTCGATGTAGAGACGTCTGGGTTGTCGGAGAAGCGCCATCATGTGCTGCAGGTTGGTGTCGTCGTGGTTGATGGCACCGGTGTGGTGCTCGAACGCTGGAGCAGCCTCGTCGCACCTCGGTCCCGCTGGTGGTTTCGGGTCGGGCCCACCGAACTGCATGGCATTCATCGGCGTGACGTTCGTTCGGCGCCCCCTGCCCCAGAGGTGATGGCTCGGTTGGCCGCTCTGCTACAGGGCACGCGGTTCGTGGCACACAACGCAGAATTCGACATGGCATTTCTGAAGAAGGCCGCCAGGCGCAATGGCATCACGCTGGCTATGGATCAGCCGATCTGCACGCTCCGGCTGTCACGGCAGCTGGATCCCCAGCGTCAGCTCTCGCACCGGCTTGGTGACATGTGCGCTCGCTACGACATCCACCTCACACGCCCACACGATGCATTGGCCGACGCCGACGCAACGGCCGCAGTCCTCCCTCACCTTCTCCGAGCGCACGGCTTCGAGACGGTCGACCAGCTGCCCGTGCTCACGCCTCGCCGTTAGCTACGCCTGCGAGTACCGGCGCAGCACTTTCGCGGCCGCGGTCGCCCCGAGATGCACCCACTCGGCTGGCTCAACGACTCTCGCCTCTGCACCCAGCCGCAACAGCAAGTCGCGTAGCCAGCGTTCGCTGGCAACTGTGACCTCAATCAGCCAGCCCTCGCCGTCCGGCTGGACTGATCGCGTGGGATACCGCTCGGCCACCCAGGCACCGCTGGCGGGCACCCGCAGCAACGCGGCCGGCAGTTCGTCGTCGGCGAACCACGTATCACCATGGGGCACCTCCACGTCACGAGGCTCGTCGATCTGGCCGGTCAGCTCGCCGTGCTCGATGCGGTCGATGCGGAACGTCCGCTCTTCACCACTTCGATGATCGTCTGCAATCACGTACCAGCAACCGCTGTCGAAAAAGACCCGGCGAGGTGTGATCTCACGTTCAGATCGCCGGTCGGCAGCGGGCGACCAGTAGCTGATGCGCACACGGGCGCAGCGCTGGGCGGCATCAACAACCATTGCGGCGGCGGGCGGTTGCGGTGTCTCCATCACCACCGCGTCGTCGCCAAGCACGGTTGCCAGCTTCTGCAGTGCTCGCGCCAGCGCACCATCCACATCCGCGCCGGGCAACTGCATGGCCACACGAGCCGCGGCCAACAGTGCAAAACCTTCGGGTGCGGTCAAACGCAGCGGTCGCGTGAAGAGCCGCGGCACGCCGGCGTACACGCGGCCCTCGTCGATGAACACGTCGACCATCTCGTCAACGAACGGCGGCAGGCCGCACAGAGCTGCCAACTCAAGATCCTTCACCAGCTCCGCTTCGGTGAGTTCGAAGCGATGGCACATCTCCGCGACAGTCACCTCGCCGTGCTCCATCAGCCACGGCAGCATCACCAACAGCCGACGCAGACGGTCGCTGGTGGGCCGTGGGCCCCGACGAACCGTCATCGTGCACCAACCATTGCCTGCAACCACGCCACAACGTCGGAGCGAACCTCTGGGGGCGCCAACACCTCGGCGTGCTCACCGAGGCCAAACAGCCACGAGCGAAACGCGTCGAGATTGGCACAGGGCACCTCCACGACTATCGACCCGTCCAGGCGTTGGCTCAGTACGGCTGTTTCACCCAGCTCTCGGGCGACGGCGGCGGCCCGAGGCTCGTCGATCACGACGTGGGCGCGAGCTGCGGGTTCGTCACCCAACAGCTTCGGGTCAGTCGGGAACGTTGCCCGCGGGTCGAAATCCTCAGGGCGCTCGAACGCCCCCGCCGAGCCGACCGTCAGCTCCCCCTCCATCCGGTCAACCCGGTAGGTGCGAACCTCATCGCGATCCACGTCGAGACCGATGACGTACCAGTACCGCTCGCGCAGCAGGAGGGCGTAGGGGTACAGCAGCCGGGGTGAGCCGTGATAGCCAAAGGCCACCTCGGCTCGGGCAGCACTTGCCTCGCGGATGGCGGGCAACGCGGGTAGATCTGGAATGTTGGCAACCACCACTGGCGCCGAACTGCGATCGCCGCCCAGCTTCAACAGCCCAAACTGCGCGTCGGCAAGACGGGCTGCTGCGACCGCGAGCTGTAGCGCGGTCTGCTCGTCTGGTGCCAGCTGCAGGTCGGCCAGCTCGTAGCGTGCGCGATCAATTCGATACGCAGTGCGGCCCGCATCGTTGCCACCCAGCACCTCGCTCTCCAGCGGTACGCCAATCTCGCGCAGGAGAGCCTTGTCACGTTCGAAGGCACCACGCTGCGCCGCCTCGCCGGCGGGGTACTGACCGTCAAGCGCATACACGATCTGCTCCTGCGTCATTGGTGAACGCGCCGCCATCAGTAACGCGACGAGATTGGTGATCCGTTCCAGCGCGTCGACCACTCAGCGCCCCGCCTGGTAGTCGTAGAACCCCCGGCCTGTCTTGCGGCCCAGCAACCCAGCCTCCACCATCCGAGACAGCAGTGGCGGGGAGGCGTACAGGGGCTCCTTGAATTCGGCGTACAGGCTGTCGGCGACTGCCATGGTGGTATCGAGGCCGATGAGATCGGTGAGCCGCAACGGGCCCATCGGATGGTTACACCCCTCCACCATGCCGGCGTCGATGTCGTCGGCGGTGGCGAAGCCTGACTCCATCATGCGAATGGCCGACAGCAGGTACGGAATCAGTAGTGCGTTGACGATGAAGCCGGCGCGGTCCTGGCTACGGATGACTCGCTTGTGCAGCACATCGCTGGCGAACGAGTTGGCACGTTCAGTAGTGGCGGGTGACGTGAGCAGTGAGGTCACCAACTCGACCAGCTTGAGCACCGGCACCGGATTGAAGAAGTGAATTCCAATCACCTGCTCGGGCCGTTGGGTTGCAATGCCCAGCTTCATGATCGGGATCGAGCTGGTGTTGCTGGCAAGGATCGCCTGCGGATCGGTGACGGCCCTGTCCAGTTCGCGAAAGACGTTGGTCTTCAGCGACTCGTCTTCCATGACCGCCTCAACCACTAACTGGCGATCCGACAGCTCGGCGAAATCGGTCGTGAACGACAGCCGGGCCATGGCCGCGTCGCGGTCCGCTTCGGTCAGCTTTCCGGAACGCAATCCGCGATCCAGGCTGCCCACAATCTTGCTCCGACCGCGTTCGGCGGCTTCAACCGTCACTTCCAGCACTGCCACACTCAGCCCGGCCCTGGCACAGACCTCGGCGATACCCGAGCCCATCAGGCCCGCACCGACTACTCCAACTCGCTCAATCTCCATCCCTCTACTCTGCCGCATCCTGCGGGTGTTCGGCGGCTTGCCCTACCCTGACTGGGTGACTTCGCCTGCCCGACTTCCTCGGCCCTCCGCCAGCCGCCTGGCCGTGCGCGTGACGCCCGACGCATTGCGTCAAATTCGTGGCGGTCACCCCTGGGTCTACGAGACCTCCATCAACACCGTCAAAGTGCCGGCTGCAGCGCCCGAAACAGGCAAACCGGGCGACCTTGCCGTCGTGTTCGACGACGATCGCAACTTCGCCGCCATCGGCCTGTACGACCCTGCCAGCCCTATCCGAATCAAACTGCTTCACGAGGGCAAACCGGTCACCATTGACCGCGCTTTCTGGGTGGCACACGTCAGCGCCGCAGTCGCTCGTCGGCAGCCGCTCGTCGATCTGTCCGCGGCCGAGCCCGAGCGGGCCACCACCGGCTACCGCTGCATCAACGGCGAGAACGACGGCTTTCCCAGCTTGGTCCTCGACCGTTATGACCGCACGCTGGTACTGAAGCTGTACTCCACCATTTGGGTGCCGCACTTGGCAGACCTGATTCCCGCGATCGAAGAGGTCCTGCGGCCCGAAGCCCTCATTCTTCGCTTCGCCCGCAACATCGACCAAGCGGGTCTTTTCGGTTTGGAGGAGGGCGACGCGCTGATCGGCATCTCCCCCGCCGACCCGGTACCGTTCCTGGAGAACGGTCTGTCGTTCGAAGCCGATGTCGTGCATGGCCAAAAGACAGGCCACTTCCTCGATCAGCGCGACAACCGCTGGTTCGTGCGGCGTATCACCGAGGGTTGCCGAGTGCTCGACATGTACGCCAGTACCGGTGGCTTCTCCGTCAACGCTGCCGCTGGGGGCGCGCACGAAGTGGTCGCCGTGGATCTCAGCGAACCGACCCTCGCCGCCGCCAGCCGCAACATGCAGCGCAACATGGACGTGCCCGCAGTGGCCGCCTGTAACTTCCGACCGATGAAGGCCGACGCGCTCGAGGCAATGAACCGGTTGATCCGTAGCGGTGAGAGGTTCGATGTCGTCATCATTGACCCGCCGTCGTTCACGCCACGCCAGGCCAGCGTTGACCGTGCGCTGAAGGCGTACGCGTTACTCACTGCGAAGGGCGTCAAGCTGGTTCGCCCCGGCGGCGTGCTGGTGCAGGCTTCGTGCAGTAGCCGCGTCACCGCCGACGAGTTCCACACCACCGTCTCGCACGCCGCCGCCCAGGCCGGCCGGCCGATGGAAGAGTTCCGCCGCACTCGCCACCCCGTCGACCATCCCGTGGACTTCCCGCAGGGCCACTACCTCAAGGCCGTGTTCGCCACCGTCCCATAGTCGGTGAAGGGCGGGCGGCGTCGGGCAGACTGCCGCAATGCGTCCACTGCCTCGCCCGTTCAGCCAGCCGATGTCTCGTCGTGTGTTTCTCTGCGGCGCCACGGCCGTGGCAATTGCTTCGTGTAGTGACGACTCGGCAGCCACCGACACGACTGCCGACACGACTGCCGCGACCACGGACGCACCGGTCGCCGCTACTGATGCCCCGATCCCCACCGTGGCTGCAACCACGACGTCGGTTCTCGCCGGCGTAGCACTGGTGACCGACCCGTTCACGCTCGGCATTGCTTCGGGCGACCCGGATGCCACCAGCGTCGTCTTGTGGACACGCCTCGCACCACAGCCGAAAACCGGAGGCGGCATGCCCGCCGACGACATTGACGTGCTGTGGGAAGTCAGTGCCACCGGCGACTTTGCCGAGGTTGCGGTCAGCGGCACAGAGACCGCCACCGCCGCTCACGCCCACAGCGTGCATGCTGTCGCCCAGCTTGACCAAGGTGACTGGTTCTACCGATTCCGCGTGGGCTCGTACACCAGCCCGGTTGGTATCACACGTCCCGCGCCCGCATCTGACGCGCCGCTGGCGCAGGCCAAGTTCGCCGCCGCCAGCTGCCAGAACTTCGCTGACGGGTACTACGCCGCACACCGCGACATCGCCGAGCAACTTCCCGACTTCACCGTCTGGTTGGGTGATTACATCTATGAAGGCGGCGGGCTGCCGTTCGACCCCGACGTGGTCGCACGCGCACACATCGGCGACGAACCCAAGAGCCTCGACGACTATCGCAATCGTTACGGCCAGTACAAATCCGACCCGCAGCTACAGGCCTCCCACGCCGCCTGCCCCTGGTTCGTCATTTGGGACGACCACGAGGTGGAGAACAACTACGCCGGCCTCATCCCGCAGGACCCTGCCGACGCAGCCGGTTTCCGAGAGCGCCGCTTCGCTGCCTACCAGGCCTGGTGGGAGCACCAACCCGTGCGACTCGACCCACCCGTGACCGCCGACCAGGAGTACCGCGTGTATCGCGACACACAGTGGGGCGACCTCATCGAGCTGGCATTGCTCGATGGCCGCCAGTATCGCAGCGACCAGGCCTGTGGCGACGCCACACTCAACCTCGACCCACCGTGCGCGGAGGCTCTCGACCCTGCGCGAACGATGCTGGGCCCCGAGCAGGAACAGTGGTTGCTCGACACGCTGTCGGCCTCCACCGCAGCGTGGAACGTGGTGGGTAACCAGGTGGTTCTCGCCGATGCCACCTTCAATGGCGCGGTGCTGAACTACGACCAGTGGGACGGCTACCCGGTGGCAAGAGCCCGTCTGCTCCAGGCATTCGCAGAGAGCGACGTTCAGAACCTCGTGGTCATCACCGGCGACATCCATCTCGCCGCCGTGGCGCAGCTGCGTGCCGGTGACCGTGCCACCGGCGTCAATGTCGGGGCGGAGTTCGTGACCACCTCCATCAGCTCCGACGGCCTCATCGACGACGCGTTGGCCGACGTGCTCAAGACGTTCCCCAACCTCGTCGATGCCGAGCTCTCCCACCGCGGTTACAGCCTGCACACCGTCACGCCGGAGCGGTGGACTGCCGAATACCGGATCGTGACCGAGGTCGACAACCCCGAGAGCGAGGTCACCTCCTACAGCACCTACACCGTCGAGGCCGGCAGTAACACTGTTGCCAAGGCGATCTAGGTCAGGCGGTTGGCGCGGTACCAGCGGATCAGTGCGTTGGTACTCGCATCATGTGCCGGATCGTCGCTGCTCGTCAGCTCTGGCGTGATGCGATTGGCAAGTGCCTTACCCAGCTCGACCCCCCATTGGTCGAAACTGTTGACTCCCCACACGGCACCCTGCACGAAGACGATCTGCTCGTAGAGCGCGATCAGTTGGCCCAAGACCCCGGGGGTGAGGCGAGGCGCCAAGATGGTGGTGCTTGGCCGGTTACCGGGGAAGACTCGCGCTGCCTGCTGGTGCGCGGGAATGCCCTCCGCCACCACCTCCTCCAGCGTCTTGCCAAAGGCGAGGGCTTCGCCCTGCGCGAACAGGTTGGCCATCAGTAGATCGTGCTGTGAGTGGAGCGCATGGTTCGGCTGCGCGAACCCGATGAAGTCGATGGGGACCAACCGCGTGCCCTGATGCAACAGTTGGTAGAACGCGTGCTGACCGTTGGTGCCTGGCTCGCCCCACACGATTGGGCCGGTGGTCGTCGTGACCTCGCCGCCGTCCAGTCGGGCGCGCTTGCCGTTGCTCTCCATGTCCAACTGCTGCAGGTAGGCAGCGAATCGACGCAGCTCGTGCGCGTATGGCAGCACCGCCTTGGTCTCGGCACCCAACACGTTGTGATACCAGATGCCCAACATGCCCATGAGGATCGGCGCGTTCTGTTCGGCGGGCGCAGTGCGGAAGTGGGTGTCGATGGTGTGGAAGCCCGCCAGAAACTCGCGGAAGCCGGCGGTGCCGATGGAGATCATCAGCGACAGACCGATCGCCGAGTCGACGGAGTAGCGGCCGCCCACCCAATCCCAGAAGCCGAACATGTTGGCCGTGTCGATGCCGAACTCGGCGACCTTGGCCGCGTTGGTACTGACCGCCACGAAGTGTTTCGCCACCGCCTCGTCACCCAGCGCCGCTGTCAGCCAACGACGGGCTTCGCTGGCGTTGGTGATGGTCTCGATGGTCGTGAACGTCTTTGAGCTGACCACCACCAACGTGGTTGCCGGGTCGAGGTCGGCGAGATTGGAGGTGATGTCCGCGCCATCGACATTGCTGACGAAGCGACAGGCGAGACCCTGCTGACCGAAGGCGACTGTGGCGAGGTACGCCATCGCAGGGCCGAGATCGCTGCCACCGATGCCGATGTTGACGACCGTCGCGATGCGCTTCCCGGTTGCGCCTAACCACTCGCCACTTCGAACCTGTCCAGCGAAGACCGCCATTCGGTCAAGCACCTCGTGCACGTCGGGCACCACATTGTGACCGTCCACCAGCGCCGTTGCGCCCAACGGCGCTCGAAGCGCGGTGTGCAGCACCGCACGCTGCTCGGT
>JAYUCY010000044.1:0-4410 GCA_043740085.1 Ilumatobacteraceae bacterium
TTGCGACCGCCGCTCTTGTGCAGCGGCGAGAGCAGCGTGCGCTCCGGAATTGTCTTGGTGACATCAGCGAAGTCGGACACCTTTTGGAAACGGCGGCCGGCGCTGGTGGGTTTACGGGTACGAATGCCCATGGTGATGCGCCTCAGTGCTCGAACAGCGGGATTTCATCGCCCGCTGCAAGGGTGACGATGGCCCGCTTTGTGTCGGGCTTGGAACCGGACTTGCCAGCGCGACGTGCACGCGTGACCTTGCCCTTGCGGTTGAGGGTGTTGACCTTCAACACGGTGACGCCCCAGATGCTTTCAACGGCGTCACTGATTTCCGGCTTGCTCGCGCTGGGGTGCACCTTGAAGGTGTACACGCCCTGCTCGATGAGGCCGTAGGACTTCTCTGACACCACGGGTGCCAGGATGATGTCGCGGGGATCCTTCATCAGTTGCTCTCCTCTGACGATTCAACGGCCGCGTCCGCCGCGTCAGCCTTCTTGCGTTGGCTGGGGGGCAGCTGGAAACCAGCGGCCTCGGCGTCTTCGGCGGTTGCGAACCAAAACTCGGCCACCGTACGGTTGTAGAACGACGAGCCGGGCACGTGGTAGAGACCCGAGTCGGCGTTGCCTTTGACGTCGTAGCCCTCCGGAGCAGAGCCATCCTCGGTCGCCGCAATGGCGCCCTTGGGAAGCTCGGCGCTGGCCGGAGCGATTTCAGCAACGTCCTCGGCAACAAGCGCCGCGACCTTGGCGGGAACTTCAGCTTTCGGAGCAGCTGCCGTCTTCTCAACGGCTTTCTTGGCAGCGGCCTTCTTCACCGGGGCCGCAGCGGCCACCGACGTACCGGGCAGCGTGGCCTGGCTGAAGATGATGTAGTCGTTGCAAAGAATGTCGTAGGCGTTGAGCTCGTTGATCTCGATGAGCTGCACTTCCGGAAGGTTCAGAAAGCTGCGAATGGCATTGGTCTCGTTGCCGTCGACCACCACGAGGGCCTTGCCGGTGATGCCCAGCGCGCTGAGCGCAGCCTTGGCATCCTTGGTCTTGGGCGTCTCGAAGTTCCATGCGTCGATGACGACGACCTTGCCCTCGGCGGCACGGTCGCTGAGGGCCGAACGCAGAGCAAGCTTGATCATCTTCTTGGGGGTCTTCTGGTCGTACTTGCGCGGCTTGGGCCCAAGGGCCACGCCGCCGCCGCTGAAGTGCGGTGCACGGGTGGAGCCCTGACGAGCGTTACCGGTGCCCTTCTGCTTGAACGGCTTCTTGCCGCCACCGCTGACCTCTGCACGGGTCTTGGTGCTCTGCGTACCCGAGCGACGGGAGGCGAGCTGGGCGGTGACAACCTGGTGCATGACGGGCACGTTGGGCTGGATACCAAAGACATCGGCGTCGAGCTCGAGCGAGCCGGCGTCCTTGCCAGCGGCGGTCTTGAGGGAAACGGAGGACATAATCACTTCGCCTTTACTGCGTTGCGAACAATGACGACACCGCCGTTGGGGCCAGGCACGGAGCCCTTGACCAACAGGAGGTTGCGCTCGGGATCGGCCTCAACCACTTCCAGGTTCAACGTGGTGACCTGCTCGTGGCCCATATGGCCCGACATCTTCACGCCCTTGAACACGCGACCGGGGAAGCTGGCCTGGCCGATGGAGCCGGGGGCACGGTGGTGCTTGTGGTTACCGTGGCTGGCGCCCTGACCGGAGAAGTTGTGACGCTTCATGGTGCCGGCGAAACCCTTACCACGGCTCACCGCGGTGACATCGACGAGCTCGCCCTGGGTCAGCGTGTCGACCTTGATCTCCTGGCCCACTTCGAAGCCATCCACGTTGTCGAGGCGCAGCTCCACCACCTTGCGGCCCGGATCAACACCCGCCTTCGCGAAGTGGCCCGCTTCGGGCTTGTTGAGCTTCTTGGCATCACGGTGTCCGTAGGTGACCTGCAGCGCCGTGTAACCGTCGCGTTCGGTGGTCTTCACCTGGACGATGCGCGCAGGCTCGACGCGGAGCACGGTGACGGGAATGACCTTGTCATTCACCCACACCTGACTCATGGCGACTTTTTCGCCAACAATCGCTTTCAGTGCCATTTCGGCAGCCTTTTCGGTCGGACCCGGACGAGCCGGGCATTGGGATTACACGCAAATGCTCCGCTGGCCAAATGGCCGGCGGAGCACCGGATTCGGTTGTCGCCGTGCGGTTTCCCACGAATGGGACCTGCTCGGACATCGATTGCCGTGCACCGGGTGGTGCACACGAGGGTTGGACTCTATCCGTGCTGGAACAACTCTGCCAACCCCCGAAGAGAACCTTCGCGCAGCTCATGCACCTTTCGGTTGAGCGGGCGCCGACCGGCCGAAGTGACGCGCTTTTTCTTCACAACCGCCGGTCGCGGTCCCAACAGCGCGTCACTTGGCCGGCTTTCGCCGGTCAGGCGTGGTCGTGACCGGCGTGGGGGTCGGGGGACCCTTCGCCGTCAACGACATCGTCGCCGCTAAAGATACGGGGAAATTTGAGGCTGGCCCAGATGGCGAGTCCCAGTAGGCCGATGATGACGCCGAGCGACACCAGGGTGCTGATGTGGAACCAGTGGCTGACCGTCATCTTGATACCGACGTAAATGAGAATGATGCCCAGCGCATGGCTGAGGAAGTGGAACTTCTCCTTGGCGTTGGCCAACAGGAAGTACATCGCCCGCAAACCCATGATGGCAAAGGCGTTGCTGGCAAACACGATGAACGGCTCGTTGGACACCGCCAGGATGGCGGGCACCGAGTCGACCGCGAAGATGACGTCGGTCAGTTCCACCACCACTAAAGCTGCGAACAGCGGTGTGGCCGCCCGCTTGGCATTGACCTTGGTGAAGAACTTCTGGCCATCCAGCTGGTCGGAGACCGGCATGACCTTCTTCAGCAGCTTCAGGCCAGCTGTGTGTTCCTTCTCACCCTCGTCGTTGCGGTGCTTGAGAATCTTGAGCCCGGTGAAGATCAGCAGTGCACCGAAGACCAGCAGCACCCACCAGAACTTGGAAATCAGAGCGGTGCCTGCCCAGATGAACAGGCCGCGCAGGAGCAGAGCGCCGAAGATGCCCCAAAAGAGCACTCGGTGCTGGTATTTCAACGGAATTTTGAAGCTGGTGAACAACATCGCCCACACAAACACGTTGTCAATGCTGAGCGACTTCTCGATCACGTACCCCGACAGGTACTCGGTGGTTGCCTGCCCACCGAAGGCCAGCGCGAGGACACCGGCAAACGACACACCGCACGCCACCCAGATCAGCGATTCGGTGAGCGCCTCCCTGGGCGTGGGCTCGTGCGGCACGCGGTGCCGGAACAGGTCGATGCCCAACATGAGGGCGATGGTGACTGCAAGGGCAATCCAGGCCCACGCCGGCACATCAAGATCGACGAAATTGTCGCGGGACCCGGCCCGCAATGACATCGGTGCAAATGTGGCGAACATGATCCCAGGTTAGGAGCGCCTTACACCGAACCGGGCACTACGGGAAGCGCTTGGCCAGCCACTCCGCCACTACCGCGATCGCCTCCTGGCGATGGCCCTCCAGATAGTGGCGCGCACCCTTCATCTCGAGATGGTGACATCGGCGGCGCCGGCAGCATCGACAATTTCCTTTGCCTGCCGGACTCGAATCTCTGTGTCGGCAGTCGGATGCACCAGCATCGCGGGCACTTTCACCTGCGGCACTGTGTCGGCCAGCTTGGCGTGGCTGGACAGTCCGGACCACGTGCTCAACCACCCGCGTGAGGTCATCGTGCGGGCCAGACCACCGCGGCCGTAGTTGGCATCGAACGGGTCGGGGAACGCAAACAGGCTGCCCATCGGCCGTTCGTCAGGCTCGATGCTCACGTCCAGGTATGCCGGGCGCTGGGCACCGCGTACCAGGCAATACTCCAATGAGAAAGGCCCCGCTGGCATTCGCCGGCGGGGCCTTCTCAACATCTCCCCGTGCGGGGTGTTCGTGCTACTTCGAGATCAGCTGTTCTGAATCTTGATCTCGATATCGACGCCGGCGGGCAGCTCAATGCGCTGCAAGCTGTCGATGGTCTTTGCGTTCGGATCGACAATGTCGATCAGGCGCTTGTGGACGCGCATCTCGAAGTGCTCGCGAGAGTCCTTGTCGATGTGTGGGCCACGGATGACCGTGTAGCGGTGCTTGTCGGTGGGCAGCGGGATGGGGCCGCGCACCGTTGCGTTGGTGCGGGTGACCGTCTCGACGATCTTCTTCGTCGACTGGTCGATGATCTCATGGTCGAATGCCTTGAGACGGATGCGGATGCTCTGTGCCATGTTGGTGCGTCTCTCTCAGGTCACTTGGTGATCTTGGTGACGCGGCCGGCGCCGACAGTACGGCCACCCTCACGAATAGCGAAACGAAGACCTTCGTCCATCGCGATCGGCTTACCCAAC
>JAYUCY010000045.1:0-1786 GCA_043740085.1 Ilumatobacteraceae bacterium
TCGGCTTCCTCGTCGATGCCGACCATGAGATCGGCGTCGAACACCATCGTTGGGCGTGTGCGCTCGCCACGCAATATGGGCATCGGCGGGCCGAGCACGTTTGACCGGCCATGCAGATAACTCTCGTCAACGGCGGTCCGGAAGCGGGGCTGCAACAACGTGTCGATGACGCGTTCGCTGAGGTTGGGCAGCACCTCGAAGATCGAAGAAAGAGTCGTGAACGCGCTTTCATCGCCGCGCAGGCACAGCAGCAGCAAGTACTTGGGGCGATGCGGATGAAATGCCGCCTCTGTGTGAAACATCAACTGCACTTTCGACGACGTGCTCACCTGGCGGTCAGCGTTCGACTTCGTCGGCACCAGGTTCTGGATGAGGTCGCCGCCGTGCTCGGGCAGATAGCCCACCGGCTGACCGAGGCGACGCGCCACCGTGATCAGGGTGAATTCACTGACCAGCGGCTTGTCGTACGGCGTGGTCGGCGACTCGGGCGTCAGCGGCAGGGTGCCCACCGGCAGGCCGCGCAGCACAAGAGCGCCCGTTTGCGGGGCGGCATCAGTGAAGTCGACCAAGGCATCGTGGATCACGGCCGGCATGAGGCGAGCCGCGTGACCTGCAGCGTTGACGAATGCTTCGCCGCCGAACGGCCCGGCCGGGACGGCGAGCGTGGGCCACGTGGGCGATTCGACAACGGCGGGCGACGCGTGCTCAGTCTGCGTGATCAATTGATGTCCTCTGTGTTCCTCGACCGAGTGGAATATATGTTCCAATCGTAGCAGAGATGGGAACATTCGAGTCAAACCTTGTTGAGGAAGTACGCTGTGGACCTGTGGAAGTGGCAGAACGCATTGGTCGGGCAAACACATCGCTGACGCCGGCTGAGCGGCGCGTTGCCGAGGTGGTCTTAGAGCAGCCACAGCTGGTTGCCTTCGGAACGGTGGCTGATCTGGCGGAGGCTGCTGGTTCGGGGGCGGCGACCGTCGTCCGCTTGGCGGGCAAGT
The DNA here is from genome assembly GCA_043740085.1 of Ilumatobacteraceae bacterium. Taxonomy (GTDB): domain Bacteria; phylum Actinomycetota; class Acidimicrobiia; order Acidimicrobiales; family Ilumatobacteraceae; genus UBA668. Next base: position 999 of record JAYUCY010000045.1, read on the forward strand.
TGGGCTTCGATGGTTTCACCGGGCTGCAGGCTTCGGTACAGCACACACTCGCTGGCCAGCTACGTCCCGCTGCGGAACGAATTCGCGAGCCAGCGGCCACTGACGCCATCGGCCGCCACTTGCAGCTGGAGATCGACAACGTCGCCACCACGTTGCGTGCACTCGATGGGAAAGTGCTGGCCGACGTTGTCGCGCACCTGGCAGCCCATAAGGCGAGAGTGTTCGTGCTGTCGGGCGACGCTTCGCTGGGTGTCGCGCGACAATTGGTAGCCGACCTTCACGCGCTGCGCAACGACGTCATGCTGCTGGACGGCAACGACATAGCCGTGCGCCGCACAATCGCCCAGCTACAGCCCCCGGACGTGGTCGTGACGATCGATCTGCGGCGCTACGACCGCTGGGTCGTGGATGCTGCACGTGACGCCCACAGCAGGGGAGTGTGGTGTGTCGCGCTCACTGACAGCCTTCTCTCCCCTTTGGCGGGTTTGGCTGAGCGCACGCTGACCGTCGCCGCCGCCGGTGGTGGCCCATTCGACAGCCATGTCGGCACGCTGGCACTGATCAACGTGCTGGTGGCCGGTGTGGCCGATCGTCTCCGCCGCGAAGCCACCGAACGCCTGGACCGTGCCGAAGCTGCGTGGCAAGCCGGCGGAGCACTGACCGACCGCTAGCCCTCGAGAATCTGCGTCACGAGGCGAAGTGACGCGGTTGGTGGGCCGTGAGCAGGTCGTGTGAGCAAGAATCGCGTCAGTTCGACAATTCCGGACGAGATGATGGCAACGCCCATA
>JAYUCY010000046.1:0-10257 GCA_043740085.1 Ilumatobacteraceae bacterium
TGGAGATGAGCCTCGTCGGAATTCGTGACCTCTCGCTGTTGCAGACGCCGCCAGCCGATCGGCAACCGATTCTCACGTTTGTCGGCGGCTACGACGAACGCGTCGCCGTCGAAGCAATTCGCCGCGAACTGCTGCGTGAAGGCCAAGTCTTCTGGGTGCACAACCGCGTCAAGTCCATCGACATGGCAGCGAGTCGCCTTCGCGAGCTGGTGCCGGAGGCACGCATCGCCATCGCTCACGGGCAGATGGACGAGGGTTCGCTCGAGCAGGTGGTCGTCGACTTCTGGGAAGGTCGCTACGACGTACTCGTCTGCACCACCATCATCGAAAGCGGCATCGACATGCCGACGGTGAACACGTTGGTCGTCGAGCGCGCCGACCTGCTGGGCCTTGGCCAGATGCACCAGCTGCGCGGCCGCGTTGGCCGCAGCGGCTCACGCGCGTACGCCTACCTCTTCCACCCGCCTGAGGCCCGCCTCAGCGAAGAGGCCTACGAGCGGTTGAAGACCATCGGTGAGGCCACCGAGCTGGGCAGCGGCTTCAAGATCGCTATGCGCGACCTGGAGATTCGCGGCGCCGGCAACCTGCTGGGCGAATCGCAGAGCGGCCACATCGCGGCCGTCGGTTACGACCTCTACTGCCAGATGGTGACCGAGGCTGTCGGCGAGATGAAGGGCGAACCACCGCCGAAGGTTGTCAGCGAACTGAAGCTGGATGTGCCCACCGACGCCTTCCTACCCACCGACTACGTGGCCAAGGAAGAGCTGCGATTGGAGGCCTACCGCCGGCTTGCCGCAGTCACCACGGCTGACGAAGTCAGCGACATTCGCAGCGAATGGCAAGACCGATACGGTCCGGTGCCGGCGGCCGCCGAAGCGCTGTTGGCCGTTGGTTCGTTGCGCGCCGAGTGCAACCGGCTTGGCCTGCGCGACGTGCAGATCGTTGGCCAGCAGGCACGGCTTGGGCCACTCACTCTGAAGTTCAGCGAGGAGATGCGTCTGCGTCGCCTCAGCCGCGATTCGATCTACAAGGAAGACCAGCAACAAGTGGTCGTGCCGTTCAAGCGCGGTGCCGACCCGGCCGTCTTCCTTGTCGCATTCCTCCAACAACTGATCCCGCCCGCCGAGTAACCACCGGTCCGCCGAATTCGGCGAAGTGACGCGGTCCTGCTGCGGTGAGCTGGCTCACAGGTGCAAAAGCGCGTCACTTCCTCCGTCAGGCGGTGGTGAGCCAGAGGTAGCCGTTGGCGGCGAGTTGGGCGATGCCTTCAGGCGACACGCTGGCACCGGCCACGCGGGCGACGACCGCATCACTGACACCGACGTCGGCAAGGGAGAGGACTGCGGTGCCGTGGCCAAAGTTGGCGACCATCGTGAACCTGCCGTGCGCCGGATGCGAACGGGTGAAGCACAGCAGGTGCCCGTCGGGGGATGGCAGAACGGCAAACCGACCCGACGCGTTCAGCGCGCCGATAGCGGCCCGATCAGCGCCGAGACCGGCGAATACCGCGAACAATCGGGCCTCCAGTGTCCCTGCCTCATGGCGGCGCTGCGCGACCGACCAATCCATGCGCGGGCGATGCATCCAGCGATTGTCATCCGCCTTCGCCGGGTCATCGAGGAAGCTGGTGTCGTTGCGCATGCCCAGCTCGTCGCCCATGTACAGCAACGGGATGCCGCCGTAGGCGTAGATGACTGCGTACAAGAGCTCCAGCCGCGCACAGGCGACGTCGAGGTGCACCATGTCGTCGTCGGCGAGGGCGCGCTCGATTCCGCAGAGCGACGCGGCACTGCCCGACGTGCGACCATCGTGTGTCTCCGGGTTGAACTGGAAAACCGCCCCCGTCGCGAACGAACCGGCAAACTCACCCGAATAGAACGACAGCAGAAAGTCGCGATGCGAGAACTGGTTCCAACCGACCGACGCCGCATCGGAATGCGTGATGGCCCACCCGATGTCGTCGTGGCAACGCACGTAGTTCACCCACGCGGCGTGCGCAGGGATCGCGCCCATACGCCCGAGCGCGTTGGTCATCAGTTGCGCATCGCCGGTGGCCAGGCTGCTCCACAGCATCACCATCAGCTGGTTGTTGTACGCCAGATCGCACTCGTGGCGAGCGGGTTCGCCGGCGCCGAGGTAGGGGGTCAGTTCTTCGGGAGCGACGATCGCCTCCGCCTTGAAGGAGGTGGCCGGCGCCGCCACCGACATCAGCGCCCGCAGCGTGGTGAGCAGCGTGTGCACCTCAGGAAGGTTCTGGCAAGTGGTGCCCTCGCGCTTCCACATGAACGGCGCCGCGTCGAGGCGCAGCATGTCCACTCCTCGCTCGGCAAGGTGCAGCATCTCCGCGAACATCGCCTGGAACACCTTCGGGTTGGCCCAGTTGAGGTCCCACTGGAAGTCGTGAAACGTGCTCCACACCCACTCCTTGCGATCCGCAAGCCATGTGAAGTTGCCCGGCGCAAAGGTGGGAAACACTTCCAACAGTGTTGCTTCGTACACGTCGGGCAGCACACGGTCGGGGTAGAACAGGTAAAAGTCGCGGAACTCGGGATTGCCTGCGCGGGCCTGCATTGCCCACGGGTGCTCGGCAGCTGTGTGGTTCACCACGAGGTCGATGCATAGATTCATCGTGCGATCGTGGAGCTGACGGGCGACCGATGCGAGATCGTCCATCGTCCCCAGCCGCGGATCGACTTCGCCGTACGACGCAACTGCGTAGCCACCGTCATTGGCACCCTCGCGGGGGCGTAGGAGCGGCATCAGATGCAGGTAGGTGACACCAAGCTCCGCCAAGTAGTCGACGCGCTCGGCAACGCCTGGCAGCGTGCCCGCGAACAGGTCGGTGTAACAGACGTAGCCCACCTGGTCCGGCCCCTGGAACCAGCCCGGGTTTGCCTCGCGAGCGAGGTCGCGCGCGACGAGCTGCGGTGCACGAGACCCCACACACGCTGTCACCATCTCGTGCAGACTGGCCAGCAACCAGCCGCCACCTTCGGGGTACAGCGCCATGACACCGCGTTCGACGGTGGCCCAGTGCCGTTGCAGGCGCGCGGTCAACGCTGCGCTTCGAATTGCCTCCTGCTGATTTTCTTCGGCAGTCACCCGGTGCCACAACACGCTCACCAGTGTATTGTCTACGCGATGCAAGCGCTTACACAGAGTGCCCGTGCCGCGGGGCCGGACAGAAACGTACCGGCAGCAACGCCTCGTCTGTCCGGCGCGGAATGGTGGCGCGGCGCCGTTGGCTACGAGGTGTACGTCCGCAGTTTTCAAGACACCAACGGCAACGGCGTCGGTGATCTTGCCGGTGTCACCCAGCGGCTGCCGTACCTCGCCGCGCTCGGTATCGACGTTGTGTGGCTCACTCCCTTCTTCGCCAGCCCAGGGTTCGACCATGGCTACGACGTGGCCGACTACCTTGCTGTCGACCCAATGTTGGGCACCCTCGACGACTGGGGTCAGCTGTCACTGACAGCCAAACAACTGGGCCTCCGCCTGTTCGTCGACATCGTCCCGAATCACACCTCTAGCCATCACGAGTGGTTCCGCCAGGCCGTCGCCGACCCCACCGGTCCCTTCCGCGATTACTACGTGTGGGCCGACGCCGCACCCGGCGGTGGCCCGCCCAACAACTGGGTCAGCCACTTCGGTGGCCCGGCATGGAGCTTCGACCCGGGCGGCTCCGGTCAGTACTACTGCCATCTCTTTCTGCCAGAGCAGCCAGACTTGAACTGGGCCAACCCGAAGGTGATGGAGGAGTTCGCCATCATCTTGCGCACCTGGTGCGAGCGGGGTGCCGATGGCTTCCGAATCGACGTCGCACACGGACTGACAAAGGACCCTGCGCTGCGCAGCAACCCGCAACTGCGCGAGGTGCACGAGGGCATGCACCCAATGGAGGTGTTCGCTTCGTTCCAGCACATTTACGACCTTCACCGCCACGAGACCGCCGTGTTGTTTCAACAGTGGCGCGATGCGGTGGCGGATCTTGGTGCCGTGCTGGTCGGCGAGATGGACACGCGCGATGTCGACCGCTTCGCCGAGTACGTGAAGGACCAGAACGCGCTCCACGCGGCCTTCGTCTTGCAGGTCGGCCTGAGTGAGTGGGAGCCGGAAACCACCATCACGACCATGCTGGAGTATCAGGCGAAGTCAAACGGTGGCGCGGCATGGGAAGTCTCCAACCACGACCAGGCCCGCGCTGTCTCGCGCTATGGCGGTGGCGAAATCGGCCTTCGCCGCACGCTCGCGCTCACCACGCTGATGGACGCATTCGACGGCATGCTCTTCGTCTACCAGGGCGAGGAGCTCGGCCTGCCCGACGCCGACGTGCTGGGCCACATCGAAGACCCAATGAGCGCCCGCAACGGCGAAGGCATGTGGAGCCGCGACGTAGCTCGCGGGCCGATGCCGTGGAGCACCGACCCCGACAAGGGCTTCACCTCGGCACCCGTTGCGTGGCTGCATACCGGGGCGTTGCCGACAGAGCTCACCGCCGATTTCCAGACCGACTCGCCGCATTCCACCTGGCAGCGGTACCGAGAGTTGGTCGGATTGCGCAAACGGCACCCCGCGCTGTGGCAGTCTCCGTTCGAGCTCATCGAACAGGGTGCAGGCCACGTCGTCATCGCTCGTGGCGATCTGCGCATTGTCGGCAACCTGTCCAACGCACCCATTGTTGCGCTCGCACTGGACGGCGCCGAGATCATCTTCCAGTCGGCCAATGACACCGTCTCGGTGGTTGACGGTGTTCCCTGGGTGGCTGCAGAGACAACCGTGGTCGGTCGTGTCGCTTCGCGTCTCGCAGCCGGTTAGCTTGCCGACTGCCATGGGGGAAGACATCGACGCCAACGACAGCAGCACACTTGGTCGGGCGACAATCGACGACGTCGCTCGCGCCGCAGGTGTCTCCACGGCGACCGTCAGCCGCGCGTTGCGCAATCACGCGTACGTTGCCGAATCCACGCGTCGCAAAGTGCTACAGGCCGCCGAACAGCTGCTGTACGTCGCCAACTCCAACGCAGCCGCGCTGGCCTCGGGCCAGACCCGCACAGTCGGCCTGCTGGCGCCGCTGCTGACCAGTTGGTACACCAGTGAGGTCGTGGCCGGCGTGGAGGAAGTGTTCGCACACGCCCGCTACGACCTCCTCATCGGTACCGCCAACCCGCTGGCGCGCGAGCGCATCTTCCGCGGCGACGCGCGCTTCCAGCAGCGCATTGACGGTGTCATCCTCGTCGACGTTTTCTGCTCGGAGGCGGGCGCCAGCCAACTCGCTGCACTCGAAACTCCGGCGATCGTTCTCGGCGAGCGCCTCAGCTCCGTCACGTCGATCTCGGTCGACAACGAGCGCGGTGCGCGCATGGCAGCCCGCCACCTCATCGAGCTCGGCCATCGTCGTATCGGCCTCGTCGGCGGTCACGCACACATGGATCGGGTCCACAACGTGCCCACCGAACGCGCGGCTGGCTTCAAAGCCGCACTAGAGGCGGCTGGCCTGAAGCTGCCAGCACAAATGGTCGTTGACGGCGACTTCTCCATCGAAGGCGGTCGCCAGGCGATGCACACACTGATGAGCCGTGCGAAGCCACCAACCGCCGTGTGGCTGATGTCCGATGAAATGTGCTTTGGCGCGCTCCATGCCGTGCGCGAACTTGGCCTCGTCGCTAGCCGCGACGTCTCCATCATCGGCTTCGACGACCACCCCGCTTCCGACGCCTTCGGTCTCACGACGATTCGTCAACCGGTCCGCGACATCGGCAGGCTTGGGGCGCGGCTGATGCTGGACCACCTGGAGGGTTTCGGCAGCGTCATGCACCACCCGATCGAGCTCAGCTTGGTCGAGCGAATCACCTGCGGCCCACCCCCACACTGACATTTCGTCAACGTTGCGAGATTGTGTTGACGCGGTCCCTTTGCTGTTCTATTCTGCAAGCGCTTACATACAGTCGAGTGCATCCAGTACTCGACGTTTCCTGAGGGGGAGTACCACATGGCGTCACAACGACGTTTGGCCACAATGGCCACTGTGCTGACTATCTCGTTGCTCGCCGCTGCATGCGGTGACGACAAGAGCAGCAGCGACAGCGGCAGCAGCGGCGACAAGCCTTTTGCCGGCAAAACCGTCACGATCTTCAGCTCCATTCGCGATGTCGAGGCCGAGCGCCTCGAGGCCGCATGGAAGCCGTTCGAAGATGCGACCGGCATCGACATCAAGCACGAGGGTTCCGCAACCTTCGAAGACGACCTGAAGCTGCGCGTTGACGGTGGCGATTCGCCCGACCTCGCGTTCGTACCCCAGCCTGGCCTTCTGGCCACCCTGGTCAAGGGCGGCAAGGTTGTGCCGCTGACGAACCTGCAGGCTGATGTAGAAGCCAATGACATCGCCGGTTGGGTCGCTTTCGGCTCGGTCGACGGCAAGTTCTACGCCCCGCCGTTCGGCGCCAACATCAAGAGCCTCGTGTGGTACAGCCCGGCAGCCTTCAAGGACGCCGGCTACGAAATCCCCACCACCTGGCAGGAAATGCTCGACCTCAGCCAGAAGATTGTCGACGACGGCGGCGTGCCGTGGTGCGTCGGCGCTGAGTCCGGTGGCGCCACAGGTTGGGTCCTCACCGACTGGGTCGAAGACGTCGTGCTGCGCACGGCTGGCGCGGAGACCTACGACAAGTGGGTTGCCCACACCATCCCGTTCAATGATCCCGCGATCGTCGCTGCCGTCAACGCTGTCGGCGACATCGTCAAGAACGACAACTTCGTGCTTGGTGGCGCTGAGAGCATTCCCAGCACCTCCTTCCAGGAGGCCGGTCTGCCCCTGCTCGACGGTGGTTGCTTCATGCACCGCCAGGCAAGCTTCTACGGCAACCAGTTCCCGGAAGGCACCACCAAGGGCCCCGACGGCCAGGTGAACGCGTTCTACCTGCCCACCGTCAAGGCTGATGACCCCAAGGTCATGCTGGGCGGCGGCGAGCTGATCACTGCTTTCAGCGACAAGCCCGAAGTTGAGGCTGTTGCCAAGTACCTCACCAGCGCTGAGTACGCAGATTCACGTCTGGCCCTCGGCAACTGGCTGAGCCCGAACAAGAAGGCGAACATCGCCCTGGTGACAGACCCGCTGGAGCAGACATTTGCTTCGCTGCTCGCCAGCTCGGATGTGTTCCGCTTTGACGGCTCCGACCTGATGCCCGGCCCGGTGGGCGCAGGCACGTTCTGGAGCGAGATGGTCGAATGGGTTGTGGGCAACAAGTCCACGGAAGATGCCCTGAAGGCAATCGACGAGAGCTGGCCGACCAGCTGATAGATCCCCTCTCTCGGGGGTGGACCGGTTCACCGGTTCACCCCCGAGTTGGAGTGTGTGTAGATTTCCGCCGTAGCCGGCCACCTCAGGTGAGCCGGCTTTCTTGAATCAGGTAGTGGGGGCCACATGATCGAGATTCTGAAAACACTGCTCGTCGTCGGCGCCGGAATCCTCGGGTTCGTGTCGATACTCGGCGCGCTCTATTGGCTCGCCAGCCAGCTCAAGGAACCATGGCGCGAGCGAGCGCGAGTGGGCGTGTTCGTCGGGCCGGCGATGTTGCTGCTCACCGGGCTGGTGCTGCCGGCGCTCATCAACTTCCGGTATTCGTTCAACGACCGCAACGACAGCTGGTACGGCTTCAAGAACTACGTCGACATTTTCACCAATGCAGACAATCTGATCGTGATGCGCAACACGTTGTGGTGGGGTCTCATGGTCACACTTGCCAGCACCGTCATCGGCGTCATCATTGCCCGCTTCGCCGACCGCATGCGTGGCGAGCCGATCGCCAAGGCGCTCATCTTCCTCCCCACTGCCATCTCAATGGTGGGCGCCGGCGTCATCTGGAACTTCGTCTATTCCCCCAAGCAGTACGGCCTCCTCAATTCGATCTGGCAGCTACTGCCGGGTGAACAAAAGACGCAGTTCTGGCTGCAAGACAACAAGTTCTTCGGCCTGGAGAGCAGCTTCATCCCCGGTCTCAACACGTTCTTCATCATGGTCGTGGTCATCTGGATCCAGGCTGGCTTCTCCACCGTCGTCATCTCCGCTGCGCTGAAGGGTGTTCCCGACGACTTGGTGGAGGCCGCCAAGATCGACGGCGCCACTGATCGGCAGGCGTTCTACAAGGTGGTGCTGCCATACGTGAAGGGCACCATCATCACGGTCGCCACCACCACCACCATCGCCGTCCTCAAGATCTTCGACATCATTCAGACAATGGGTAAGGGTGGCTCGTTTGGCACCAGCACCATCGCCAACGAAATGTATGAGCAAGGGTTTCCGCAAGACAACGAAGGCCTCGGCGCCGCCTGGGCCGTACTGCTCTTCGTGCTGGTGGTCCCAATCGTGTTCGTCAATGCTCGCAACCAAAAGGCCATGAGGGAGGGTCGCTGACATGACTGCAACCATCAATGAGATGCCGCCCACAGACCTCACACCACTCGCAACGAAGGTTGCCCGCAAGGTTGCCAGCCCAGTTGGAAGGTCGTTCGTGTGGCTGATCGCCGCACTATGGACAGTGCCCACCATGGGATTGCTGATCTCCTCGTTTCGACCAGAGACCGATATCAAGACCACCGGTTGGTGGAAGTGGTTCACCGAACCCGCCAACGTCACGCTCAACAACTACACGCGCGTCTTGAACAACAAGGTCAACGGGCACCCGTTCAGTGATTTCTTCTGGAACACGGTGCGCATCGCGATTCCAGCAGCGGTCATTCCCATCGTCATCGCTGCGTTCGCGGCATACGCGTTCTCGTGGATGAAATTCAAGGGTCGCGACGTGCTGTTCGTGCTGATCGTTGGCCTGATGGTCGTCCCGCTGCAGATGTGCCTCATTCCCCTGTTGCAGTTCTTCGGCGGCGACTACTTCCCCGACACGCTGGAAGGCACCACCACCATCTGGATCGCACATGCCATCTTCGGGATGCCGCTGGCCATCTTCCTGCTGAAGAACTTCATCGGCTCGCTGCCCAGTGAAGTGATCGAAGCAGCCCGAGTTGACGGTGCCTCGCACCTCACCATCTTCATGCGCATCGTGTTACCGCTGTCGGTGCCGGCCTTGGCCTCGCTGGCCATCTTCCAGTTCCTGTGGGTGTGGAACGACCTGCTGGTTGCGAAGGTCTTCGGTGGCGGTGCCGAGAACCAGCCGATGACGTTCGCCCTTGTCGACATGGTCGGCAACAAGGGCAACGAATGGCAGTTACTCACTGCCGGTGCATTCGTGACGATGATCGTTCCGCTCATCGTGTTCCTGTCCTTGCAGCGTTTTTTCGTCCGTGGCCTTCTGGCCGGAAGTGTGAAGGGGTAAGTCATGTCCACGCTCCGTTTGAACAATCTTCAGAAGCGTTACGACAACGGGTTCGAAGCCGTTCCCGGCCTCGACCTTGAGATCCACGATGGCGAGTTCCTCGTGCTCGTTGGGCCTTCCGGCTGTGGCAAGTCCACCGTCTTGCGCATGGTTGCCGGCCTAGAAGACATCAGCGGCGGCGAACTCAGGATCGACGACGTCGTTGTCAACGGCATGGGGCCCCAGCAACGCGACATCGCCATGGTGTTCCAGAGCTACGCGCTGTACCCCAACATGACCGTCGCCGACAACATCGCCTTCGCGATGAAGCTCCGCAAGACCGACAAGGTCGAGATGGCTGCGAAGGTCGCTGAGGTTGCCGAGCTGCTAGAGCTGACGGCGGTGCTCGATCGTAAGCCCGGTCAGCTCTCCGGTGGCCAGCGTCAACGCGTGGCCATGGGTCGTGCCATTGTGCGCAACCCGAAGCTGTTCCTGATGGACGAGCCGCTGTCGAACCTCGACGCCAAGCTGCGCGTGCAGACTCGCGCCGAGATCTCCAAGCTGCAGCGCCGCCTTGGTGTCACCACCATGTACGTCACGCACGACCAGATCGAAGCCATGACGATGGGCGACCGCGTGGCAGTTCTGCGTCGTGGCGTGCTGATGCAGTGCGCCAGCCCCACCGATCTGTACGAGTCGCCCGACAACCTGTTCGTGGCGCAGTTCATCGGCTCACCGTCGATGAACGTGGTCCGCAGCTCAGTTTCATTGGGCGATGGCGACGACATCGAGCTGATGGTCGGTTCCCAGAGCATTCGCCTCACCGGCGAGGCCGCCACCCGCCTGCAGGGTTTGCGCAGCTACGACGGCCGCGACATCGCCGTCGGTATTCGCTCCGAAGCACTCGGAGGCGACGGTACTGCAACCGTCGACGTTGCGGTCGACCTGGTGG
>JAYUCY010000047.1:0-10155 GCA_043740085.1 Ilumatobacteraceae bacterium
GCCAAGGCCGCTGGCCAGGACCCGGGCGAGATCGAGAAGATCACCTGGCACGACGCAATGAACCGATTCGGCATCGACAAGCCCGACCTTCGCTTCGGCATGGAGCTGCACGATCTCACCGAGGTGTTCAGCGCGACCGAGTTCAAGGCGTTCGCCGGTGCAGCGTGCATCAAGGGCATCAACGCGGCGGGCAAGGCGGAAGAGTACGGCCGCAACAAGCTCGACGGAATGACCGACAAGGCCAAGAAGATTGGCGCCAAGGGTTTGGTGTGGCTGAAGGTTGCGGCCGACGGCACCCTCGAATCGCCCGTTGCCAAGTTCCTCGGCGAGGCCGAGCAGGCTGCGTTGAAGGCAACATTCGACGCCAAGCCTGGCGACCTGATCCTCATCGTCGCTGACGAGTGGACGATGACGTGCGAGGTGCTCGGAACCCTGCGCAACGACCTCGGCCGCCCGCCGGTGCACGAGGGTCCGTATCGCTACGTGTGGGTCATCGACTTCCCGCTGTTCATCGGCGTCGACCCGGTGTCGGGCCGGCCGCGCCCTGGTCACCACCCGTTCACCCAACCCCACCCCGAGGATCTTCACCTGCTGGAGACCGAGCCGCTGAAGGTGCGCAGCCAGGCGTACGACCTGGTGCTCAACGGCTGGGAGCTGGGTTCGGGTTCCATCCGAATTCACCAGCCCGAACTGCAGGCGCGCGTGTTTGCGCTGCTGGGCATCAGCGACGACGAGGCGCAGAAGCGCTTTGGGTTCTTCCTCAACCCGTTCAAGTACGGCGCCCCACCGCACGGTGGTTTCGGCTTGGGCATCGACCGTCTGGTCGCCATCCTTGCCGGTGAGGAGAACATCCGTGAGGTCATCGCCTTCCCCAAGACGCAGTCCGGTCTCGACCCGATGACAAATGCCCCGACGCCAGTCGTCCAGAAGCAGCTCGACGAACTCGGCATCCGAATCCTCCCCCCCAAGGCCTAACCCGCCGTCTCGGTCGCCAAGTCGACCCATGTCTTCCCCCAACACCCAATCGTTTGTGCACTTTCGCTCGCCATGCGAGCGGAACTGTTCAAACGCAACGGAGAGGGGCGCGCCATGCGACCAGAATCGAACTTCGACGACCAGACGCCGCCCACGCCGGAGCAGTGGGCAGAGCGTCACGACGGGCTGTTTACCAGTGCCGTGGCCGCTGCAGCAGGGCTGAGTCCGCAACAATTGTCGCGCCGACGGGCAAGCGGGCGATCGCGATCTGTTCGACGGGGAGTGAGCGCGGTCGGTGGGGCACCACAAACCCGTCGTCAGGCCATCCGAGCGGTCGCACTCACCGTCGCTGATGATGTGTGTCTCTCGCACGAAGCGGCGGCGTGGTCGATGGGCGCGCCGTGTCCCAGTGAAGACGTGATCCATGTCAGTGGACCGCTGGCTCGAGTGGTCAGGCTTCCGGGCGTTCGAGCGCATCGGACTGGCACGTTTGCGGACGGCGATGTCATCAGTCGAGACGGAATGCGATGCACATCGCCGTTGCGGACGGTGCTAGACCTCAGCGGCGCCCTCAACCCTTCGAACCTCGGCAGGATTGTGGACTACTTCCTGCGCAAGAAGATGCTGCGCCTTGAGGAGTTGCGGGGGAGAGTGAGCCGGACCAGAGCTGCTCCGGGACGATCAGTACGAACGCTGCAGCAGGTCCTGCGCGACCGGATACCCGGCTACGACCCAGGCGAGAGTGAACTCGAGGGTCGTCTTGCGCGAATCATCCTCCGGGCCGGGCTTCCTTTGCCGGCACAACAACATCGGGTCAGCTATGGCCACTCTCGATACCGCCTGGACTTCGCGTGGCCCGAACGGCGGCTGTACTTGGAAGGCAACGGGTTCGGGTGGCATCAACTGTCGACTGACCTAGACAACGACGCGACCCGTCAAAACGAACTGGTTCTCGACGGTTGGACACCGATCGAGCTGACCTGGCGGATGTCCGATCAGGTCATCGAGAAGACGTTGCGCTGCTTCTTCAACCGCGTTTGAGCGGTCGCGCCCTCATACCGAACGAAAGTGCACAAACGAAGGTGGCCCGTTCGTCCGTTTGAGCACTCTTGCTCGCCCGGCGAACGAAAGTGCACAAACGCGGGGTGGCGGGGGCGCTGGTGGCGGAGGGCGGGGTACCGTTCGTTGAATGGTGAGCAGTCATTTTCGAGCCGGCGTGGTGATCGTGGTGCGGAGTCCCGATCTCACGCAGGTGATGGCGTTTGAGCGTGCTGACGCGCCTGGGAACTGGCAGTTGCCGCAGGGTGGCCTCAAGGCGGGTGAGCAGCCAATCGAGGGTGCGTGGCGCGAGCTTCTCGAGGAGACCGGTCTCGGCGCTGAGCACGTCATTGTGCGCGTCGAGTTTCCCGAATGGCTGGCGTACGAGTGGCCCGACGACTTGAAGACGATCAAAGCGGGCAACGCCAACCGAATCGGCCAAGTGCAGCGCTGGTTCCTCTTCGATGCTGTCTCCTCCGACGTGGTGCCAACACCCGATGGCAGCGAGTTCATCAACTGGAAGTGGGTCACACCCGCGTGGCTCATCGGCCACGTGATGGACTGGCGCCGAAGCCCGTACGAACGCGTGCTGGGCACCCTCTAGGGCTGCCCTAGATGATTGACCCGCCGGGACCCGAGTGGGTACTCGCACCCCGGGGTGCGAGTACCCACTCGGATCGCGCCGTGGCACTCGCACTAGCGGCAAGGCACTCGCACGGGGGTGGTCGTGGGGTACCGTCAACGGTGTGTCCGACCTGTTCAGTGCTGCCGCCGAAGACCGCTTGCGATCGCAGGCGCCGCTGGCTGCACGCCTACGTCCGCGCACGCTGGACGACGTCGTCGGGCAGACCCACCTGGTCGGCCCGGGCAAACCGCTGCGCCGGTTGGTCGAGCAGGACCGGTTGACCAGCGCCATCTTCTGGGGACCGCCGGGTACTGGCAAGACCACCCTGGCGCTGGCCGTCGCGGGCACCACGAAGCGGGCCTTCGAGCAGCTCTCGGCTGTGTCGGCAGGCGTGAAGGACGTACGCGAGATCATCGAACGTGCTCGGCAACGGCTTGGCGAGCACGGGCGAGGCACGATTCTCTTCCTTGACGAGATCCACCGGTTCTCCAAGGCGCAGCAGGATGCGCTGCTGCCGGCGGTCGAGGACGGCACGCTGACGCTGATTGGCGCCACCACCGAGAACCCGTTCTTCGAGGTCAACGCTCCACTACGTAGCCGCAGCACGCTGTTCCGCCTGGAGCCGCTCACTCGGCCGGACATTGAGACACTGATTCACCGTGGCTTGGAAGCGGAAGGGCGCACAGCAACGCCAGAGGCCATCACATACCTCGCAGACCGAGCGGGCGGCGACGGTCGCCAGGTGCTCACAGCCTTGGAGGTCGCAGTCGCGCTGGCCCACCCGGGTGAACTGGTGCTGGAGCATGTCGAGTCGGCTCTGGGCACGAGTGCGCTGCGCTACGGCCGCGATGATCACTACGACGTGGTCAGCGCCTTCATCAAGAGTATGCGCGGCAGCGACCCGCAGGCCACCGTGTACTACCTGGCGCGGATGTTGGAGGCCGGCGAGGATGCCCGCTTCATAGCCCGTCGCATGATCATCTTCGCCAGTGAAGACGTTGGCCTCGCCGACCCCAGCAGCCTGCAGGTTGCCGTCGCCGCGGCGCACGCGCTGGAGCACGTCGGCCTACCGGAGGCGCAGCTGAACCTCAGCCAGGCTGCAATTCATCTCGCCACTGCACCGAAGAGCAACAGGGCGGCGCTGGCCATCTGGAACGCACGGGCGGATGTGCAGTCCGGCGCCGTGGGGGAGGTGCCGCCGCATCTGCGCGATGCGCACTATCAGGGTGCAAAGAGCCTCGGTCACGGAGTGGGCTACGACTACCCTCATGACTACCCGGATGGTTTCGTCGTGCAGCAGTATCTGCCCGCCGAGCAAGCCGACAAGCGGTACTACGAACCGACACATCACGGTGCCGAGGCACGTGTGGCCGAGCGGATGGAGAAGCGGATGGAGAAGCGGATGGAGGCAGAACAATGACCACAGGTGAACTCGCAGTCCTGATGGCGGCGGTGCTGTGCTGCATCGGTTTCACCGCGCTGGTTGTCGTGCTGATGCGAGTGCTGGATTCGTTGAGGGCGTTGCGCGACGAAGTCGAGTCACTGCGGGCAGAGACCCGCCCTCTCATTCGTGAGCTCAGCGCATCCACCGCCGACGCAAGGGCTGCAATCGATGAAGCTCGCGACGATCTCGATCGATTCGACCGAGTGCTTGGCTCCGCCGAGGCCATCAGCGGCGCCATGGCCGGTGGACGACGAATGACCCGTGCTGCGTTCTCCACGCCGGTGATCAAGACCGTCGCCATCGGTGCTGGCACCAAGCGAGCGGTGCGGCGCCTCAGCCGCAAGGAGAAAAGGATCGCATGATGAAGCGCCTGACGTGGTTCGTGGGTGGCGCCGCCGCTGGTATTGCTGGCGCCAGCGTGGCAAAGAAGAAGGTCAAGGCGGTTGCTGCGGAGATGGCCCCGTCGAACGTCGCCAAGAAGGCGACGGGTCGCGTGCGCGAGGCAGTCGCCGAAGGCAAGCGCGCAATGCGTTCCAAGGAGGCCGAACTGCGCGCTCGCCTGGATGGTCGCGCCAGCACGCTCGCCGACGATCTCGACGCGGACGACACCGTGTTAGTGGATGGCCAGCCCGTCGAAGCCGGTCAAGTCATCGTGCTGCGTCAGGTTCGTGAACAGCACGAAGCCACCGCTCGCCGTCGCCGCGCATGAGCGCCGGGGTAATGGCCCCGGCTCACGTGCTGGCAGCGCTCGCCGCCGATCTGCGGTCCGCGCTTGCACCGGACCGAGTGCGTACCGGAAGCACCGAGCTCGGGCTCTACGCCCGCGACGCCTCCAACATCTCCGGCTCGGCTGGCGTCGTCTGCTTCCCGCTGACCACTGCTGAGGTGCAGGCGTGTGTGCGCGCTTCGGCCACACATGGTGTGCCGTTCGTGGCACGCGGCGCGGGCACCGGCCTGGCTGGAGGGGCGACACCACTGGACCACGCGCTCGTGATCACACTGACAAAAATGGATCGCGTGCTGTCGGTTGACGCGGTCAATCGCTTCGCCTGGGTTGAGCCTGGCGTGCTCAACCTCGACCTCACACGGCAGGTCACGAAGCACATGCTGCACTTCGCGCCCGACCCCAGCAGTCAGCAGAGCTGCAGCATTGGCGGCAATGTGGCCAATAACTCGGGTGGGCCACATTGCCTCAGCGACGGTGTCACTGCTGCCCACATCCTGGCGCTCGAGGTGGTGCTCAGCGACGGATCCGTGGTGCATCTCGGCGGTGAGCAACCGGAGCCGGACGGGCTTGATCTGCGTGGGGCGTTCGTGGGGAGCGAGGGCATGTTCGGCATCGCCACCAAGGTCTGCGTGCGCCTGACACAGAACGCGCCAGCGGTGCGCACGATGCTGATGGACTTCGAAACGGTCGAGGCCGGCGCCCAGACGGTGAGTGCAATCATTGCCGACGGAATGGTGCCCGCGGCGCTGGAGATGATGGACCAGCTGTGCGTTCGGGCGGTCGAGGAGTACATCCACGCCGGGTTGCCGGTGGATGCTGCCGCCGTGCTGCTGGTGGAGGTTGCCGGCCTGCCACACGGGCTGGAGGCCGACGTCGCTCGCATCGTGGAGATCGGGAAAGCTCACGGTGCAGGCACGGTTCGTATCGCGCAGGACGAGGCCGAAAGGGCGTTGCTGTGGAAGGGACGCAAGACGGCGTTTGGGGCCATCGCACGCATCAAACCCAACTACTATTTGCACGACACGGTGGTTCCACGACGGATGCTGCCCGAGGTGCTGCGCAAGGTCTACGAGATCACGGCCCGCCACGGACTGCTGGTGATGAACGTCTTCCATGCTGGCGATGGGAACCTGCATCCGTTGCTGGTGTTCGACAAGAGCGAGCCGGGCGTGATGGAGCGTGTGCACGCCGCCGGAGAAGAGATTGTGCGCGCCTCGGTGGCAGCTGGGGGAGTGCTCAGCGGTGAGCACGGCATCGGCTTGGAGAAGCGCGACTTTATGCCGCTGATGTTCGCTCCCGCAGACCTGGCCGCGCAGGCTGCGATGCGCCGTGCGTTCGACCCGCTGGAGCTGGCCAACCCGTTCAAGGTGTTGCCGTCGGCCGCTGCCTGTGGCGACGTGCAGCACGTCCCGAACGGGGCCTGGGTGTGACGAATCTGTTGTCGTTTACCGAGGCCGTGGGAACGGACGGGCCGGTTACCATCAGCGGCCTTGCAACACGTGGCGGCGCGGTTGCTGGTGTGCGGTGCGTCCATCCGCCGGCAGGTATCGAGTGGATGCAGCCCGACGAGATGATTGTGTGCTGTGGCGCAGGCACACCAGTCGACGAGCTGGTGGCGGCGCTGGCGGCGAGTGGCCAGACGGTCGCTATGCCCGCTGGTGGCACGGTCGGGGGCGCACTGGCCATTGGCCGCAGTGATCACCGTCGATTGGGCGACGGCCCGGTGCGCGACACCCTGTTGCAGGCTCGGTACGTCTCAGCGGCGGGCGAGATCGTCAAGGCCGGTGGACCAACCGTGAAGAACGTCAGCGGCTTCGACCTCTGCCGTTTGCTGGTCGGGTCGCACGGCTCCCTCGGCTTCCTCGGCGAAGTCATCGTGCGCACACGTCCGCTGGCGCAGCACTCGCAGTGGTTCACCCGCGAGACCACCGATCCGTTCGAGGTGTTCACGCGGCTCTATAAGCCGACCAGCGTGCTGTGGAACGGGTCGGCGGTGTTCGCTCTGCTGGAGGGGCACTCGGCCGACGTTGCCGAACAGGCAGCGAGTTGTGCGCTGACTGCCTGCGCTGGCCCGCCCGCGCTGCCGACCGGAAGCCGCCGCAGCGTCAAGCCCTCGGACGTGTCGTCGCAGTCGGGCGACTTTGTTGCTGAAGTCGGTGTCGGAATCGTCCACCACGCGTTGCCGTGTGCTGTCGAGCCGGTAGGCGAGCGGGGGGCGGCGCTGATGGCCGCCATCAAGCACCAGTTCGACCCGGCGGGTCGGCTCAATCCTGGTGTGCATGCCTGACGACCTACCGTTCGTGGTGCGGCCACCGGGCGATGCTCGAGTGGCAGCTGCTGCGGCATCGGTGGCAGCGTCGCAGTGGGGGCTGCCGACGCCGCAACACCTGCGTACCGCGATGAACGCGCTGTTCCTCGCCGGCGAGGATGTGATGCTGCGGGTCTCGCACACCACTGCGCCGCCTTCGCAGGCTGCGTGGCTGATGGGGCAGCTGGCGCAGAGGGGCGTGCGAGCGCCGCAGCTATTGCAGCCGGAGCCGATGACGGTCGGCGACCTGGCAGTGTTCGCGATTGAACGCATTCAGTCTGACGGTGACGTCGACTGGGCCGCAGTCGGTGAGCAGATTCGGCGAGTGCACGAATGGCCGGTGGGCGAGGTCCGTGGCAACTATCCGTTGCCACGTGGCGACGACTTCCCCTGGTGGGACACCGTCGCCGTGCTTGCCGACGTCGATGACCTGCTGGACGACGCCGCTCGCGCCGGACTGACCGGTGCGATCCTCGAGCACGGACACTGGCGTTCGCAAGTGACCGCACGGGTGGTGTGTCACGGCGACGTGCACCCGGGCAACATCATCCAGTCCACCAATGGCCCAGTGCTGCTCGATTGGGATCTTTCATGTCATGCCCCCGCGTCGTGGGACCACGCAATGTTGATGACGTGGTCGCAGGTGTGGGGTGGCGACCCGATGGCGTACGAGCGATTCGCTGACGGCTACGGCAACTCACGACGCGACGATCCATTGGCGCAGTCGTTGGCAGTGATGCGGAACGTAACGGCGACGCTGATGCGTCTCAAAGCTGGGCGCACCAACCCTGCAGCTGCTGGCGAAGCGCAGCGCCGCCTCCAGTACTGGCGAGGCGACCCGACGGCTCCCGCCTGGAGTGCTCAGTAGGACTGTCAGCGACTTGGTCGAAAGGTACCACCGCATGACCGAGACGAATCCCGACCAGAAACCCTCGGCTGACGGATTGTCACGAGGGTTGACAGGTCGGGCAGAAGTAGCAGGCCCGGCCGCCGAGCTGCGCGATCTGCACGGCGGTACCGCAACGAAGGCAGATGTCACGGTGATACACATAGGTGTTGGCGCCGCGCCGGGCATGCCCTTTCGCCACCGGGAACTCGTGGCGATCAATGGTGATGATGCGGTTGTCCTTCACGCCCTGCTTGAGCATGCTGCTGATTGTCAGCCAAAGCGAGTGCAGCTCCTCTGGGCTGCAGCTGCGACCTGGCCGTGAGGGATGAATGCCGGTGACGAAGAGCGCCTCCGCGCGGTAGACGTTACCGACGCCGGCCAACATCTTCTGGTCGAGCAGCAGTGCCCCGATCGGCTGCGCACTTTTTTGCACACCAGCCAGAAAGGCGTCGGCCTTGGCACCGGCCTTCAGCGGGTCCGGGCCGAGGCGGGCAATGATCGCGTCGCGATCATCGGCACTTCCAATGCTGCAGTCGGTAGGGCCGGCAAGATCGATCGTGCCGCGGTCCGTCGACATTCGCATGCGGACCTGGCCCTGTACCACCGGCACCTGCTCGCCGGGCGCGACGCGATACTTGCCGAAGAGACCGAGGTGCACGTGGCCTACGAGGCCATTCGCCCACCAGTAGAAGAGGTGCTTACCGTACGGCTCGATGCGATCAAGCACGACGCCGTCCACGAGAGCAGCGTCGCTCTCGAAGCGGCCTTGTGGCGAGGACACTCGCACTGGCCCACCAGTCAGGATCGGTGAGTGGTCCTTCGCAATTCGGTGGATGGTGTGGCCTTCGGGCATAGGTCCTGACGCTACGGTGGGCGGGCCGTGAAGTTTCACATCGACGATACTGATCTGGGCACCTGCGTCAGCTGCGGGTTGTGCCTGCCGCACTGCCCCACGTTTCGCGTGACCGGAGAGGAAGCGCTCTCCCCGCGTGGACGCATTGCTGCGATTCGGGCGGTACACATCGACGATGCACCGGTCACACCCGAGTTCGTCTCGTTCATGGAAACCTGCGTGCAGTGCCGTGGCTGCGAGCCAGCCTGCCCGTCGGGCGTGCCGTACGGCCGACTGCAGGAGGGTGTGCGCGAAACCCTCGCCGAACAGCGTCGCATCACACCACGCTGGCAGCGCATGGGCTTCGCCGTACTCCCGAAGCATCGGCTGCTGCTCGCAGGCTCCTCGCTGCTGGCTGTCGCCCAACGGCTTCGCCTCGTTCCCAAGCGGGCAGGCTTGGCGAAGCTGCCGCTTCGCCGGCCACAGCCGCTGGCCGCCACCGGCTCCGACGTCTGGATGTTCACCGGGTGCGTGATGGACGCATGGTTGCGCGACACCCACCACAGCACGGCGAAGGTTCTCGGTCACCTCGACATCTCGTACGCGTTACCGGGCAGCGGCGGGGGCTGCTGTGGTGCGCTGCACACGCACGCCGGCCTCACCGGGAACGCACGTCGGCTCGCAACAGATGTGATGGCGTCGATGCCTGGCGATGCCCCAATCGTGGTCAACTCCGCCGGCTGCGGCGCCGCACTCAAGGAGTACGGGCACCTTGTTGGTACGCCCGAAGCCGCTGCGTTCGCTGCACGGGTGCGCGATGTCCACGAGCTGGTTGCCGACCACCTTGATCGGCTCCATCCGTCACGTCATCTCGGCATCGTGATCATCCAAGATCCGTGCCACCTGCGCCATGTGCAGCGCTCGCACCAGTCGGTACGAACCGTGCTCGGTGCCGTCGCCGACCTCGTTGAGCTGGACGATGACGGCCTGTGCTGCGGGGCTGGCGGGGCGTACTCGGCGCTGGAGCCCGAGCTCGCAGCCGACATCCGAGCTCGCAAGCTGGCGTCGCTGGCGCGGGCAGGTGCCACCGCCGACGGGGGAGTCGTGGCAAGCGCCAATCCCGGCTGCGCAATGTATCTTGCTGCGGTGGGTCTCACCGTTCGACATCCCATCGATCTGTTGGCGGAGGCGCTTTGAGTACCGACTACGACAAACTGGCCGACCGGCTCGACGCCATTGCGGAGGAGCTCGACGACGTGATGTTCGATCAACTGCGAGAAGCATCGGCCGCCCGGGTTGGACGACCAGCCGACGATA
>JAYUCY010000048.1:0-22806 GCA_043740085.1 Ilumatobacteraceae bacterium
ATCCTCGAGCCACAGGTTGACATGCCCGACGCCGCTACCGCGCCGGTTCGGCCTGCCACGGGCCCCAAGACCGTCGACCTCGACGCCATCGTCGTGCCCTCGAAGCCCGCCTGAACGTCTGACAGAACGTCGACAGAGAATGCTTGGTTCACGCACTGTCGCCATCGCAGCGATGGCGACCGTGCTTGCCATGTCGGGGTGCGCCGGTGACAGGGGCGGCAACAGCGCCGGCGGGATGAAGGTGCACACCGACGCGACGTCGTTGGGTCAGCCCGATCGTCCCATCGCCGGGCCGCAGGGCGCGACACCGCAATTCCTCGTGGAGTGCATGTACAGCCACACGGCCTCCGACGACCCCATCGTGTATCCCGGCCAGCCCGGGCACAGCCACCTGCACGAGTTCTTCGGCAATACCGATGTCGATGCGTTCGCGACGGTCGCGTCATTGGCGAGCGGTGGCACCACCTGCGATCAGCCGCAGGACAAGGCGGCGTACTGGGCGCCGGCATTGCTGCGCGGCGCAGAGGTGCTGACCCCGGTCAAGAGCACCGCCTACTACCGGCCGGGCGAGGGCGTAGTCGCCACCTCGGTGCAGCCGTTTCCCGTCGGTCTGGTGATGATTGCTGGCAACTCGGGCGCCACCGGCGAGCAGCCACTGTCGATTGTTGCGTGGGGATGTGGCGCCGGCATCGAGCGCGCGGTGTTGCCGCCAGAGTGTGCCGAGGATCGCGATCTTCGTCTGCTGGTCACCTTCCCCGACTGCTGGGACGGGACCAACCTGGACAGTAACGATCACCACGCGCACGTTGCATACAGCGCCGGTGGAATGTGCCCCGATGGTTTCGCAGTGTCGATTCCGCAGCTGCAGTTCAGCGTCGAGTACCCGGTGTGGGGCAGCACCGCTGGGCTCACGCTCGCCAGCGGCGGCCTCACCACCGGGCATGCCGACTTTATGAACGGATGGGACCAAGCCAAGCTGACCAGCGAGGTCGAGCTGTGCTTGCACCGTGAAGTGGTGTGCGGCGTGGCGAGCGGTCGCAAGACCGGCTGAGCCGGCGCGGTCCTCTCCGAGCGACTTCTACAGGCGGCCGCTGGCGATGACACGCTGAAGGAAGTCAGCGGTCTCAGGACGGTCCGGCGAGGTGAACAACTTCGCAGGGGGAGCGGCCTCCAGGATCACGCCATTCTTCAGAAAGCACACCAGGTCGCTGATCTCGCGGGCGAAGCCCATCTCATGGGTCGCCAGGATCATGGTCATGCCCTGCCCGCGCATGTCGCGAATCACGTTGAGTACCTCGCCGACCAACACCGGGTCGAGAGCGGCGGTGACTTCATCAAGCAACATCAGTTCCGGTTGCATCGCTAGTGCGCGCACGATCGCCACCCGTTGCTGCTGTCCACCCGACAATTGGTCGGGATAGGCGTCTGCCCGATCAGCAAGCCCGAAGCGATCGAGCAGCTCCTTGGCTGCCATGGCTGCCTGCGCCTTGGTTTGACGGAGCACCTTGGTGGGGCCGAGTGTGATGTTGTGCAGCACGCTCATGTGTGGAAACAGGTTGTAGCTCTGGAAGACCATGCCAATGCGACGGCGAACCGGGTCGGGGTCCAGGCCTGGCTCGCTGATGTCGAGGCCATCGAGGTGAATCGACCCGTCGTCGATTGGCTCGAGCAGGTTGATGCAACGCAGCAGCGTGCTTTTGCCCGAACCGCTGGCGCCGATGAGGCAGACGACGTCGTGGGTGCCGACCTGCAATGAGACGTCGTCGAGCACCACCTTGGTGCCGAACGACTTGCGGACGTTGCGGATCTCGATTTTCGCCGTGGCGCTCATACGACCTGCGACCCGCCCGTACGCCGACGCTGGCGGTTGGTGTACCAATCCACCAGGCGCGTCTCGGGAATGGTGAGTGCGAGGAAGATGACGGCGGCGGCCACCAAGGGTGTGAAGTTGCCGGTGAGATCTTTGATGGAAGTGGCGCGACGGAAGACCTCGATAATGCCCAGCACGCTGAGCAGTGCGACGTCCTTCTGTAGCGACAGCAGGTCGTTCATCAGCGGCGGTACCACGCGTCGCGCCGCTTGTGGGATGACCACATGGCGCATCGTCTGCGTGTGCGAGAGCCCCAGCGACCTTGCTCCGGCGCGCTGGCTTTCGTGGACGCCTTCGATACCGGAACGAAAGACCTCCGCAACATACGCGGAGTAGGCAAGAACGAGCGCGATAGGGCCCCAAAGGTATGGCGAGCTCCAGTTGCCACCGAAGCCAAGGAAGTGGAAGTCGCCCTCCAGTAGACCCAGTTTCGGGATGCCGAAACCGACGAGGTAAATGGTGAGGATGATGGGTACGCCACGAAAGAAGTCGGTGTACACCGCCGCGAACGCGCGCAGCGGGAACAGCACCGGGTTGCGTGTATTGCGGCACAACGCAATCACCAGACCCCACAGGAGTATGAAGGGCGCGGTCTGCAGGAACAACTTCACGTCAACCCACAGGTAGCCAATGATCTCGGGGAAGTCGTCCTGAAAGCGATCGCCGTTGAAGAAGATCGTCTTCACCTTCGGCCATCCGCTGGAGCTAGTGATCAGCCAGGCGAGGCCGCCGAACGTGGCTACCGTCGAGACCACAGCGATGATGGTTGCCTTGCGTCGCTGACGACGCAACCATCGCTCACGGCGGGTCCAGTGACCCGGGACGCGAGAGGGCGCCGACACGATGCCGGCGCCCTCGTCGTTGTTCGTCATGTTGCGACTCTAGAAGGTCAGTCCTTGTCGGACCCGATCTCGTCGGGTCAGTCCTTGGAGAGCGTCGGTGCTTCGCTCCACTGGCCCATCCACGTCTCGGTGATGGTGGCCAGCTCGCCCGATGCAGTCAGGTTGGCGATCGCCAGGCTGGTGCACTCGGTGAGGGGGTTGTCCTTGCTGAGCAGTAGGCCCCACTGGTCGCCGGCACCGCCGGCCTCAATGGGGAACTGGCCGAAGACCTTCGTGCCTTCAATCTCCACCGCGGAGATGTAGAGACCTGTGGGCAGATCGGTGATGATCGCATCGATCTGCTTGTTGTCGAGAGCAGTCTTGGCGTCGGCGTTGCTGTTGAACGCGAACGGTTCGGCATCGGGCTGAATCACGTCGAGAATGAACTGCAGGCTGGTGGTACCGGCAGCGGCACCGAGGCGCAGCGTCTTGAGATCGCTGAGCTTGGTGACGTCCTTGCCCGGGCCATCGACGTAGCCGAGCACTGCCTGGTTGGCGGTGTAATACGGATCGCTGAACGACACGACCTGCTCGCGCTCATCGTTGATTGTGAACTGCTGCAGGTTGAAGTCGTTGTTGCTGTCGCTGCCGGCAACCGCGGTGTCGAACGAGGTGCGCACCCACTTGACGGCGTCGCCTTCGAAGCCGAGTTCCTTGGCGACGGCGAGCGCAACGGCGCTCTCGAAGCCTTCGCCTGACTCGGGTGTGTCGTCGAGGACGTAGGGCGGGAAGGCCGGGTCGCCGGTGGCGATGGTGAGCGAGGCAGCCTCGAGCGTCTTGCCGTCGGCGCAGGCAGCTGCATCGCCACCGGTGGCGGCGCTCGTGTCGGTTGCCGCGACTGTGGTCTCGGCCGCGGCGACGGTGGTCTCGCTGCTGGTGGTGTCGTTGTCGCCGCAGGCGGCGAGCAACAGGCCGACCACGGCGGCGGTCGCGAGGATTTGTCGTTTCATTGGTGGGGCTCCTTGTTCACGCAGTTGTTCACACTGGTGCGCAGAGGGTATCAGTCGCCGACGATTGTTGACCTTCAAGGTCAACAATCGAACAGGGTTGACAATGAGACGGAAAGCGTCTTACTGTCTCAACATGTCCTCGACCCCGACCTCCGTTGAGCGGCGCGTGCTTGCCGCGGCGAAGACGTGCTGTGAACGGTGGGGCATCGAGAAGGTCACTATCGACGACATCGCCACCGAGGCGGGTGTCTCTCGCGCCACCCTGTACAGGTTGTTCCCGGGCGGCAAGGACGTGCTGTTCGAGGCGCTGCGGGTTCGCGAGCTGGAAGATTTCTTCGTCCGCCTCACTGGGCAAGTCGATGGTGCGGTTGACCTCGAAGACCTTCTGGTGCGCGCGGTCGTCGCTGCCACACACGAGCTGCGCGACGACCAACACCTGGCCATCATGATGGCCTCCGAGCCGGGTGACACGCTGGCGCAGTTGACGGTGGAAGGTCTGCCGCGCATCATGCGGGTGGCCACCATCTTCCTGGTACCGCTGGTGGATTCGTACCTGCCACGGCGCGAGTCCGCCCGGCTGGTGGAGCTGCTCTCACGGCTCGTCATCAGCTACTTCCTTGCGCCGTCCGACCATGTCGACCTGGGCGATGCCGGCTCGGCCCGATTGTTCATCAACACCTTCATCCTTCCTGCCTTCTTGGCATCCATCACCGCATAAGGACCTGTCATGACTGTCACGCATAACGACAATGAAACGATCATCGGCCGCGCTGAGATCAACGACATCGACGCGATTCTCGCCGTCCCGCTGGTCGACTCGAACGAGATTGAGCACATCGTCAAGAACAACGCCGACTCGATCTTCACGTGGGACTACTCACTGCAGCGCCCCGCTTTGCGCAAGCTGTACGAGAAGGCCAAGACGGGCCAGTGGAATGCCACCACCGATCTCGACTGGTCGATCGACGTCGACGTCGAGAAGTCGGTCCTTGAAGACCAAGCGTTGATCGGCACCGGCGTCGACGCCAGCATGTACATCGGTACGCCAGTGGAGAAGTGGGGCGACAAGGAGTGGCTGGAGTTCGGTGTGCAGAGTCGCAACTGGAGCCTGAGTCAGTTCATGCACGGTGAGCAGGGCGCGCTGATCTGTACCGCCAAGATCGTCGAGACGGTGCCGTGGTACGACGCCAAGTTGTATGCCAGCACGCAGGTCGTGGACGAGGCCCGCCACGTCGAGGTGTTTGCCCGTTACCTGGAAGAGAAACTGGGTGGCGAGTTCCAGGTCAACGCTCACCTGCGCATGCTGCTTGACGACATCGTCAACGACAGCCGCTGGGACATGACCTACCTCGGCATGCAGGTCATGGTCGAGGGGCTCGCCCTCGCGGCCTTCGGCTTCATGCACCAGTTCACCAACGAGCCGTTGCTGAAGAAGTTGCTGCGCTACGTGATGAGCGACGAGGCCCGTCACGTGGCCTTCGGCGTCCTCAGTCTCAAGGAGTGCTACGACGAGATGACCGACGCGGAGATGAAGGACCGCCAGGAGTTCGCGTTCGAGGCAGCCATTCGCATGCGCGACCGTTTCATGCAGCAAGAGGTGTGGGAGCGTATGGGCGTCAATGTCCGCGAGGTCATCCCGCTGGTCTTGGCCGACCCCACCCGGGCCGTGTTCCAGAGCATGCTGTTCAGCAAGATCGTCCCCAACTGCAAGAAGCTGGGCCTGCTGGACCGCAACGACAAGTGGCTGCGCCATCGCTTCGAAGAGATGGGTGTCATCCAATTCGAGGATTGGGCTGACACCGGCGAAGAGTTCACCGCCTTCGAGCTCACCGATGCCGACAAGATGGCACCCGTTGCCGGCCAGTAGGTCGCGCGCGCCCCGCAGAAACCTGAGGGCAGCGGGCCACTCACATCGATAGTCCTGGGTGAGGTCGGTCCACTACGCTGAGCTTGCATGCCGCATCCGTCCGAGCCCGGCACGGATGTGCCGGCGAATGGTGAAAGGTGAAACGAATATGTGTATGGGCGTGATGTGCGGTAGCGACCACGATGTGTGGATGGAACTGCACGACGAACTCATCCTCGGCCAAGGTATGGACCGCTCAGTCGAAGGTGCCCTCTGATGGCCCGCTTTGGTCGCGTTCTCTCCGCAATGGTTACCCCTTTCGACGACAACGGCGTGATAGATCTCGATGAGGCACGGCGTCTTGCCCGTTGGCTACAGGACAATGGCCACGATGGCCTCGTCATCGCGGGCACTACCGGTGAGTCGCCGGTGCTGACGGACGACGAGAAGTTGAGCCTGTTCGCAGCAGTGATCGAGGCGGTCACCATTCCCGTGATTGCCGGCACCGGTACCAACGACACGGCCCACTCCGTACATCTCACCAAGGAGGCCACCGCCCTCGGGGCTGCCGGCATCCTCGCGCTGTGCCCCTATTACAACCGGCCGTCGCAGGCAGGCATTGAGGCGCACATTCGGGCCATGGCAGAGTGCACGCCGCTGCCGCAGATGGTGTACGACATCCCGGTGCGCACCGGCCGCAAGATCTCGACCGCCACGCTGCTGCGACTCTTTGAAGTTCCCAACATCGTTGCCGTGAAGGACGCCGCCGGCAACCCCGGCGAGACGGCGGTGCTGATCGCACGGGCACCCGACAGTGTCGAGGTATACAGCGGTGACGATGCACTGACCCTGCCACTGCTGGCCAGCGGCATTGTCGGCGTGGTCGGCGTCGCTACACACTGGACGGCAGCGGACCACCAGGAGATGTTCGATCTGTGGGAGAAGGGCGACACCGTCGGTGCCCGTCTCATCAACGCCCGCCTGTTGGAGAGCTTTGCGTTCGAGACCGGCGACGACGCGCCGAACCCGATTCCGACCAAGGCGATGATGCGCCATCTCGGTTTCAACGTCGGCCAGGCTCGGTTGCCGATGGGCCCGGCGCCCGAGTTCGTCGAGACTCGAGCACCCCAAGTGTGGGCGAACCTGCAAAGGTGGCGCGATGCGTTCCCCCAACGTCCCACTTCCTGATCATTCGAAGGTCGCCTAATGCCTCAGCCGGTTCGTGTTGTCTTCCTCGGCGGCCTCGGCGAAATTGGCCGCAACTGTATGGCCATCGAGCAGATTGTCGACGATGGCACCAAGGGTGGTAACCGTCGCATTCTGCTCATCGACTGCGGGCTGATGTTCCCAGACGCCGACATGCACGGCATCGACTTGGTGTTGCCCGACTTCACCTACTTGCGTGAAAACGCTGACCGCATCGAAGCGGTGGTCGCGACGCACGGCCACGAAGATCATGTGGGTGCGCTGCAGTACCTGCTTCGTGAACTGAGCTTCCCGATTTACGGCTCGGCCGTGGCACTTGGGCTTGCCCGCAACCGCATCGAGGAGGCCGGCCTGCTGGGCCGTACCGAACTGATCCCGGTGAAGGACGGCGAGCGGCTGATGATCGGCCCGTTCGATGTCGAATTCATTCCGGTCACCCACTCGGTGCCCCACGCCCACGCCATTGCGGTGCACACCCCTCAGGGCGTGATATTGCACTCGGGCGACTTCAAGATCGACCTCACGCCGGTCGACGGCCGGCGCACCGACCTCGCCCGCCTGGGGCAGATCGCGGCAACCGAGGGCATTCGCCTGTTGATGGCCGATAGCACCAACGCCGAGGAGCACGGGCACTCGCCCAGCGAGTCGGGTGTCGGGGCGGTGTTGCGCGGGGTGTTCGCGGCGCAGAAGGGCCGTCGAATTATTACGGCCAGCTTTGCCAGCCACCTCCATCGCATTCAGCAGATTGCCGACGCGGCCATCGACAGTGGGCGAGTGGTGGCCACACTCGGGCTCAGCATCAAGAAGAACGTGCGCATGGGTCGCGACCTGGGCGTGCTGCACATTCCCGACGCATCGTTGGTCGACATCGACGATATCGGCAAGTACCCGCCGGGCCAGGTGTGCATCATTTCCACCGGTTCGCAGGGCGAGCCGATGTCAGCCTTGGCGCTGCTCGCCCGCGGTGCGAGCAAGTGGGTGAAGGCCGGCGACCACGACACCGTCATCCTCTCCAGTCACGCCATTCCCGGCAACGAGGGCAACGTCAATCGGGTCATCGACGACCTGCTGCGGGCCGGTGTTGAGGTGGTGCACAGTGGCATCGCCGATGTACATGCCACGGGCCATGCGCAGGCCGACGAGCTGAAGACCTATATGTCGCTCACCAAGCCCGAGTGGATGGTGCCGATTCACGGCGAGTATCGCCACATGGTTGCCAATGCCAAGCTGGCAGTGCTGATGGGCGTGGCCAAGGATCACGTCCTCACCTGCGAGGACGGCGACGTGCTCGAACTCAGTGACAAGGGTTTGGCCAAGGTAGGTCGTGTGCCCGCCGGCTATCTGTACGTGGACGGCATCGTCGGCGATGTCGGCCAGGGTGTGCTGCGCGACCGCAAGGTGCTGGCCGAGGAAGGTGTCGTGGTGGTCATCGTGACCGTCGACATCGGCACCGGCAAGGTGCTGACCGGGCCCGAGATCATCACCCGCGGCTGGGTCTACGCCCCCGAGGCGGAAGACCTTCTGGACGAGGCCTGCGACCGGGTTGCGGCGGTGGTGGAGCAGTCGTTGGCCAGCGGCGTGCGCGACGTGGAGTCATTGGAGCGCGATGTTCGCCGGGCAGCCGGCAAGTTCGTGCACGAGCGTACCAAACGCCGCCCCATGATCGTCCCCGTAGTGATGGAGACCTAGGAAAGCGAACGTGGCGATGTTCGGAATCCCAGCAACCCCCGACGGATCGGGCGAAGTGACGCGCAAGTGCGCCAGCGGCCTGGTGCTGTGAGGAAACATCGCGTCACTTCGGCGGTTTTTGCGACGCTCGCCCTGCTCGCAGCATGTTCTGACAACCCTGCTGCCCTCACCGACACGGCGGCGGTGGCGACCACTGTGGTGCCGCTGCCGTCTGCCGATGAGTTGCCGCTGCTCGATCAGATTGTTCCGGCGATGATGGCTGTGGAAGCCCAACTCGGCGGCGCCCAGGCGTATTTCGAGATCAATGCGACGGCACGGCTGGTGAATCTGTTCGTGGCGCTCAACAACGCAACGGTTGCGCAGCCGTGGCTGTACTTGAAAGGCACCCTCACCTCAACCGAGGGCCAGGCCGCAGGTGGCGGCACGTTTGGCGCGTCGTCAGTGGACTTCGACCCGGACGTCATCCTCTCCCAAGTACGTACCGAGCTGCCCGGGATCTCCATCGAAAGCTTCTACATTCATGGCGATGGGCAGGGAAGTGTTCTCTACGGCGTGCTCGCTACCTCCGACAAGGGCGGCGGTCTGGATGTGGTGCTGGGTGCCGATGGGTCGGTCAAGTCCGTCGATCCAGTCAACTGAGGCCGGGCCGCGGACAGTGGTGAAGCACGCAGTGCGCGTACTGTCGCGCGCCCCCTTGGTACCGTGACAGCAATGGGTACAAGGGGTCAGTCGAACCAGCGCTCGAAATCGTCCGTGTCCGCACGGGGCGGCACGACGCGCTCGGGTACTGGTTCCAGCTCGAAGTCGAAAGCGGCACCGCAGCCCACGTCGCGCCGCAATCAGGCTTCGGCAGAGATGCGCGAGGCCGTTTCTGGTCGCGAAGACGAGTTCATTGGTATCGGGTTCATCCTGGTTGGGGCGCTGCTGGGGCTCGGTATCTACTTCAACCTCGCCGGCCCGCTCGGGCGCGGCGTTGAGACATTGATTGGTTGGTTCACTGGGCTGGGCCGGTTCATCGTGCCGATTGCCCTCGTCGGCGTCGGGATCGCGCTGGTCCGCAAGGGCCGCAGCGGCAATCGCTTCCGCCTGGGCATCGGTTGGGGTTTGGCATCACTGTCGGTTTTGGGACTGCTGCACGTGGTGCGCGGTCCGGGAAAGATCATGAGCGGGTTCGACACGCTGGGCCGTGCAGGTGGGTGGATGGGCGCCTTGGTGGGCGAGCCGTTGACCAGCCTGGCCGGTGATGCGGGTGCCATCGTGATCCTCTCCGCTGTATTCGTCGGCGCTGTGTTGCTGCTCACCGGCGGTTCCTTGCGCACGGTCTCGGGCCACACTGCGCACGGGGTGGCGGCGGTCGCGGCACCTATTGGGCGCAAGGTCAAGCAGGTGTTTGGCGACATGGCCTCGCTGAAGAGCGACCGTCAGGTTGCCGGAGAGTCGACTGGTGAGCTGCCCGCACCGCAGCTGTACAACTTCGCCGACGATGACGAATGGAGCCAGGACGCGTCCAAGCCGAAGCGTCTTCGTGCACCACGCGGTGTACCCGAGCTGCCAGGCGGCCCGGGCGAGCAGGAAGTGCTCGATCTTGGCCCGGGTGCGCAAGCCGGGCAGTGGTCGCTGCCGCCGCTCAGCTACCTACCGCGAAGCGCCGCGCAGACCATCAACAAGGCAGAGGTGGAAGCCCGCGGACGCACGCTGGTCGAGTCGCTGGCCTCGCACGGTGTGGAAACGAAACTGGTCGGGCAGACGGTCGGTCCCACGGTCACGCGCTACGAACTCGAGCTCGGCGCGGGTGTGAAGGTCGCTCGCATCACCAGCCTCAACCGCGACATTGCGTACGCCATGGCGGCTACCGACGTGCGCATTTTGGCGCCCATTCCCGGCCGTTCTGCCATCGGCGTTGAAGTACCGAACCACACCCGTCAGCTGGTGAGCCTCGGCGACATCATGAATGCGCCGGAAGCCAAGACCGCCAGCCACCCGTTGGATGTGGCGATCGGCAAAGACATCGCCGGCCGCGCCGTGTTCCTCAATCTGTCCACCACTCCGCACATGCTGATCGCCGGTACCACCGGCGCCGGTAAGTCCAGCGGTATCAACAGCATTCTCACGTCGTTACTGATGCGCACCACCCCCGAGCAGGTGCGCCTGATCCTCATCGACCCCAAGCAGGTCGAGATGGGGCAGTACAACCGCTTACCGCACCTACTGACACAGCCGGTCACCAATCCGAAGAAGGCCGCAAACGCACTCGGCTGGGCGTGCAAGGAGATGGACCGTCGCTACGACGTGCTGTCGGAAGTGGGCTTTCGCGACATCACCGGTTACAACGCGGCGTACGACCGTGGCGAACTGGCCGCCGATCTACACCGCGATCCCGACAGCCCCACTTCGTACGAGCGCATGCCGTACATCGTGGTCGTGGTCGACGAGCTCAACGACCTGATGATGGTCGCCGCCCGCGATGTGGAGGAGAGCATCACCCGTATCGCGCAGAAGGCGCGTGCCGTCGGTATTCACCTCATCGTCGCCACGCAGCGGCCGTCGGTCAACGTCATCACCGGCGTCATCAAGGCCAACATTCCCGCCCGTATGGCGTATGCGGTCAACAGTCTCACCGACAGCCGGGTCATCCTCGACCAACCGGGTGCTGAGAAGCTGGTGGGTAAGGGCGACCTGTTGCTGCTGCCCGGCAACAGCAACGTCAGCCAGCGCATCCAGGGCTGCTTCGTCAGCGAGGAAGAGGTCCGTAAGGTGGTCGCGCACTGGCGTCGCCAGGCACCCGACGTGGTGTATGTCGCCGGCGTCGAAGGCCACGAGAGCCAGGGCCAGATGGGCGGCGGCGACTTCGGTGGCAATGGTGCCGACGACGATGAAGACGAAGTGTTGATGCGCCAGGCCATGGAACTCGTGGTGCGTAGCCAGCTGGGCAGCACCTCCATGCTGCAGCGCAAGCTGAAGGTTGGGTTTGCCCGCGCCGGGCGCATCATGGACTTGCTCGAGCAGCGCGGCGTGGTTGGCCCCAGCGAAGGCTCGAAGGCTCGCTCCGTGATGATGACCGTCGAAGAGTTCGAACTGCTCCAAGAAGCCCAGCGCAACCGCTAGTCGTTCGAGTGCCCCGCCGCGATTGCGGGCGCAGAACGAGCTTGTGTTCGACGCGCATGGTGGCTTCTGGTTCACCGATCACGGAATCCGCAATCATCGGCACTGGTCGCCGCTTGCACATGCGGTGGCCGTCGAATGGTCTCCGCCTGAACTACCTCTAGCCTGTCGTCTATGGCCCAGCGCTTCTACGTCGAAACATTGGGCTGCCCCAAGAACCAAGTAGACAGCGACAAGCTGATCGGCACGCTGCTGGCTGACGGGATGACCGCGACCGACGATCCGTCGAAGGCCGACTTGGTGGTGGTCAACACCTGCGCGTTTATCGATGAGGCCCGCAAGGAAAGCATCGACACGATCCTGGCGTTGGAGGACCAACGTAAGGTTGGTGGCCGGCTGGTGGTCACCGGTTGCATGGCCGAGCGTTACGGTAGCGAGCTGGCCGACGCATTACCCGAGGTCGACCAGGTCGCAGGCTTCGGCGTGCCGGTCAATCTGCTCAAGAAAAAGTCCATTGCGGTGTCGTCGGCGCCTATCCCCCTGCTCGATCTGTTGAACCTGCCTCGGCCGAAGTCGTCCAGTCCCTGGGCGTACGTGAAGATTGCCGAGGGCTGCGATCGCAGCTGTGGGTTCTGTGCCATTCCGTCGTTTCGCGGGCCGCAGCGCAGTCGCGACATCTCCTCCATTCTGACCGAGGTCGAGCAGTTGGAAGCACAGGAGATCGTGCTGGTCGCGCAAGATCTGGCCAGCTACGGCAAGGACCGACCCGACGAGTTGGGCGCCGGTTCCATCGTGCCGCTGGTGCGGGCCGTCAGTGCGCAGGCCGCGTGGACGCGCCTGCTGTACCTGTACCCCAGCGACCTCAGCGACGATCTCATCGACGCCATCTGCGACACGGGCGTGCCGTACTTCGACCTGTCGCTGCAGCACGTCAGCAAGCCGCTGCTGCGCCGCATGCGCCGCTGGGGCGATGGTCAGCGTTTCCTGCAGCGCATCACCGACATTCGCGAGCGCGAACCTCAGGCGGCGTTCCGCAGCAACTTCATCGTCGGCTACCCGGGAGAGACCGAAGAAGACCATGACCAGTTGCTGTCGTTCGTCGAGGAAGCTCAGCTCGACTGGTGTGGCTTCTTCGCGTACAGCCCTGAGGAGGGCACGTACGCGATGAATCTCGACGGTGCCGTCGACAAGGCGCTGATGCACGAGCGGCTCGCCGAGCTGCGCGAAATGCAGGACGACATCACGGCTCGCCGCCGCGACGATCTGATTGGTGAGACCGTGCGTGTGCTCGTGGATGCGCCCGGAGAGGCCCGCAGCACCCGTGAGGCTCCCGAGATCGATGGCGTCATCGAGGTGCCGGATCACCTGGCAGTTGGTCAGTTCCATGACGTTCGTATCGTCGATGCGATGGGTCCGGATCTCGTGGCAGACTCGCTCTGATGCCTGTCGATCCATCAGCCGTCAAGACCTGGGCCAACTTGGTCACGGTCGCGCGGGTGCTCATTGCGCCGCTGATGTTGGTGCTCATTCCGGACAAGCCGGGGGGCTCGTGGGCCGCATTCGCGCTGTGGTTTGTGCTGTGTTCCAGCGACGGCATCGACGGCTACCTTGCCCGCCGTCACGGAGCCACCAACCTTGGTGCCTTTCTCGATCCGCTTGCCGACAAGATCCTCGTACTTGGTGCGATGACGATTCTTGTCGCCAACGACACGTTCTGGATCGTGCCGGTTGTTATCACCGTTGCGCGCGAGCTGGCCATCAGCCTCTACCGCACGTTCGTCGGCGCCAAGGGCGTCAGTGTGCCGGCCAGCAAAATCGCCAAGTGGAAGACGTTCGTGCAGCAACTGGCGGTGGGCTTCGCCATCATGCCGCCGACTGCGCTGGATGCGAAGTGGCTGTGGAACGGTCTGCTGTGGACGTCGGTCGCTTTGGCGCTCATCAGCGGCAGCCAGTACGTGTATCGAGCGGTGAAGTCCCAGCCTTTGCCGGTCAACGAGACCGGCGCCGATCTATCTCTGTGAGCTGCCATGCGTTGTGACGTAGTCGCCATCGGTACCGAGTTGCTGCTTGGCCAGATCACCGACACCAACAGTCAGTGGATCGGCGAGCAGTTGGCGGCTGTGGGTGTGGATTCGCTGCTGCAGGTCAAGGTCGGCGACAACCTGGGTCGGATGGAGAGCGTGTTACGCAGCGTCCTTGCCGCTGCCGACGCGGTCATTGTGTGTGGCGGCCTGGGCCCGACGCACGACGACTTGACTCGTGAGGCCATCGCCACGGTGATGGGCGTTGAGCTGTTGCCCAACGCCCAGGTCGGCGAAGTGATTCGCGAGATGTTCGAATCACGCGGCCGCCGCATGGCGGAGAACAACCTGCGCCAGGCCCTGGTACCTGAGGGCGCCACGATCATTGCGCAAACTCGCGGAACAGCGCCCGGCCTCATCTGCCCTGTCGTGATCGACGGCGCGCAGAAGGTCATCTACGCCGTGCCCGGCGTGCCGCACGAGATGAAAGACATGGTGCAGCGCGCGGTGCTGCCCGACCTCCTGGCTCGTGGGGGCGAGGATGCTGCGGTGATTCTCAGCCGTACTCTGCGCACGTGGGGCGAGAGCGAGAGCGGGCTCAACGAGCGGCTCGACCCGTTGATCGCTCGTCTCGACGAGGTGGGCAACCCGACGTTGGCGTTCAATGCCAGCGGGTGGGAGGGAATCAAGATTCGGCTCACCGCGAAGGCCGCGACGGAGGCCGATGCGCTGATGTTGCTTGGCACCTGGGAAGCGGAGACGCGTGCGCTGGTCGATGATGTGGTCTTCGGCGCCGACGAGGAGACGATGGAGTCCGTGGTATTGCAGTTGCTGCGCGAACGCGGCTGGTCGTTAGGCCTTGCCGAGTCCGTGACGGGCGGCCTCGTCGCCGGGCGAATCACCAATGTGCCGGGCGCCAGTGATGTGTTTCGTGGCGGCATTGTCAGCTATTCCAGCGACGTGAAGTTCGATGTGTTGGGTGTGCCCCGCGGCCCAGTCGTCAGCGAAGCTGCGGTCGCAGCGATGGCGGTAGGTGCGCAGCGCTTGTTGAACAGCCACGTGGCGCTCGCGCTGACGGGCGTCGCCGGTCCTGCTGAGCAAGATGGCATGCCGGTGGGCACGTTGTGCGTGGGCATCGCCATCGGCGCCGAGGTGCACACCAGAACGTTGCAAATGCCGGGTGCTCGCGACCAGATGCGCCAGATGAGCGTGATCAGCGCTATGGATCTCCTGCGCCGAACACTCCTCGCGTCCTAAGCTGGCCGTCGCGCCTCCGTAGCTCAACGGATAGAGCAGCGGGTTTCTACCCCGTTTGTTGGGAGTTCGATTCTCTCCGGAGGCACTGAAAAAGTGTTGCGTGGCGTTGGTTGGTGACGCACTGGTGACCGCCGCCCTCGCCGGAGCATGACGGCCAGTGGTACTAGCGTTCGAATCGTGAATGGGTTCCACCCACGCCGACATGAGCTGACAAAGGGCGAACGCACTCGCGAGCGTCTGCTTCGCTCGGCCGTCGATCGATTCGGAACGTACGGCTATCGGTCGACATCGGTCAGCCAGCTCAGCCGCGACGCGGGCCTCACGCCGGCCGCCGCCTATGCGTACTTCGAGGACAAGGAGACGTTCTGGTTGGCCGCGATTCAAGCCGATCTTGATGCCCTCCGCCAGGAAGTCATCGCCAGCGTGACTGACAGCGAGCGTCCGATTGTCGACTCGATGCTTGCGCTCGTCGATGGGCTGCAGCGGCACGCACTGGCGCGCCGGGTGATGGTGGAGGGTTCGCCGCACGACCTGCAATTGGTGCTCACCCACCCGCTGTTCGCCGCCACCACCAGAGCGGTTGCGCAAGGCCTCGCCGCACGTCAGGCGGCGGGAACTCTGCCACCGAACGCAGAGCCAGAGCAGATGGCGCTCGGAATGGAGACCATCATCTTCTCGCTCGTCCTGTCGGTCGTACGTGCGGGAATTGAGAGCGCTCCTGAGCGAATCGATGCCGTTGTGGCGCTCCTCCAGTCAGTGATGGGTGGGCCGCCGACCCCTCACGAGCGGCGCCGCTGACTCTCAAGCTTCGGCCAAGATCGCGCAGGTTCAGCCACCGCACGCCGATGAAGTCCGTAATGACTAGTGGCGCAACGTTGCACGGTGGCAAGTTCTCACGACGGAAACGCGACCCGAAGAGTGGGTCATGGCCGGTGTTGTGTCTCGTGATGGTTGTTGTGGTGGGGCTGGTGTCGGTGGCGAGAGTCCTCAGCGAGCACGCGGCCGGCGCCACGGCGCGCTGGGTGTGGTTCGTCGTGCTCGTCACCATTTTTGTTTTCGGCTTGGTGGCCGTACCGCTGCGACTGTTGCTCGTGCGGCAGCAGCGAGGCTTGTTGGATGCGACCCACATTGCCCGCCAGCAAGCGGTGACGGATCCGTTGACCGGCCTGCTCAATCGTCGCAGCCTCGATGAGATCGTGCGCAGTCTGCTGCACGGGGGGGTTGAGTTCTCGGTGTCCATTTGCGACCTTGACTTGTTCAAGCAGCTCAATGACAACTATGGCCACGACGTCGGCGATCGCGCCCTGCGGCTCTTCGCCACGACCTTGCGCGGCGTGGTTCGCAATGGTGACTTCGTGGCCCGAATGGGAGGGGATGAGTTCGTCATCATTCTTCCGGACTCTGCCAGACTCAACGGACTCGACGTCCTCCAACGTGCCCGGCTACACCTCGGTGCGCTGCAGAGCACCGACCCGATGCCGAACTTCACGTTCAGCGCCGGTGTCGCCGATACGACGGAGGAGGTTGACTGGGCGCGATTGCTGAGGCTGGCAGATCAACGGCTACTCGCCGCGAAAAGGGCGGGCCGCGATCGAGTGCTGGCCTCGATGGCGTAGGAAATTTGGGATATTCGGCCTACCCTGGGGCAGCCCCCTGGGGGCTGGAAACCAACTTGCGTGAGGTCGAGAGTGAAGTTCAAAAAGGGCGACACCGTCATCTATCCGCAGCACGGTGCATGCATCGTCGTGGGAACCAAGAAGATGGAGGCCTTCGGCAGTCTGCAGGAGTACCTCATCTTGAAGACCGTCATCAATGAGATGACGCTCTCGGTGCCCACACTGAAGGCGAGCGAAGTGGGCGTTCGTCCCCCGGTCAACCCGGAGGAGCTGGAAGACCTCGTAGCGGTGCTCAGCAAGCCCGACCCGCGCGTGCCGTCCAACTGGAGCCGCCGGTTCAAGAACCACCAGGAGAAGCTGAAGAGCGGCGACGTGTACCAGGTGGCTGAGGTTGTTCGGAACCTCGCCGCCCGTAATCGTGATGCTTCACTGTCGGCGGCCGAGCGAACCATGTACGACCGTGCTCGCATCAACCTGATCAGTGAGATTGCGCCTGCGCTCAAGGTCAGCGCCGAGGAAGCCGAACGCTACCTCGATGAGGCGCTCGCCAAGGGTGTCTTGAAGCCTGCGAAGGAACCAGCCAAGAAGAAGGCCTAAGTTTCGCGCTGCGCCGTCTAACCTCGCACACATGACCGCACCAGGCATGCTCACTCGCGAAGAACTTGAATCCCTCATCCGCAACGGTCACGTTGACACGGTGCTGATGGTGTTCCCCGATCTTCAAGGCAGGTTGGTCGGCAAGCGCACCACCGGTCGTTTCTTCCTGCAGAGCGTGGCCGACGCCGGTACCGAAAACTGCGACTACCTCATCGCCTGCGACATGGACAACAACCCCGTCGCGGGCTACCGCTTCACCAGCTACGAGCAGGGCTACGGCGACATGTTGGCCAAGGCCGACTGGAACACCGTTCGCCTGATTCCGTGGGTCGAAAAGACCGCGATGATCATGTGCGATCTGCTGGATGTCGACTCGGGCAAGCTGGTGGAGGTGGCGCCGCGCAGCATTCTGCAGGCGCAGGTCGACGCGGCCGCCGAGATGGGCTTCCTGCCGATGGTGGCCAGCGAGATCGAGTTCTACCTGTTCAAGGACACCTACGACGAGGCCCACGACAAGGGCTATCGCGACCTCAAGCCGCACTCGCCATGGCTGGAGGACTACCACATCCTGCAAACCACCAAGGACGAGTACATCCTCGGAGCAATTCGTCGCGGTCTGGAAGCCGCTGGTGTGCCGGTCGAGTTCAGCAAGGGTGAAGCTGGTAAGGGTCAGCACGAAATCAATCTCGACTACACCACCGCAGTCGAAATGGCCGACCGCAACAGCGTCTACAAGCTGGCCGCGAAGGAGATCGCACACTTCAACGGTCGCTCCGTCAGCTTCATGGCGAAGTACGACTTCAACGACACCGGGTCGTCATGCCATATCCATTCCAGCCTGTGGTCGATGGATGGCGAGACCGCCGTGTTCGACGATCATCACGGTCCGCACGGTATGAGTGAGACGTTCCAGCACTACCTGGCCGGCCAGATCGCGACCGCACGCGAGTTCAGCCTGCTCTGGGCGCCCACCATCAATAGCTACAAGCGGTTCCAGCTTGGCTCGTGGGCGCCGACGGGCGTTGGCTGGGGCATCGACAACCGCACCCTCGGCTTCCGCAAGGTCGGCCATGGCAAGGGCACCCGGGTCGAGTGCCGCATCCCCGGCAGCGACGCCAACAGCTACTTCGCATTCGCCGGCACGCTGGCCGGCGGCCTGTACGGCATCAAGAACAAGCTGCCGCTGGGCGAGGCGTTCATGGGTAACGGCTATGACGCACCGGACATTCCGCGCATCCCGTGGAACATCGTCGACGCCATCAACCTCTGGGAGAACAGCACCATCGCCAAGGAATCATTCGGTGAGGAAGTGCACCATCACATCCTCACGATGGCGAAGGCCGAATGGGAAGCGTTCAACCACACCGTCACCGACTGGGAACTTCGCCGCTATTGGGAGCGCATCTAGACGTCCCATGGCCGCAGGGTGTCAGGGCTGAAACTCGACGAGCACCGGAAGGTGATCGCTGAGGCGCGCCCAGAGCTCGCCGCCTGCTGGCGTATGCGAGGTCAGCAGCGTGGCGGCGCGCGGCAGCAGCACGTAGTCGATGCGCTGCGACGGCGCGATTGACGGATTGGTGACCGTCCCGCCGGCATCGAACAGGCCAGCTGCGCGGAACTCGCGGAGTACTTCGATCTCACTGTCATCGGCGGTATTGAGATCTCCTGTGACGATCTTGCACGACGCCGGGTCGGCGCGAACCCGGTCGGCAACCCGCTTCGCCTGCGCCAGACGTTCGTCGGCGTCGTGGCTGGCGAGGTGGGTATTAAACACCCGCAGTGCGCCGTCGCGGCGCGTGATGGTGGCCGCCAACAACACCCGATGCTTGTACACCCAAGTGCTGACACCGGGGGAGATGGTGGTGCGCATCCGTGCCGACACCGACCACGGCGACAGAATGCCGATGCCTTCGGCTCGCCACCACAGCAGCGGTGAGTATGGATAGTGCTTGCGAGCCCAGGCGTAGTGCCAACCGAGCTGTTTGGCCAATCGGCGCACCTGTGCCCGCTGCACCTCCTGTAGCGCCACGACGTCGGGCTGCTCGCCGCGGAGCACGGAAGCGATTTCGCTGACATCGGGGTGACGCGCACCCAGAATGTTCCAGGTCATCACCCGCCACGGCGTTGCAGTCGCATCTGTCATTGCTGACCAGTTTGCCGTTGTCCGCTACCGTGATACACCATGAGTCGTCTGTCAGGCAAAGTTGCCATCATCACCGGTGCATCGTCGGGTTTGGGTCGCGTAGGGGCCGAGCGGTTTGCCGCAGAAGGCGCAATGGTGGTGATTGCGGATATCACCGATGGCGATGATGCTGTCGAAGCCATCTCCGCTGCAGGTGGCGAGGCCAGCTTCGTGCGCTGCGATGTCACCGACGAAGCGTCAGTGGAGAACGCGGTCAACTTCGCCGTCGAGACCTACGGCGGGCTGCACGTGCTCTACAACAACGCCGGCGTGATGTTGGGCGACGACGACAACCCGGTCACCACCAGCGTCGAGACGTATCAGAAGACGATGGACATCAATGTGCTGGGAACGCTGCTGGGCTGTAAGTACGCCATTCCGGCGATGCAAGCCAGCGCCAAGGAGTGCGGCGAGGCGGGCAGCATTGTCAACGTCGCCTCGTTCGTGGCGCACATGGGTGCCGCTACCCCGCAGATTGCATACACCGCGTCGAAGGGTGCCGTGCTGGCCATGACCCGCGAGATCGCCGTCATCTACGCGCGTCAGGGCGTGCGCGCGAACGCACTGTGCCCTGGGCCGATCATGACCCCGCTGCTGGCCAAGTTCCTCAGCGACGACGCCAAGCGCAACCGTCGTCTGGTGCACATTCCGATGGGCCGGTTCGGCGAGCCAGTGGAGATTGCCAACGGCGCGTTGTTCCTTGCCAGCAACGAGTCCAGCTGGATGACCGGCCAGTCGCTGATCATTGACGGTGGCATCACTGCCGCGTACGTCACGCCGGAGTGAGCGACTCGAGCTTGCACGGCGCTGACAGCGCGACGGGCGATCTTGACGAGCGCGCAATTCAGTGGATTCGCGCTCGCCTTGCGAACTCGAGTGTCGGTGTCATCGGCAACAAGGGTCAGCTTGACGTTGCCCTCGCCGGGTCGATCACCGAAGACGGCCTCGGTCTCGATGGGGCGTGGGACATGTTCCGCGACGTCTTGGCGCCGGCCAATATCGGGCTTGATAGCGAGCGCTTTCTGGCGTTCATTCCGCTGTCGCCGTCGGTGGCGGGCGTCTGGATGGACGCTATGTGCGGTGCCGCCAACTTTTCCGCCGAATCGTGGTTGGAGGGCGCGGGCGCTGTTGCGGCCGAGAACCAGGTGCTCGATCTGCTGGTCGGCACCGCGGGCATGCCTGTCGGCGCGGCCGGCTGCTTCATGAGTGGTGGCAGTATCGGCAACCTGTCGGCGTTGGCTGTTGCGCGCGATCAGGCTGGTGGGCGGCGCACCGTGGTGATGGCCGACACCGCGCACGCATCGGTGAACAACGCCCTGCGCATCCTCGGTCTCGATGCTCTGGAGGTGCCCACTGGGCCGGACTGTCGGTTGACCGGCGCGTCCGTTCGCGCGGCCATCGGCGACCGCACCGACATCGCAGCGATCGTCGCTGCCGGCGGCTCCACAAACGCCGGCGTCATCGACGATCTTGCTGGTTGCGCCGACGTTGCTCAGCAGCTGGACGCATGGTTTCACGTCGATGGTGCCTACGGGCTGACGGCGATGCTGTTGCCCGAGTTGCGGCCAAGGTTCGACGGCATCGAGCGTGCCGACTCATTCATCGTCGACCCACACAAGTGGATGTTCGCGCCGGCCGGCTCGTGCGCGTTGGTGTACCGCCAGCCACGACTAGCCCGCGAGACGCACACGCAGCACGGGCCGTACATCGCTGTGCTGCGCACCGATGACGACGCGTACAACCCATGTGACCTGGGCTATCAGCTCACTCGCCGCGCCAGCGGGTTGCCGATCTGGTTTGCGATGGCGTTGCACGGGCTGGAAGCGCATCGTGTCGCTATTCGCCATGGCATCACGTTGGCTGCCCGCATGGCCGCAGCATTGGATGCCCACCCGATGACCGAGCTAATTCTGGAGCCTGAGCTGGGTGTGGTGCTGTTTCGCCGCGAAGGCTGGGGCCGCGACGAGTGGGCCGCGTGGGCGGGCGGCCTGCTGCAGAACCAGGTTGCGTTCGTTGCTCCCAGCACGTATCGCGGTGAGCCGATGGGACGGCTGGTGTTCATGCACCCGCGCACTCCCTTGTCCATCGTCGACGAACTGATGGCCAGCCTCGTCGGCTGAACGTCAGAACAGCAGTGTGGTCATTGTGGCGGATCGTCGAACGTTCGCCAGCCATTCAGCCGGTTGTACAGCTCGTGCCTTCGTGACCGGCAAGAATGGGACAATGAGTTCTGTCGCCTTCATTGGCCTTGGCGTAATGGGCACGCCGATGGCCCGCCATCTTGCTGCCGCCGGCCACCAGGTCACCGTCTACAACCGCACGCCGGAGAAGGCGTTGGCGTGGGTTGCGCTGTACGGAAATCGGGCGGCTCCCACTCCGCGAGAGGCTGCAGAGGGTGTCGAATTCGTGTTCCTCTGCGTCGGCGACGACAACGATGTTCGCGACGTCGTGTACGGCCCCGATGGTGCGCTGGCTGGTGCGGGCGCCGGTGCGGTGCTGATTGACCACACGACGGCCTCGGCTGAGGTAGCGAAGGAACTGGCGGAGGCTGCCGCCGAGTTCGGCGTCGGATTCGTTGATGCCCCGGTGTCGGGCGGGCAGGCCGGCGCCGAGAACGGCCAGCTCACCATCATGTGCGGCGCTGACGACGAGGCCTTCTACGAACTGGCCAAACCGGTGATGGGCGCGTATGCCAAGGCAAGCGCGCTGATGGGCGCCGCCGGCTCCGGGCAGTTGACGAAGATGGTCAACCAGATCCTCATCGCCGGCATCGTGCAGGGCTTGGCTGAAGGCCTCAACTTCGCGGTCAAGGCCGGGCTTGATCCCGAGCAGGTCACCGAAGTGATCAAGTACGGCGCAGCCCAGAGCTGGCAGCTGGAGAACCGTGGCCGCACGATGGTGCGCGACGAATTCGACTTTGGGTTCGCAGTTGAATGGATGCGCAAAGACCTCGCCATCGTGCTGGACGAGGCGCACCGCAACGGTGCCCGCCTGCCGGTGACGGCACTCATCGATCAGTTCTACGCGCAGGTTATTGCGCGCGGTGGCAAGCGCTGGGACACGAGCAGCTTGATCAACCTGCTTGCCAACGACTGACTCGCCAACGACTGACTCGGGTTGTCCCAGGTCGATAGCCGACGGCTTGTGTTGGCGAATGATGTCGCCCCACACGATCCGCTGCGAACCGTCTATGTGCGCTGCGACAGCCTGCATGGCAGCGTCTCCGACGCCTGCCGGGTCGATCACCGGCATGCCCATGTCGTTGATGAACGACTGCGCGTCCGTGGGCACCAGCGGCGTGTTGACGAAGCCGGGGCAGATGGCGCGCACGCACGCAGGTGCACCATGTCCAGTGGTGGCAGCGAACTGATCAGAGCGGCCCAGGCACCCAGTCGCTGACGTCGAGCTGCAGCTCGTCGCTGGACTGCGGGCTGAGGTCGGCCACGTAGACCGTGGCGCCCTCGCCGCGATAGCGAGCGGCGCACGCCTTCCCAATCCCGCTCGACCCGCCGGTCACCACTACATGCTGCCGACGACTGGTCGGCTCACATCCACAACCAGTGTGGATGTGAGCCGACCAGAAGAGATT
>JAYUCY010000049.1:0-22679 GCA_043740085.1 Ilumatobacteraceae bacterium
CGCCGACCGAACTAAGGGCTCTCGCCGCGCTACTGAGCGGGCCCGCAAGGTAATGCCACTCGGCGTGCCGTCTAATTTTCAGTACTACGACCCGTATCCGATCGTCATCGCCTCGGCTGGAAGTTCGTGGATGCAAGATGTCGACGGCAATCG
Organism: Ilumatobacteraceae bacterium; assembly: GCA_043740085.1. Taxonomy (GTDB): domain Bacteria; phylum Actinomycetota; class Acidimicrobiia; order Acidimicrobiales; family Ilumatobacteraceae; genus UBA668. The sequence continues at coordinate 154 of JAYUCY010000049.1, forward strand.
ATACACCGATTTCGACATGGGATTTGGGGCACTATTTGCCGGCCATGTACACCCTGCAGTGCGTCGGGCGATTGACGCCCAACTTGATCGCGGCACATTATTTGTTTCGCCGTGTGAAGACAACGCCGAGGTCGCCGAAATGCTCGCTGCCAGGTACGGCCTGCCGCTGTGGCGATTTACGAATTCGGGAACCGAAGCGACGATGGATGCGATCCGCGTGGCGCGCGCTGCGACAGGTCGCGACAAGATTGTCAAGGTCGAGGGCGGCTATCACGGTCACCACGACGAAGTGATGATCTCGATGAAGCCACCCATCAGCGAGGCTGGCCCCGCCGATAACCCGCGTGCCGTCCCGTCTACCGCTGGCATCACGCGTGCGGTTTTGGGCGACACCGGCGTCATTCCGTACAACAACCTCGATGCGCTCGACCGTGCGCTGTCGGGTCGCGATGTGGCCTGCTTCATTGTTGAGCCAATCATGGAAAACATTGGCATCTGCAAGCCGCTGCCGGGCTACCTCGAGGGTGTGCGCGAGATCACTCGCAAGTACGGCACCATGCTCATTTTCGACGAGGTCAAGACTGGCATCACCGCTGGGTGGGGCGGTGCCACCGGTGTGGTTGGCGTACAGCCCGACCTTGTGGCCTTGGCCAAGAGCATCGGCGGCGGCCTGCCCTTGGGTGCCTTCGGTGGCACGCAGGAGTGCATGGACCAGATCACCACTGGCCGTGTGGTGCACCTTGGTACCTACAACGGCAACCCGTTGTGCATGGCCGCGGCCAAGGCCGTGTTGACCGAGATTTGTACGCCGGAAGCCACCGATGAGGCGATAGCCCGTAACCGTCTGCTGCTGGATGCGTGCGATGACATCATCGGTACCGCTGGCTTGCCAGCGCACACCGTGCAGTTTGGCGCCAAGGGCTGCGTCACGTGGGCGCTCAACCCGATTCAGAACTACCGCGACTACAAGGCCACCGATTTCGACCTGGCCTTCGCGCAGTGGATGCACGGCATCAACCGCGGCATTTTGCTGCCGCCGGGCCTTGACGAGCAATGGCTGATCTCGGTGGTGCACACCGACGCCGAGGCGATGCGCTACGCCGACGTTTTCGGCGAATTCGTCGCCGAAATCACTGCCTGATCACATCGCCCTGGCGGAACAGTCTGGGGAGGCGAGACCGCCGCTGGGGCTTAGTCTTAGCTCCAGCGGCGTTCTTCGTTGTACCGGTAGGTGCTGACGGGCGTGCTCCAGCGTCGGCGGCGCTGCATCATGCCGGTGCCCGCCAGCAACGCCAGCGCACTGCCGATGAGCATCAGCTCCAACCCGATCAGCAGCGGCAGCGAGTCGTCGGCGAGGCGCGCAGGAATGTGCGCCCACACGCTGTTGCTGAGGGCAGGCACGAGGAACTTAGGCACGAGGTAGCCGAGTATCAGCGCGAGTAGTGCGAGCAGCAGCAGACCAAGGGCGAGACTGCGCAGCAATGCGCTGCGTTCGGGGTGCGCCGTGAACCCGAGGAACGCGAACGCAATGGTGGCGATCAGCGCGATCGGGAGCAACCAGTCGAGCGTGTGGTTGGCGATGGCAAGTGGGGTCACCTTCGGTACGGGCAGGATGAGCGTTGGCAACACCGCCGCCCGCTCGTCGCGCACGATGCCAACCAACTGCGGGCCGGTGATCTCCACCGGTCCCTTCTGGTCGCCGATCATGTGAGCGTGCGCATCGTGGATGATTTCCGCGAGCAGCTTCTGGCCCTCTGGGAGTTCGGCAACAGCGGCGACGTTGGCTCGGATGGTGGCCGGATCAACGGTGCCGTCCAACTGCTTGATGACGCTGTCCGAGATGAAGCCGACCAGCTCTGCCTTCAGCTCGGAATCGCCCAAGATCACATCGGCAGCCGCTGCCGAGTTGTCAGGGTCGAACGCCGAGCGTTGCAGAAGGAAGCCGGCAATCGACAAGCTCGCGCAGGCATAGGCAAGACCGAACAGCAGCCCGGCAAGGGTTCTTCGCACCGGCACAGTATTTCGGATTCCAGACACGACTTCTATACCATAGGGGGTATGAATCCTGTGTTGCCGTCCGCGTGGAAGATGTTTCGGCGGGCAATCGTCCTCGAGTGCCCGCATTGCGGCAGCCGGCGGACATTCATTCGCCGATGGATGCTGCGCTACGACCGCTGTCGCACGTGTGGCATCGCGTGGCATCGCGAGCACGGCTTCGAGTTGGGCCCAATCGCGCTCAACATTGTGATCACGTTCGGTGCCCTCGCGGCGGGCATGGTGGTGGCCTTCATCGCCACGGCGCCCGACTTTCCAGTCACTGAGCTCACCATTGGATTCGTCATCGGAGCGATAGTTATTCCCGTGTTGGCGTTTCCGTTTACGAACACGTTGTGGATGGCGGTTGACCTGTGTACGCACAAGCCAGACGAGCAGGAATTGGCGCAAGCCGCGGCTGCTGTCGCGGCAGCCGACACCGCGTCACAAATTCTTGTCGGAGATGCTTGATCGAACGACTGTTCGTAGTTACACTCCTGTTGTTCGAACACACGTACCATCACTTGTAGTACCACTCGTACGGTCAACAACAGGGCTGTAGCGCTCCTCCGGGAACTCTGTCACACCCCCTGCGTACGGTGCCCCTCACCACCGCAACGTCCACAAAACGTCGCTGCGGTACTCATCGGGGCCGGCAACGGTCCTCACCAACGACACCCACTCGGGTACATGGCAGGAAACGGAGACAGTTGTGAGCAACGATCGAGAGAAGGCGCTTGATGTAGCCCTGGCGGCTATCGACAAGCAGTTCGGTAAGGGTTCCATCATGCGGATGGGCGAGAAGACCACTATGGGTATCGAGGCCATCCAGACGGGCGCCCTGGCGCTCGACGTAGCGCTCGGTGTGGGCGGTCTGCCCCGCGGTCGCGTGGTCGAGATCTTCGGCCCAGAGTCCTCGGGTAAGTCGACGCTGGCCATGCATGTCGTGGCCGAGGCGCAGCGCAACGGTGGCATCTGCGCCTACATCGACGCTGAGCACGCAATGGACCCCATCTACGCACGGGCCATTGGTGTCGACATCGATCAATTGCTGATCAGCCAGCCCGATACGGGCGAGCAGGCACTGGAGATTGCCGACATGTTGGTGCGCTCCGGCGCGATCGACGTGGTGGTCATTGACTCGGTGGCAGCCCTCACACCTCGTGCCGAAATCGAAGGCGAGATGGGCGATACGCACGTTGGTCTGCAGGCCCGCTTGATGAGCCAGGCACTGCGCAAGCTGACCGGCAACCTCAGCAAGACCAACACCATCATGATCTTCATCAACCAACTGCGCGAGAAGATCGGCGTCATGTTCGGCTCGCCCGAGACCACCCCCGGTGGCCGGGCGCTGAAGTTCTACGCCTCGGTTCGGCTCGATATCCGTCGCATCGAGAGCATCAAGGACGGCACCGAGATCGTGGGTAATCGCACACGGGTGAAGGTCGTCAAGAACAAGGTGGCGCCGCCCTTCCGCCAGGCCGAGTTCGACATCATGTACGGCAAGGGCATCAGCCGTGAGGGTTCGCTGCTCGACATGGCAGTCGACATGGCCATCATCAAGAAATCGGGGGCGTGGTTCACCTACGAAGGTGAGCAACTGGGCCAGGGTCGTGAGAACGCGAAGAACTTCCTGTCGGCCAACCCCGAGATCATGGTCGAAGTCTCCGAGAAGGTGCGTGTGCAGGCTGGTATCGGTGTCGATGCCAGTGCGCCGGTGAAGCCATCGTTCTCGGCAGCCGACGAGCAACCCATCGAGCTCTGATGTCCGGGGCGCACGTCACCCTCATCACGCTCGGCGTGGCTGACGTGACGGCTGCAACGTTGTTCTACGAGGTGCTGGGCTTTCACAAGTCCAGCGCCTCGCACGACGAGATCTAATTCTGGGGTGGCTACTCCAGCTCTCTGGCCGACCCTGATGGCCACCTACGGGAGTTGGCGCACAACCCGTACGAACCGCTCGACGCCGACGGCTCACCGCAACTCGCCGATTGAGCAATCGGGGCTGCCGCTAGCCTTCGTCGTCATGGGCCGTAGCTACGTCGTGCACACCTTCGGGTGTCAGATGAACGAACACGACTCCGAGCGCATCTCGGGCTTGCTCGACGCCGATGGTCTCACTGCAGTCACCGACCAGGACGACGCAGATGTGGTCGTGCTCAACACCTGCTGTATTCGTGAGAACGCCGACAACAAGCTGTACGGCACGCTCGGCTGGTTGCGCACCTGGAAGAACGAGCGCGAGGGTCGACAGATCGTGGTGTCTGGCTGTCTCGCTCAGAAGGACCGCGACCTCGTAGCCACCAAAGCACCATGGGTCGATGTCGTGATGGGTACGCACAACGTGCACCGCGCCGCCGAGTTGGTGCAGCAGTCGCAAGAGTTCGGTCAGATCACCGAGATCCTCGACGCGGCCGTGCTCGACGATCACGCGATGTTCCCCAGCGCGCTGCCCGCGCGACGCGACACCGGCTACAACGCGTGGGTCACCATCCAAATCGGGTGCGACAACAACTGTGCGTTCTGCATCGTGCCGGCGGTTCGTGGCGTCGAGATCAGTCGGCCATTCGACGACATCTTGGCGGAGGTGCAGGCGCTGGTCGCCGACGGCGTCACTGAGGTCACCCTGCTCGGCCAAAATGTCAACAGCTATGGCCGCGATATCCAACTAGCGGCGCGTCAGGGGGGCGACGCGGAGGCGCGCCTGCGGCCGCTGTTTGCCGAGCTACTGACGGCTGTTGGCTCCGTGCCCGGGTTGCGGCGAATGCGCTTCACCAGCCCGCACCCCAAGGACATGCGGCCCGACACGTTCGCTGCCATGGCCGGCAGTGCCACCATGTGCGAGCACCTCCACTATCCGCTGCAGTCGGGTAGCGACCGTGTGTTGGCCCTGATGCATCGCGGCTACACCGCCGAGCGTTACCTCGAACGACTGGCGCAGGCGCGCGTGGCAGTTCCCGATCTGGCGGTCAGCACCGACATCATCGTTGGCTTCCCGGGGGAGACCGAGGCCGACCTACAGCGCACGCTGGAAGTGGCTGCCGCCGCGGAGTACGACTATGCCTACACCTTTGTGTTCTCGCCACGCGGCGGCACCGAGGCAGCAGCGATGGTCGACCAGTTCGTCGACCCAGCGGTGGTGGCCGAGCGCTTCCAACGCCTGCGGGTCGTCGTCGAGCACAGCGCGCTGCTGAAGCATCAGGCACGCATTGGCCGCATTGAAGAAGTCGTCGTTGAGGGGCCCAGCAAGAAGGACCCGTCAGTGATGTCGGGTCGAAGTCGACAGAACAAACTCGTCCACTTCACTCCCACACAGCCGATGCGCACTGGTTCGTACGCGCTGGTGGAGATCACGTCGGCTGCACCGCACCACCTGATGGGCCAGTTCGTCGAGTTGGTGGCCGAACCGGCGCACAAGCGTCGCATCGCCGTGACGGCCGGGTGAGCAGCACGTCCAACCGGCCGCTCGTCATCCTCGGCCCCACGGCCTCCGGGAAGAGCGATGTGGCAATGGCCTACGTCGCCGCCCATCCAGCCGCCGAGATCGTCGCCGTTGATGCCATGCAGGTGTATCGGCGCATGAACATCGGGACCGCCAAGCCGTCCGCCGCGGATCAGGCGGTGGTGCCGCATCACGGCATCGATCTCGCCGAACCCAGCGACGACTTCGCGGTCACCGACTTCGAACGGGCGGCCAATGCTGCATTGGCGGACGTGGCAGCGCGTCGTGCGCGTCCAGTGTTGGTAGCCGGTACTGGCCTCTATCTGCGTGCTCTCACTGACCCGATGGAGATTCCGGGCCGATGGCCTGAGGTGCGCGCAGCACTGGAGGCGCGGGCGGCTATCGAAGGCAGCGCTGCGCTCCACCAGGAACTGACTGCATTGGATCCGGTAGCGGCCGGCCGGATGGAGCCGAGTAACGAACGCCGCGTGGTGCGAGCACTCGAGGTGTCTCTGGGCAGCGGGAGGCCATTCAGCTCGTTCGGCCCTGGGATGGATCAATACGCACCGGTGGAGTTCGAGCAGGTCGGGTTGCAGTGGCCTCGCGACGTGCTGACCGCGCGAATTGCCGAGCGTGTGCACCGGATGATGGCCGCCGGGTTACTCGGCGAGGTGGAACAGCTCTTGGCCGAGCCGCTTGCGCTCTCGCGCTCCGCGCGCCAGGCGCTTGGTTACAAGGAACTCATTGCTCACCTGGAAGGCGAGGTGTCGTTCGATGAAGCAGTCGGTTCTGTGATCTTGCGTACTCGCCAGTTCGCCGTCCGTCAGGAGCGATGGTTCCGCCGCGACCCTCGCATACGCTGGGTGCACATCGAACACGACCCCGTCGCCGAGGTCCTGGCAGTTCTGCAGCAGACATGACTCAGCTCACCCTCACCAAACATCATGGGCTCGGGAACGACTTCCTGGTCGTTTTCAACCCCGGCATCGCCGATTTGTCCGCGCTTGCCCGCCAGCTCTGCGACCGCACTCGTGGTATCGGCGCGGATGGCCTGCTGGTCGGCGAAAGTGCAGATGGTTATGCCGCACAGATGGTGCTCTACAACGCTGACGGGTCGCGCGCCGAGATGAGTGGGAACGGCATTCGCTGCTTTGCGCAGGCGCTCGCTATGCGCCGAGGCGATACGGATGATCAGCTGATTCTGACCGATGCGGGCGAGCGCTTGGTCACTCTCTCGTCCACCGACGAGCCTGGCGTTGTGCATGCTTCGGTTGACATGGGCGCTGTGATCGACATCGCTGCGCCGGCCGATTGGCACGCCATCGGCGCCGACCCGCTCCGACCCGTCCGGCATCTGAGCCTGGGCAACCCCCACGCGGTGGTGGGCGTCGAGGAAGTTGGTGCGATCGACCTGCTGGCGTTGGGCAGCGTGGTGCCCTACATCAACCTGGAGATCGTCGAGGCCGGCCCCGAACCGTATGCCATCACGATGCGAGTGCACGAGCGTGGCGCCGGCATCACCGAGGCCTGCGGCACCGGCGCCTGCGCCAGCGCGTGGGCGGCCAGCGAATGGGGCTTGGTTCCTGCAACCGCAGAGGAAATCGTTGTGCACATGGACGGCGGTGATGCAAAGGTACGTCTGCACCATCCGCTGCCGGGGCGCGTCACTCTCATCGGCCCAGCCCAGTACGTCGCCACCATTACGCTCCTCGTGGGTTCCTCGACCTCGGCGAGCACGTGACACCGTGCTGAACGGCAAAGCATTGCCGAAAGGCCAGGTATGAACTCCCCTTATAACGAAGCACTTGGCGCCACGCTCATTGAGCGCACAAAGCGCGAACGAATTGTCCTGGTTGGCGTCACTCGTCCTGGCCACACCGATGACGACACCGAGGCTGGTCTCGACGAGTTGTCACTGTTGATCGACACCGCTGGTGCCGATGAGGCCGGCCGGATTGTGCAGCGCCGCGACTCGCCCGACCACACCTGGTACATCGGTAAAGGCAAGGTTGAGGAACTCCGCGATATGTGTCTGGCGGTCGACGCCGACACGGTGGTCTTCGACAACGAGCTCAGCCCGGCGCAGCAATACAACCTGGAGAAGGTGCTCGGCCGTACGGCGCTCGACCGCACCGCTGTCATCCTCGATATCTTCGCTCAAAACGCGCACACGCTCGAAGGTAAGGCGCAGGTCGAGTTGGCCCTGCTGCGCTATCGCCTGCCACGGTTGCGGCGTGGCGCGAAGGCCAACCTCTCGCAGCAGCGAGGCGGTGTCGGTAGCCGCTTCGGTGGTGGTGAAACGAAGCTGGAAGTCGACCGCCGGCGCATCATGCGACGCATTACCAAGCTGGAGGGCGACCTGCGCGAACTGCAGCACACGCGCCAATTGCAACGCAAGAGCCGTGGCCGCAGCGGCCTGGCGGCGGTGACCATCGTTGGCTATACCAACGCCGGCAAGTCCACATTGCTCAATCAGCTCACCAAAGCTGGCGTGTTGGTAGAGGACCGTCTCTTCGCGACGCTCGACCCGACCACCCGTCGGTTGTCGCTGCCAGGTGGCGAGCCGGTACTGCTGACCGACACCGTGGGCTTCGTCCGCCGGCTTCCGCACGGCCTAGTGGAGGCGTTCAAGAGCACGCTGGAAGTGGCCAGCTTGGCCGACTTCCTGGTGCACGTAGTCGATTGCGCGGCGCCCGACCCCGAGGGACAGATCAATGCTGTGCGCGAGGTGCTCGGCGAGATCGACGCGCTGACGGTGCCCGAACTGTTGGTCTTCAACAAGGTCGATGTCGCCCCCGAGGTTGCCGCCGATCTGCAGGCCCGTCACCAAGGCTCGGTGGCCCTGAGTGCACAGACGGGGGAGGGGATTGGGCGGTTCCTCGAGGTCCTGGGCGACCGCTTGCGCTCCATCACCGCCGTTGTGGAACTACTCGTTCCGTACGAACGCGGCGACGTGTTGGCGTCGATTCATCGTGAAGGCGAAGTGGTGTCCACATTCCACGACACCGACGGGGTCCGCGTGCGCGCACGTCTGGCTGATGCGTCGGTCGGCCGACTCAGCGAATTCGTCGTCCAACCCGAGTGATGCTTCGTACTGGGCGCGACGCCCGGTCATCAGGCAGGATGGTGAGCGCATGAACGACGCAGTCAGTAACGCACTCATTGGCAGTGGGCAGGTGGGTTTCGTCCCGCCGCCCTATCCATACGACCGTCTCGACCGTCTCACCCCGTTAGCGAACGCACTCGCCGGCGGCGTGGTCGACCTGTCGATTGGTACACCCTGCGACCCGCCGCCGCCGGAGGTGCTGCACGCGCTGGGCCACAGCAACAGCGAACGTGGCTATCCCGCCAGCATTGGCAGCGAGGCCTTGCGCGCAGCAATCCGTGGCTGGTTCGACCGTCGCTTTGGAGTCGACGTGCCGCTGGCGCAGATAGCGGCCTGCGTGGGTACGAAGGAGTTCGTCGCCACCACCCCGCAGTATCTGAAGCTGCGTACCCCGTGGCGCGACACCGTGCTGTACCCGGCGGTGGCGTACCCCACCTACGAGATGGGCGCCACCCTGGCCGGCTGCCGTGGTGTGCCGGTGCCGGCCCGCGCCGATGGCTCGATCGACCTGGCCGCGATCGACCCGGCCGACTCCGCTCGCGCGCTGATGCTGTGGGTCAACAGCCCGTCGAACCCGACGGGCGCACTCAGCGACCTTGCTGCCGCTGCGGCATGGGGTCGGGCGCACGACGTGCCCGTGTTCAGCGACGAATGCTACGTCGAGTTCACCTGGGACGGCGCGCCCAGCACGATTCTCCAGTCGGGCTTCGGGGGAGTCGTCGCGGTGCACTCACTGTCGAAGCGCTCGAACCTCGCCGGTGTACGAGTGGGGTTCTACGCCGGTGACGCCGAGATGGTGAATTACCTCAAAGAGGTGCGCAAACACGTCGGCATGATGGTGCCCGGGCCAGCACAGGCGGCCGGCATCGCCGCGCTGGCCGACGATGCTCACGTGCAGGTACAACGAGATCGCTACCGGCGTCGCCTCGAGCGCTTCGCTCACATCCTGTCCGCATGGTCGGGTCTCGAGGTGCCGATGCCGGCAGGCAGCTTCTACCTCTGGTTCGACGCACACGACGGTTGGGAATTCGCCGAGCGACTCGCCCGCGAGGGTGGTGCGCTGGTCAGCCCTGGCGACTTCTACGGAGCTGGCGGTGCGCACAACGTGCGGGCGGCCGTGGTACAACCTGACGACCGAATCGAACTGGTCGCTTCGCGCTTGGGAGTGCACTGATGTCGTATCAATTCGACCCGCCGGCGGCCGATCAGCCCACTTCGCCCTTGGGCGTTCCCAGCGCGGTGCCGCCTGCTCCCGCGGCACCGCAGTACTCGTATGGCTACGCGCCCCCAACCCGCTTTGCATCGCCAGCAGCCGCACCAGGAAAGCGGCGCAAGGGTTTGCTGTTCACGGGCATCACAGTGGCAGTACTCGGCCTGGGCGCCGGAGTCGTCCTCGTCGCGCTCAGTGGCTCAGCCACGGAGGAGACCGTCAAGGCGTTCGCGCGTGCACCAGTGGGCTGCACCACCACGCTCGAATTCGAGAAGCGGGCCACCTTCACCATGTACATCGAGACGACGGGCACTCTTGGCACGGTCGACGGTGACTGCGCTGCGGGTGGCACGTCGTACCAGCGTGGCGACGACGACCTGCCACGCGTGTCGCTCACCTTGTTGAACAGCGACGATCAAGAGGCTGCCCTTACCGCCACCGACGCGCCGACCTACGCGGTTGGTGACTTTGCCGGTCAGGGCTACCAGCGAGTGCAGATCACCGAGCCGGGCACGTACCGCCTGACAGTGACCAGCGGCGACACTGACTTCGCTATCGCAGTCGGCGGCAAGCCCGATGCCGACGCCAACGCGATGAGCCTGGCCGGAGTAGGGGCCGCACTCGTCGGCCTGCTGCTGGGTGGCCTGCTGATCGTGCTCGGGCTACGCAGGAAGAAGTCGGCCTCGCCGACCGTACTCGCCAACGGGTCGCCCGCACCGTGGCAGCCCACACCCCCCGGCGTGCCTGGATGGCAACCTCAACAACCGGCCACTGTGCCCGGAGCGAACTCGACAACCCCAACGGCGCCTACAACCCCAACGGCGCCACCCACCCCTCCAACAGGGCCAGGGTGGGGAGCACCGCAGCAGTAACGCTGAGCTCAGTGACCGCTAGAGGCGACGCATGACGGTGACCACGCGACCGAAGATTTGTACTTCGTTGTTGGTGAACACCATTGGCGCCAGCCGCGGGTTGGCCGGTACCAGCGTGACCGTGTTGCCCTTGCACTGATAGGTCTTGACCGTGGCCTCTTCCCCGGGGATGCCGGCGATCACAATCTCGCCATTGTTGGCAGTGGTCTGCGCACGAGCCACGACGAAGTCGCCATCCATGATGCCGACCTCAATCATCGAGTCACCACGGACCCGCAGCATGAACAGATCGCCATCGCCAGTGAAGTCTTCCGGCAACGGGAACAGCTCTTCCACGTTTTCCTGTGCAAGGACGTCGGTACCAGCAGCGACATCGCCCACGAGCGGGACGTGGCGGACGGGGCGACGCTCGATAGCTGCACCCGACGACGGATCGAAGCGAACCTCGATGGCGCGTGGCTTGGTTGGGTCGCGCTTGAGGTAGCCCATCCGCTCGAGCGACGCCAGGTGACTGTGAACCGTGGACGGGGACGTGAGCCCAACGGCTTCACCAATTTCACGCACGCTGGGTGGGTAACCCCGCTCGCGCATGCAGGTTTCGATCATGTCGAGGATGCCCCGTTGGCGGGCGGTAAGTGTTTCGGCCATGCAGGCAGCGTACACCTGTTCGCTGTTCAGGTCAAACACTCGTTCGTGCAACAAATGTTCGTCTCGGGGTTGACGTCGAACAATCGTTCGTGCAGACTACGAACAGTCGTTCGTGCAACACCTGTTCGACGCAGTGTCGACTTGGCTGTCGTCTGGATGTCGTCTTGATGTCGTCTTGATGTCGAAGAGGGCACTCTCCCATCGCAAAGGAAAGCCCCATGGCCGCAGCACTCAGCTCCTACACCGTTGTCCTTCCGGCACGCGTCCTTCCGGCACGCGTCCTTTCGGCACGCGTCCTTTCGGCGCGCGTCCTTCCGGCGCGCGTCGTACCGGCTCGCTACTCCCCCGGCCATGTGGCGGGTCCGGCCCGCCGGGTCGACAATCGGCCCAGCACACAGGTCTTCCTGCGCCGGCGCCTGCTGGTCGCCATCGTGTTCATTGCCGTCTTCATCGCCCTCACCATCGGTGCCGGCAGCGTTCTGGCGAACCGCGGGGGTGCACCTGCCTCCATCTCCGCGGTTCGTCCAGCAATCACCTATGTCGTGCAGTCGGGCGACACGGTATGGTCCATCGCCGAGCAGTTGCGCGGCGGGGCGTCACAGGTTGACTACGTCGATGCGCTGGTCAATGCCCTTGGTGGCGTCTCTTTGCAGGTTGGCCAGGTGATTACCCTGCCGTGACGCCTGCCGGTATCGTGATGGGCCATGCGCTGCCCCAAGTGCCAGGTTGACGACACCAAGGTAATCGATTCGCGCGAGGCAGAAGAGGGCGCTGCCATTCGCAGGCGCCGTTCGTGTGTTGCCTGTGCGCACCGCTTCACCACCTACGAGCGGCTGGAAGAAGTGCCGCTGACCGTGGTGAAGAGCAATGGTTGTCGCGAGCCGTTCGACCGAATGAAGTTGATCGCCGGTGTCAGTGCTGCCTGTAAGGGTCGCCCGGTCACTGCTGAGCAGATCGATCAGTTGGGCGAAGCCATTGAGGACGCGGTTCGGCTGCAAGGTCCGGAGGTTCCCACCGCCGTGGTCGGCGTCGAGGTGCTCGAGCGCCTGCGTCGTCTCGATGAAGTGGCGTATCTCCGCTTCGCAAGCGTGTACAAGGGCTTTGACGCGGCGGCCGACTTCCAACGCGAGCTGGTCTTGCTGAAGAAGCTGCAGCGCTCGTGATCCGCTGGGGCGCGTCGCGTGTCGTCGCCAGCGCGTGCGTCATCTCGTTGACCCTGCTGGCGTCGTGTGGCTCTGACTCGTCGACCACGAGCACGTCCACGTTGTCCAACACGTCGTTGGGAGCGACCACGATCCGCACGACGACGGTGATCTCCACGACCGTTGTTCCCACCACGACACCGACCACGACTGCGCCGACGACCACGATCGCGACGACCACGATGCCGACAACGACGATCCCGACAACGACGATCCCGACAACGACGATCCCGACAACCAAGGTGGTCGCCACCACGATTCACGCCACGACCGTCGTGCGGCCCGCCGGTACCTCGGCAGCGGACGACTTCTTGGGCGAGGAGATCATTGGCTACTCAGCCCAAGGGCGGCCGATCGTCGCCAGTCATCGCGGCACACCCGGTGGCACGGTCATCCTGGTAGTTGGGGTGATCCACGGTGACGAGAACGCCGGCCTCGCGATTCTGCAGGACCTGCGCACCATGCAACTGCCGGCGAACATCGACCTGTGGTTGATGGAGGCGATGAACCCCGACGGCGTTGCCAACAACGAGCGCCATAACGGCAACGGGGTCGACCTCAACCGCAACTTCCCGCATGACTGGACACAGGTGGCGCAGCTCGGCGACTGGGAATACAGCGGCACCGGGCCAGCCAGCGAGCCCGAAACGCAAGCGTTCATCGCGTTCACCGACCGCATCGCACCGCACCTCACCCTTTGGTATCACCAGGACCTGAACCGCATCTCGCCGTCAAGCCGCAAGGACGGACCGTTGCGCGAGCGCTACGCGGCGCTCACCGGGCTGCCCGTGCTCAGTGTCACCGGCGGTACCTACACCGGCGTGGCCGCCACCTGGGTACGCACCACGGTGCCCGACGCAATGTCGTTCATCGTCGAGCTTGGACCCACGCTGTCAGCCGATGACGCATTGGTGCACGCAGCGGCGGTGCTCGACGTCGCGACGATGGCGCAGAACATCGCGTAACGCAGTCAGCGTGCGCGTACGTAGCGCGTGAAGAGGAAGCCGTCGTCCTCCAACACGTGTGCGAGTGTCATCCGGTGCGAGAGCGCCGGCGCGCCACTGGTGACGCGGGGGCCAGAGCCGCCGTTGATCTGCGGGCTGATCGACAGGTTCAGTTCATCGATGAGGTCGGCGGCCGCCAACAGTCCATTGAGCGTGGAGCCACCCTCGGCCTGCACGACGTTCGCATCCAGCTGGGCGACCGCGGCGGCGATGTCAACGTCGCCGACGCCGGCGCGCACCGACGCGATGGGTACCTCTGGCGCGTCGGTCGGCAGCACCAGCAATGCCGTGCCGGAAGTGAACAACGGCAGGTTGAAGTCAAACTCGCCAGAGCGAGAGACGATGGCAATGCGCTGGCCCGGCAGCCGCGGTGGCCCGTAGCCCTCGGCGCGCACGGTGCTGGCGCCGACCAGGATGACGTCGGCGAACGAGCGCAGCGTCAGCAGCAGTTCCTGGTCGGTGGGGTTCGAGAGGCCACGCGAGTTGCGATCGACCACCGTCGAACCGTCGAGCCCTGCGACCATGCACAGCGCCAACCACGGCCGATTCGCCGGTCGCGGCCGCGGGACGTCGTAGCACTCTCGCAGGGTGATGGTGTCGTCGGAGTGGGGAAACAAGCGTCGCATTGGTGAGAGGATGCCACCCATGGGGACTGAACACGACAATGCAGTGAACGGCGCGCACGAGAAAACACACGACGATCAGGGCGTAGCTAGTCGTACGGCGTTCCGAACCTGCCCGCTGTGCGAGGCCGGGTGCGGCCTGGAGATCACGGTCAAGCGCGACGCCGCCAACATCGAAACCGTTTCTCGCATTCGTGGCGATCAGGCCGATGTGTTCAGTCACGGGTTCATTTGCCCCAAGGGCAGCACACTCAAGCAACTGCACGATGACCCCGACCGGGTGCGCATGCCGTTGGTGAAGCGCAACGGTGTGCACGAGCAGGTCGAGTGGACCGAGGCCTGGGCGGTGATTGCCGATCGCCTTCCCGACCTGATGGCCCGCCATGGTCGCGAGTCAATTGGTGTGTACCTGGGCAACCCGAATGCGCACAGCCTGTCGGCCCTTCTCTACAACCGCACGATGATGCAGGCGCTGGGTACACGGCGGCGCTTCAGCGCGTCGACCGTCGACCAGATGCCCCGCCAAGTCGCTGCTGCCTATGTCTTCGGCACGGCGCTCACCGTGCCGGTCCCCGACCTCGACCACACCGACTTCCTCGTCATCATGGGTGCCAACCCCTACGCGTCGAACGGCAGCCTGTGTACCGCTCCCGACTTCCCCGGTCGCATTGAAGCCATTCGAGCGCGGGGCGGCACCGTGGTTGTTGTCGACCCACGCCGCAGCCGCACCGCCGAGGAAGCCGACCGTTGGTTGCCCATTCGGCCCGGCACCGATGCGCTGCTCTTGGCCGCCATGGTCAACACGCTTGCCGCCGATGGCCTCATCGCTCCAGGCGATCACGTTGCCGCGCACCTCAACGGGCTCGACGCAGTGGTGGCCGCGCTGGCCCCGTTCACTCCCGAGGCAGTTGCGCCGGCGACCGGTCTGACGGCCACAGAGATTCGCTTGCTGGCCCGTGATCTTGCCGGCGCCGCCAGCGGCAGTGTGTACGGCCGCATCGGTACCACCACCAACGGCATGGGCACCGAAGGCTTCGGCACCATCACCTCGTGGCTGGTCGACGTTGTCAACATCGTCACCGGCAACCTCGACCGGCGCGGCGGGGCGATGTTCTCGATGCCGGTGGCCGGCGGGCCGACGACCCGTGGCAAGCCGGGTGTTGGCACGGCGTTCTCGATTGGCCGCGGCCAATCAGTGGCGCGCCAACTCCCTGAGGTAATGGGGGAGTACCCGGCGGCAGCGATGGCCGAGGAGATCACCGGAGCCGGCGACGCGGGCATCAAGGTGATGATCACCGTTGCTGGCAACCCCGTGCTGAGCACGCCCAACAGCCAGCAGCTGGATGAGGCGCTGGTGCAGCTGGAGTTCATGGTCAGCGTCGATATGTATCTCAACGAGACCACTCGCCACGCCGACGTGATCCTGCCACCGCCGTCGCAATTGCAGCGCGGTCACTACGACGTGGCACTCCTGCAGTTCGCGATTCGGAACGTGGCCAATTACAGCGACCCGGTGCTGGCGCTCGATGAGGGCCAGCCAGATGAATGGGAGATCTTGGCCAAGCTTGGTTTGATCGCGGCCGGCCTCGGCCCCGACGCCGAGCCGACAATGGCCGACGAGATGGCCCTCACCGGAATGGTGCAGAGCTCGGTCAATGATGCGAACTCGCCCATTCACGGTCGCAACGCGGACGAGATTCTCGCGGCACTCGGTACCGAGTCAGGCCCAGCGCGAATGCTCGACTTCATGCTGCAGACCGGTCCGTTTGGCGAGGCGTTCGGCACCAACCCTGGCGGGGCGAGCGTTGCGTTGCTACGGGCGAACCCGCATGGCGTGGACTTCGGTGCGCTCGAGCCACGGCTCCCTGAAATCCTGCGCACACCGTCGGGTGCCATCGAGCTGGATCATCCCGTTCTGGTGGCTGACCTGCTCCGCCTAGAGCGGTCGATGCAGGAAGCCGCGGCGGCCACCGAGCAGCCGCTGGTGCTGGTCGGCCGCCGCCACCTACGCAGCAACAACTCGTGGATGCACAACATTGACGTACTGGTGAAGGGCAAGCCGCGCTGCACGCTGCACGTGCACCCTGACGATGCCGTCCGCTACGGACTGACCGATGGTGGCGTGGCCCGCGTGACCAGCCGCGTGGGCACCGTGGACGCCTCCGTTGAGGTCACCGATGCGATTCGACCTGGTGTGGTGAGCCTTCCCCATGGGTGGGGGCACGGCCAGCCGGGCACCAACATGCGTGTCGCTGCCGAGCGAGCCGGCGTGAACAGCAACATCCTGGCTGACCACGAGGCGCTCGATCCGCTGAGCGGCACGTCGGTGCTCAACGGGATACCCGTCTCGCTGCAACCAGCCGTCAGCTGACGAGTTGTCGGCTGACCAGTCGCTGAGACGGTCGATTCGCTCGGTTTTCGCGTGCCTGTGGATATGTGGATAAAGGGCTGCGTAGTAACCCCCTGTTCACGCACCGTTTCATCACGTTGCCCACAGTAATTCACACGGTTGTACCCCTTCCTCCCCACAAGGCAGGCGCCGTAAGGTGTCGTCGTAGCTGGCAGCGGTGCAAGGGCGCGGATGGGCAGTGACATACCAAAAGGCTCTCGCCCGCTCGAGTGCTCCGATGGTGTGGTGCTGTGGGGGCAAGGAAATCCCGAACCTGTGTCCCTTGCGCCGCTTGCCACGTCACCTGCTGCGATGCGGAATTCTCTGCATCCAGAGCAGGTTGGTCATTGACACGGGTGTAACTACAGTGCTGTAATCCTTCCCTACCACTTGTGGTGCTCCGGGCAATGGGGGCATTGCGCACACCACATGTTGTGGTTGCGGCGGGCTATTCCTTTCGATTCTCCGGTCGTTTCGGCCCCTGTTTCTGTCACATCGCTCACGCTGCAAGTCGTTCACCAGCAAGTCGTTCACCAGCAAGTCGTCTCAAGGAGTACTGCATGTCACTGGCGCCGGATCGCCTTTCAATCGGGATCACCCGTCACTTCACCGCGCCGGGGGTTCACCCCTACGACGAGGTCGAGTGGGAGCACCGTGATGCACGCATCTCCAACTGGAAGGACGGCACGGTTGCGTTCGAGCAGCTGGGCGTCGAGTTCCCCACCAATTGGTCGCTCAACGCCACCAACATCGTCGCCCAGAAGTACTTCCGCGGCACGCTGGGCTTGCCCGAGCGTGAGTGGTCGCTGCGTCAGGTCATCGACCGCGTGTCGAACACCATCACCACGTGGGGCAGCGAGGGCGGCTACTTCGCCGACCAGGCCGAGGCCGATGCGTTCACCAACGAACTGAAGTACATTCTCGTCACGCAGCGTGCTGCGTTCAACAGCCCTGTGTGGTTCAACATCGGTGTCAAGGGTGTGCCCCAGCAGGCCAGCGCCTGCTTCATTCTCGCCGTCGACGACACGATGGATGGCATCCTCAATTGGTACCGCGAGGAGGGCACCATCTTCAAGGGTGGCTCCGGCTCGGGTATCAACCTGTCCAACATTCGCAGCAGCTACGAGCTGCTCAACGG
This sequence comes from Ilumatobacteraceae bacterium, assembly GCA_043740085.1. GTDB lineage: Bacteria > Actinomycetota > Acidimicrobiia > Acidimicrobiales > Ilumatobacteraceae > UBA668. The sequence goes on from JAYUCY010000049.1 coordinate 17,822, forward strand.
TGGCGGCACCGCCAGCGGCCCGGTCAGCTTCATGCGTGGGGCCGATGCCTCGGCAGGCACCATCAAGAGCGGCGGCAAGACCCGCCGTGCGGCCAAGATGGTCATCCTCAACGTCGATCACCCCGATGTCGAAGAGTTCATCTGGTGCAAGGTGAAAGAAGAGCGCAAGGCTCGCGTGTTGCGCGACGCCGGCTTCGACATGGATCTCGATGGCTCGGACAGCTTCAGCATTCAGTATCAGAACGCCAACAACTCGGTGCGCGTCAGTGACGACTTCATGCAGGCCGTGCTCGACGACGCCGATTGGGATTTCAAGGCGGTCATCACCGGCGCGACCGTCCGCACTGTTCGCGCTCGCGACCTGTGGCGCGACATTGCCCAGGCCAGCTGGGAGTGCGCCGACCCGGGCCTGCAGTTCGACACCACCATCAACAAGTGGCACACCGCGCACGCCAGCGGCCGTATCAACGGCAGCAATCCGTGCAGCGAGTACATGCACATCGACAACTCGGCCTGCAACCTGGCCAGCATCAACCTGCTGCACTACCTCGATGAGGACGGCGAATTCGATGTGGATTCCTACATGCACACCATCGAGGTCATGTTCACCGCGCAGGAGATCTTGGTCGGACGCGCCGACTACCCGACGGAGAAGATCGGCGAGAACAGCCGCAAGTTCCGTCAGCTGGGCCTCGGCTATGCCAACCTCGGCGCCACGCTGATGGCCCTGGGTCTGCCCTACGACAGCGAAGAGGGCCGTGCGTGGGCCGCTGCGCTCACGTCGTTGATGACCGGTCATGCGTACGCCACCAGCGCTCGCACCGCCAGCCGGATGGGTCCCTTCTCGGGGTTCTCGGAGAACGAAGCGCACATGCTCAACGTGTTGCGGATGCACCGCGATGCGCACACCACCATCGCCAGTCACACGGGCGTGCCCGCCGAGCTGGTTGCTGCCGGCCAGGCCGCATGGGAATCCGCCGTGCGTGACGGTGAGGAGTACGGCGTGCGCAACGCGCAGGCCAGCGTGCTGGCGCCCACGGGCACCATCGGCTTGATGATGGATTGCGATACCACCGGTATCGAGCCCGACCTAGGCCTGTGCAAGATGAAGAAGCTCGTTGGTGGTGGCACGATGACCATCGTCAACCAGACCATTCCTCGTGCGCTGCGCAAGCTCGGCTACTCGCCGGTGCAGGTCGACGAGATCGTTGCCTACATCGACGTCGAGAAGAGCATCCTTGGTGCACCGCACCTGGCTGCTTCGCATGTGGCTGTGTTCGCCTGCAGTATGGGCGACAACACCATCCACTACGAGGGTCACGTGCGGATGATGGGTGCCGTGCAGTCGTTCATCTCGGGTGCTATTTCCAAGACCGTCAACATGCCAGAAGACGCAGTGGTCGAAGACGTCGAAGCACTACACCTGCTGTCGTGGCAGCTGGGCTTGAAGGCTGTCGCCATCTACCGCGACAACTGCAAGGTCGGCCAGCCGCTGAGCACCGCCAAGAAGGAAGGCGCTGCCGACGACACGGCTGCTGTCGCCGCGACCGAAGTGGTCGAGCGCATTGTTGAGAAGATCGTGCACCAGCCGATTCGTCAGAAGCTGCCGCGCAGCCGCCGTGGCCGCACCTTCGAGTTCCGTGTCGCCGACTGCAAGGGCTTCGCCACCATCGGCGAGTATGCCAGTGGCCAGCCTGGCGAGATCTTCCTCACCGTCTCCAAGCAGGGCAGCACGCTCAGCGGCATCATGGATGCGTTCGCGAAGAGCATCAGCTATGGCCTGCAGTACGGCGTGCCGCTGCGGGCGTTCGTGGAGGCGTTCACCAACATGCGCTTCGAGCCGGCCGGCATGACCGACGACCCGGACATTCGTTTCGCCTCGTCCATCATGGATTACCTGTTCCGCCGCCTGTCGCTGGAGTACATGACCTACGACGAGCGTGCCGAGATGGGCATCTTCTCGATCGACGAGCGCCTGCAGCCCACGCTGCCCGGCGTGGAGGAGAGCGTGTGGGAAACCCGCACGGGCAGCGAGATGGTCTCGGACCCCAAGACCATCCCGTCGGCCGAAGACCTGCTGGTGCAGATGGAGCTCGGTGTGGCCCCGGCCGCCCCGAACAACGACGTCACCAACCCCGGCGGCGTTGCTCGGACCGACCTCACTTCGAAGCCCGCGGCGCGTCACAGCGACGCCCCGATGTGCATGCAGTGCGGTGTCCAGATGAACCGTGCCGGCAGCTGCCACGCCTGCCCCAGCTGCGGCAGCACCAGCGGCTGCAGCTGATGTGAACGGTCACGGAATGTCATTGGGGTTTCGCGCCCCAATGGCGTTCCGCCGGTCAGCAATGTCCGGGTTTCGGTCAATCAATGTCCGACAGGATTCGGTCTGAGATCAGCTGGCGATGTTGTCGTGGGCTGGCCTGCGTGGGCGGATCGCGCTCAACCGGCTTGCTGCTGCGTGTGCCTGGCGGAGGCCGTGCCATCCCCGGCTGACGAAGCCGACGAGCAGCGCAACGTTCAACGCGCCCCAGTAGATCGTCGCCGACAGCAGCATGATGTTCGGCAACGTGTGATGGACGATCGAGTACGCAGCGACGAGCGCGACCACGGCCACCGGGACCGCCTGCGGTGCCGTGTGCTTCCAGTGCCACCGCAGATCGTTCTCCTTGCGGGTCACCTTGTACACCGGTTTGCGGCGGGGTCCGTTGAAGATCGCCTGCAGCGAGGCCTTCGCGTAGACGGGAGCCATGCCCGTCCACATGATCCGCGCCCGCCACAGGTCGAGGTGTGGGTGCCGCTGGCGGCCTCGCCGATCGTTGTAGGGACGATTGACCGCGAGCAGCCACAGCTCGGTCGCGATCACCATCGGGAGGATGTGGATGAGGTAGTCGGGACCGGTGGCCGCGAACGGAGTCCAGCCGAGCAAGGACATCAACAGGCACGGCAGGTAGACCATGATCGCAAGCGCGTGCAGGTAATCGAACAGCATCCCGTAGAAGTGCAGGCGTTGCCGCAGTCGCAAGCCGCGCAGGTTGCCCCACACCATCAGCCGGACGGTGTCGATCGCCCACGTGCCGCGCTGCTTGTACACGTTGGGCACGTCCTCGGGCGCGTGCTGCCCGACGGCGCCGACGATCGGCAGGTAGCAACCGTGCCATCCGCGTCGCAGCGCCTCCACGCCCGACTGGAGGTCCTCGACGAGGTTCCACGTCGGAAAGAGGCCGATGTCTCGCAGCGCTGACACGCGCCAGACGAGTCCGGACCCGCAGGGGAACACGGCGTTCGCAGCGTTCCGGGTGATCATCTGGCCGCGGTAGAACATCGACTCCCGGTTGTTGAAGGGATCGCCTCCGCTGACCTGTGCCTCCTTGATCGTCTGGACGTAAGCGCGGCGCGTGTCATGACGGAGCTGGCCGATCGCTGCACGGAGGAACTGCGTCGAGCCGACCTCGTCGTCGGCATCGCGTGTCTCGACATACTCCACGCCGGGCAGCTCCGCAAGGACGAACGCCATCGCAGCGTTGAGGTTGCCGGCCTTCGGCGCGCCGTCGCGACCGGGCGCCCAGCGATCGGGCGGGTCGTAGTAGTGGACTGCGGGGAAGAGCTCCGCGAGTCGCTCGCGGAGCACGATCGAGTGGGCGTCATCGGAGACCACGACGAACATCTGATCGTGCGGGTAGTCCTGTTCGAACACCGACTGGACGGTGCGCAGGATCATCGGGATCGGCTCCCCGCAGCACGGGATGATGATGGCGACCATCGGCTCGTCTCCGAGCTCCGCGAAGTGCGGAAGCGGTACCTCTCGTGCCCACTGGTTCACGACCACCACCATGGCGTACAGCACGGAGAACGAGTTGACGATCGCGAACGGCCATGCGAGCCACGGTGCGTCCGGGTTGAGCGAGGTCCACATCCACGGTACGTAGTATGCGGTCACGACCACGAGCAGCACGCCGGTCGCCCGCACATGCCACTGCGGCACGGATACGGGGTATGCGTCGCCGAAGCGGCGAACTGCAGCTGCGATCGAGCTCTGTGCCGCGGGTCCGATGCCTGTCGACTGCGCGCTGTTGCCACGAAGGTGCTCAACCGCCATCGATTTCTCGCTCTCTGCGCCGTCCACGCTCGTTGCCGTCACTCACAAGTCATCGGCAACAGCGACGACGACCTAAAGGCCCGCGTGCGGGTGGAGAGCGAGGCATCAGCAACGATCTGTGCGAGCTACCGAGCCTCCGTCACGCTGGCCTGTTGGAGGCGGAGACTCGTACGCTGGCATGTTGGAGACGGAAATTCGGCGCTGGGAGGGAGAGACCGTCCGTGAGGGTGCGGGCGTTTCACACTTTCCGCGTCCTGGTGTCCACTCCTCCGTCGGCTCGTCGCGGCTGGCCCGCAGGGTCGTACCCGACACTTGCTGTTCGGGGATTGCTTCGATGTCGACCCAGCCGCTGGCGATGGTGAGTCGCAGCAGCCGAGGAATCGCCGAGCGGATCGCTGGGCGCCTCGGAAACTGTCAGGCGAGAAACGTGGTTCACCGCCGCCACCCTGTGTGCTGGCCACGGTGGAGCGAGCGGTGACCGTCCGTGTGCAGTTTCCATTGGCCGACGACGGACACGGTAGGCGATAGCGCCGCGTCGGACGGCTGCCTAGTCCATCTCGGTGGACGTGAGGGGTAGACCGATGATATTTCGTTCTGCCGATCAGCTGAACCGACTCGGGCGTTGTCGGCGGGCCTTGCGCCTCGCCGACACTCTCAACCCCAGCGGCGGGCGCTACGAGCGATGTTCCAGGGTTGTTGGATACCTGGGTGTGATGTGGCGTTCGATAGCTGCACGATCCATCACCTGTGGTGGTGGGAGCA
>JAYUCY010000050.1:0-1733 GCA_043740085.1 Ilumatobacteraceae bacterium
CTAGGCGATTGCAGCGGGTAGCGCTGAGTCGGTAACCAGGTGCAGCACCTGCACCGCTCGGGTCATGGCGACATAGAGCAGTCGGGCTCCGAGCGAGGAACCGTCGAAGATCTGGTGTGGGTTGACCACGATCACGCCGTCGAACTCGAGACCCTTCACCGCCTCCGCATGGAAGACAGGAACATCGTTGGCGGCAAGATCGTGTACGCGATCGGTGCCCCGCAGACCAATTCGTTCGAACGCTTCGAAGAGCGCCTGGTGCAGCTCAACGGGGGCGACTACGCCGGTGTTGTGATGGCGATGGCGCACTGCGCGAACTTCGTCGGCCACTGCGTCGGCCAACTCCGCCGTCGGCACCTGCCGTACCGACGGCGCAACCCCGTCGGCACGAACGCTGCGACTCGCCTTCGTGGTGACATCGGTGAACGACAGCAGCCGGTTGGCCACATCGAGAATCGGCGCAGGCACGCGATAGCCAATGGTCAGGTGCGCCACTTCCGACGCAGTCGCGCGCAGGTGCCCCAGCGCCTCTTCCCAATCGCGCTGGCCCGCGGGCGTGGTGGACTGCGCCAAGTCGCCAAGGATGGTCAGCGAGCCCGCGGGGCTACGCCGGCCAATGCAGCGCAGCGCGACGGCACTGTGGTCCTGCGCCTCATCGACCACGACGTGGCCGTAGGTGAACGGTGTGCCATTGAGCAGCGAGTTGGCTTCGTCCACCAAGTACTGGTCGGCCACCGTCCACTTCCGCTTCTTGCCATGTGGCCCCGGCAGCAAATGGTCGACCAGCTTGATGGGTAGTTGCGTGGGCCACGCCTTGGTGATGGCGGCACGCAGCGCCGGCGCCTTTCCCCAGACATCGTCGCGGTCGAAGCGGCGCATCATGTCGCGCTGCACGATGCCCTTCATCGACTCACGACGCTTGTTGACCGGCGACTTTGCCGCCATTGCCTGTTGCAGCCAACCAGCAAACTCCTCCCGGGCGATGGTGATGGTGCGCGAGCCCATCGGGATGCGCAGATCCTCGTCGGGCACGATGATGTGGCCCAGCGTCGCCGCCTCCAGCTCGGCCAGCATCTCGGCGCTGCCCTTGGTGCGGCGAGTTTCGCGGTCGTCCTCGCCGGTGATCACCACCTTCGGCACACACAGTTCCAGCGCCGTTCGCTGCTGCACGCTGCGCTCACCCAACGACGGCAACACGTTGCCGATGTAGTCGAGGAAGACCTTGTTGGGACCAACTACCAGTACCCCGTCGCGGACCAGGCGGCGACGATGTTCGAACAGTAGGTAGGCGGCTCGGTGCAGACCCACGGCCGTCTTGCCGGTGCCCGGCCCGCCCTGCACGACCAGGCACTGCTCGAGTGGGGCACGAATGACGAGGTCCTGCTCGGCCTGAATGGTGGCCACGATCTCGCGCATGGCCCCGGTGCGGGCGGCGCCAATCTCTGCCAGCACCGGGTCCGGAATACCGGACCCTGCTGCCTCATGATCGGGGTCATCGAGCTGCTCGTCGAGGTAGGCGGTCAACTCGCTGGGGCCGTCCTGCACCGCAGCGACCGTGAAGCGACGACGATGGGCCAAACCGAACGGGTCGGCGTGAGTTGCACGGTAGAAGGGCGCCGCAATTGGTGCCCGCCAATCAACGACCACGGGGTCGTGTTGATCGTTTTCGATGTGCCGGCGGCCGATGTACCAACGGTCGTGTGCCTCGTCCGTGATTCGACCGAAGAAGTCGC
>JAYUCY010000051.1:0-10027 GCA_043740085.1 Ilumatobacteraceae bacterium
CCGACGGTGCTTCGCAACGATGCGAAGCTGTGTACCTTCGTCGAATCGGTCGTTGCTCATCTGGAAGACCCGATCAGCCCAGACATCGGGTCTCGAGCATGGGCGAGGCCGATCTGACTCTGCAGGGTGAGCACGGGAAGTTAGCGCGCTGGCAGGTTCGCGCTGTTGGAACAGACGGCAAGATCACCCAGACGCCTGAGATCCTCGTTCAGGGCTGCGGTGCGATCGCGGTGTGCTGGTAGCAAAACGCCGTACGCGAGCGCGAGCAGCTTCGGGCCACGTACGACCCTGAACGATTGCTCGATCTCAGTCGTATTGCCCGTGCGCCCGAGCCGGATCTTCCACTCGGTGCTGTCGGGGTAGAGCGCTGTGGAGACGGTCCGCCACACCAGTTCGTACGGCTTGGCCGTGACGATCTCGCACACGCGACCCCAGCGGAAGATCCCTTGCTTGTTCCGGCCCCGAAACCGCACTCCCGGCGTGGCCGCCGTCGCCCCGTCGAGCCAGGCGACGCCAACGCACTCATGGCTCCATTCGCCAACCCGCGTCACGTCACGTACGACATCCCATACTGCGTCGAGATCGGCGTCAACAGTGACCTGGCATTGGCCAGTCATCTGAACGCTTCGACCCCGTCGATCAGGCACACCCCAGCAGGCGGCAGCTTTGCGACGGTATGACCCCGCGAATCCGTGGACGAGGATGAATCGAGGGATGGCCGGTACGAGGCCCACGACGTGCTGTCGATCCTCTGGACTGGCGTCATCGATCAGCCAGTGACCCTCGAACCCGAGTTCGGCCGACGACTTTCCCTTGAGGTTGTACTGCGCCTCCAGCTTTCTCCACTCCGAATCGTTGACCACCGACGCCACCACTGGCATCATCTCGTTCTCTTCGCGCTCGAGGTGCGGCAGCAACACGCTCGAGAGACTCGCCAGCGCGGCAATCAAACGCTGGTCCGGGCCGCCGCCTCCACGCGCTGAGCGGCGCGCAGCCCCCTCGACTTCGGCGATTGCCGACGCCACCGCGCGATGGTCCGCGTCCATCGCGGCGAGGAGTCCGGCCGCAGCTGGATCTCGTTCGCGCACAAGTGGGTACAGGCCGTCGTCCTCCGCCCGATGGTGCGCGTAGAGAAACGACATCATCCATTCGAGGTGACGGGCAATGGCGAGCTGTTGCGCCGGCGGTGGCGGCGGATTGCCGTTGAGTGCAATCTCAGCGCGATGCAGGTCGCGCCGCAAAGCGCTGTGCACGATGCGCATCATGCTCGTATCGGCGGGTGCTTTCGGGTTGGTCTTCATCGACGAGCCCCCTCTTCGCTCGAGGAGCGCGGCACGGCTCGCTCCAACATCTCGCTCATCCACGCCTCGTACTGATCGACGGTCCAACCGGACGACTCAACCAGCAGCAGGAAGACTTCCGGACTCGTGAGTGCCCACACGCCGTCGCGGTCGGCCTCACCCACCTCACCACCGACAATCAGTTCGATTGCCGCTGTCACGTCGCGCCGCCGACGTTCGCGAGTGGCCTCGAGGAGGGCGGCGATTTCCTGGTCACTGTTGGCCGCCTCGCAGAGCACCTTGGCAAAGGCCGCAGTGCGAACGTGAACGCCCTTCACGAGCCGAGCCGCCGCATTGATCCGCTCCTCGCGGGTGCCACGTCCGATCGCAACAAACTCGGCGCGCTCGGCCAATGCAATGGGCTGGTCGTCACCGACGACGGCCGGGTCGACGACCGCCTGGAACAAGGCGCGCTTGGATGGAAAGTATGCGTACACAGTTTCGGTGGCAACGCCGGCCTCGGCGCCGACATCACGCATACCCGTGCCCTTCCACCCTGACGTGGTGAACAGCCGATGCGCTGCGACCAGCAACGCCAACCGAGTTTCCGCAGCCCGCCCGGCCCGAAGCGGCGACCGATACTCCCGCCGCGACGACCCAGACTCGGTCCCTTCGACGCTTGGCGGCAGTGGGTGAGCGCAGCTCATTCCATAAAGTTAGCACATACCTATATTCACTACAATCCTGTTCTAATGATTTTCGCTCGCGCCTTGCCGTCATCACCTTGGCAACGGTCAGGGACCACGCTCGTCATTGCAGAACACTCACGCCGAGACGCAAAGATCGTGCTGCCGGGGCCGGGGGGTGCAGCAGATGGAACGTCTCTGAAACCAGTGATCGACGCTGCACTCCAGTCCGCAGTCGCCCGTCAGCGAGCGTCGGTCGATCCGTCGCCGCAACCAGAGGGTGAGGGCGGCCTCCAGCAAGCTGGCAGCCGACCCTCCTCCTCAGCTGACCTCAATCATCCTCGGCCGACCAGCATCGCCACACTCACGTCGAGCGAGGTCACCTGACCACCGGTCACATCGAACGGCGTGTGCTCCACGCCATCGTCGGTGAGCAGCGAGTAGTGCCCGGCGACCACCTCGGGGAACACCGCAACCCACGCCTCGACGCCGCCATCGACGCTGCGGAGATGTACGCCGGTGTGGAAATGCGCAGCGGGGTCGCCGCGCCGGCAGGCCATGAGCTCGCCCGACGGGGTGTCGTCGGTCAGGCGGGCGATGACCGCACCGATGTCGCCGCCGATGTCGAGCACCGATGCCGGCCCTGGTGCGGCATGTGGATCGCGCCAGGCGTGGGTGTGGGTGTGGGAATGATCAGCGCTCATATGCCGACCGAATATCCGCTGTATGGCGTGCCCATGTACGGGAACTCGCTGAGCAGTACTCTGCCTGGGTTGTTGAACGTGCCGTCCTCGATGGCAGCGGCGGCGGCGTCGGGCACGTACCTGGTTTCCACGAGCGGGTACGTCAGACCAGCCACTGCGCGGAGTTCGATGGTGGTGACGTCGTCCGCCAGCCGGCGGCCATTGGGGAACCCCGCCGGATCGCCACCGACCAAACCGAGTCGGTTCGGCGCACCGGCGGCTGGCGGAACGGCGACGTTCAGACGCAGCAGGTCTGCCTGCGTCGGGCCGGTGTAGTTTTGGAACCCAGCTACAACACCGGCGGGAATGCCGGTCATCAGAATCGCTAGCAGGTCGGCCCTGTCGGCGTTGAGTGCGGCGAGCTTCGGGAACACGCCGGGGTACAGCACCGGCAACAGCCGGGCCAGTTCGGGGCGAGCCACGTACTGGGCGAAGACACTGTCGCCGCTGGGATCCGTGCCGTTCCACTCATCCTTGCGAGCAAGCGGAACGATCACCTCGTTGAACAACGGGTTGCCGAGACGCGACACCTGCTCCCACGGACCCATGCTGGTGCGCTGGCCGTTGCGAATGGTCGAACCGCGCTGGCGCGACGCCGAGGCATAGACCCCGATCGTCGCCGTCGGGCTCATCACGTCGGTGGGCACCGAGCCATCGGACGTGAGCATGGCGATCGGCACCTGGATGACGATGGCGTGCACGTTGGCCTGCGCAAGCGAGTCGACGCCGCTGTCGCTCACACCGGGCAACGGCAAGACATGCGCACCCTGGAACGGCCGCAACGTGCCGAGGTCGAAGATCGACCCCAGGTCGACGAAGAATGCGTCGGCGCGCTGGCAACTCGGTCGGCGCGAACGCGCTCGCTTTGCCTCCGCTGGCGATGGTGGCCGCTGCCACTCCTGCGAGCGCAGCTCCACCGCCGATCAGCGATCGTCGTGTGATGTTCATGACGGACTCCTCTCCTATGAGAGCCGCGAGATCGACTCATCGACCTGTCGTTCGTAGCGGAGCGGTTCTTGGATCACTCCAGTCGTTGATACCGCTGCTCGGCCATGCCAGCGCGGAGATGACGATGCGCGACGCGCAGCTCGCGTCCCCAATCCTGCGCGCCGTGTTATGACCAAGCTGTCGGCGAGCACCGGCGCCGCATCCGGCCCTGAGGATCGCTCAGCGCGTGCTCGGGCCTGGCCGCATCGGGGACGCTACGGAGTGGGGGTGGTGATTGTGTGTTCGTTGGTGGATGTCCTCGGCGTCGGCGCCGTCAGCCGGCCTCCCGCGTGTCGAATGATCGCATGGATCGATTCTGCTGACGTCTCGAAGATCGGGTCGTTCGCCTCGAGTTTGACGGTATCAGTCAGCATTTCACTGCTGAGATACTTGGAGAGTGTTCACGTCGTGCAGCACGGGCAACGGCGTCGTCACCGGTCCAACGCCGCCGCGTCGAGCGGGCCTCAGTGTTGCTCGTGGGCGTCGACTCTTCGGTTTGGCCGCGGTGTAGGCGTACGCGAGGGCGAAGAGGACGAAGTTGACAAGCACGATCGTTGCTCCGGAGGAGATGTCGAGGTAGTAGCTGAGATACATGCCCACGAGCCCGGACGCGGCGCCGATCGTTGTCGAGATGATCAGCATCCGTTTGAACGAGTTGGTCAACAACCTGGCGACTGTCGGCGGGATGACCAACGCAGCGGCGATCAGGGTGACGCCGAGGACTTTCATGCTCGCCAGAATCGCGAACGTGAGGAGCAGCATCAACAACGCGTCGATGCGGGCGGTGTTGACACCGGACACGTCGGCGACTTCGGGATCGAAGGTCGTGAACAACAACGGCCTGTAGAACGCGACGATCACAACAGCGGTGGCGACCGCGATCGCGACGATGGTCCACATGTCGGTCAGCGACACTCCGAGCACGCTCCCGAACACGGTGGCCTCGATGCTCTGCTTGACTCGCGAGTAGAGCCCAAGAAGCGCGATCCCGAACGCGAAGCTGGCGGTGGTGATCACCCCGATCGCGGCATCGGCAGCGATCGCCCTTCGACGAGTGACGCGACTCACCGCAAGCCCAGAGGCGACACCCCACACCCCGGCACCGACGAAGAAGTTGAGACCGATTGCCGCGCAGATCGCTGCCCCACCAAAGATGGCATGGGACAGGCCATGACCGATGTAGCTCATCCCGCGCAGGGTGACGAACACGCCGAGCAGCCCGCACAGGGCGCCAGCGATGGTGCACACCACGAGGGCGTGGCGGAGGAATCCGAATTGCAGCGGTTCGGTGAGTGTGTTCCACATCAGAAGCTGTGCTTCATTGTCTGGGTCTGGCGGCCTTCGATGATCAGGGGCATGCCGGCGTGTTCGAGGACTTCCATCGGTGCGCCGTAGGTGCGTTCGAGAATGTCAGGGGTCAACACCTGATGCGGTGTGCCAACGCCCATCACGGTCGTATTGAGACAGACGAGGTGGGGGAGATGGGCAGCGAGTCCGTTGAGGTCGTGGGTGGTGACCACGATCGAGATCCCGGAGTCGTGGAGCTCGGAAAGGAGGTGGAGCATTTCGTGGCGGGTGCGGACATCGACACCCGAGGTTGGTTCGTCCATCAGCAGCAGTTCCGGTGAACTGAATAGGGCGCGGGCGATGAACACTCGCTGTTGCTGGCCACCTGAGAGTTGGCGGATGTGACGGTGGGCGAGGTCGCCGATGCCGAGGCGGTCGAGGACATCGGCGACGGCGTGCTTCTCGGCCGTATTGGTCCACGGCCAGTTGCGCCCGTTGCGAGCCGACATCAGCACGGTCTCGGCGACGGTCACCGGGAAGTTCCAGTTGATCGTCTCCACCTGGGGCACGTACCCGATCGACAAGTTCGGTCGGCGGATCACGGTGCCGAGTTGGGGATGAACGAGGCCGAGCAGGACCTGCAACACGGTCGATTTCCCGGACCCCGACGGCCCGACGATGCCGGTGAACGTGCCGGGCCGGATCGTCAACGACACGCCATCAAGCACCGGCTTGCCCTGCCCATAGCTGCACGTGATCTGATCGAGCCGAACCAGCGGAGCAATCGAATCCACCGAGGCACGATACGGTTTCGGGATCGTTCTCATTGCGGGTAGTCCGCAGTGTCGGTCACGACATCGCTTGCGTCGAACGCCTTCAGCTCGGTCGGGTCACCGCCAAGGTTTTCGACCATCGTCGCGAAGTCGAACTTCATCAAACCGAGATACGAATGATCGGGGTTGCCGGGCGCGTCCGGGAGATCGTCGTCGCGGAGCTTGTCGACGTATTTGACGCCGGTCTCCTGCGCGAGTTGTTCGAGAACCGGGCTCGGGAACACCTCCGAACCGAAGATCGCCGGAACCTTCTCGGCCTCGATCTGCTTGACGAGGGCGGCCACTTCTTTCGGGGTCGGGTCCTCGAAACTCGAGATTTGGATCGCGCCGATGATCTTCCATCCGTAGTGCGCAGAGAAATAGGCGTAGGCGTCGTGGTAAGTGAGCAACTCCCGGTTCTGCGCTGGCATCCCCGCGGTTGCCTCGATCATCAGCTGATCGAGCTGGTCCACCTTCGCAGAGTACTTCGAATAGTTGGCCGTGTAGTACGAGGCGTTCGCCGGGTCGGCCTTCGACATCGCCGACGCGGCGATCGCAGCGTAGCACTTGGCCATTGGCGGGTTGGTCCACAGATGCGGATTCGGTTTGCCGCCATCTTTGGGGAACGAGAAGTCAAAGATGTATTCGTCCGGGCTGATCGTCAACGTGCCCAACTCGACGACCTCGCCACCTTTCGGGATGTTCTTGTTGGCGATGTCCTTCGTCGGGTCCTCCAACTTGAGACCGTTGACGAACACGATGTCCGCCTTCGTCACCAACGCCGCGACGCTCGGCTTCGGCTCATACGTGTGCGAGTCCTCACCCTCCGGGATGATCCCGTGCACATCAGCCCGGTCGCCCGCGATGTTCGCGACGATCGACGTGATCGGCGCGACCGTCGTCACGACCTGCAGCTTTCCTCCCCCCAAGGGCCCATCCGCCGCCGATCCCGCCGTGGCCGCAGCTGTCGGGCAGGAGAACCTCGCGACCAACGCCTGCGCAGCGGCACTGTCGTCCTTCCCAGTCGAGCTGCTCCCACACCCAGCAAGCAAACCGCACAACGAAACGACGGCCGCAACCGCTGACCAAGACTTGCTGTGACGCATACACACCCCGACCCGTTGAGCGGACCATACCGCTACTGCAACAACCTTGCAGTACCTATAGTTCGCAGCAGAACCAGATCCGGATCACAGGAACAGGCAAGCGCTCGACGATCGTCGCTGGGGCCGGGGGGACTGTCGGAAAGACGGTGTAACTGGAATCTGGTCTGAGAAGGTGAGCGATGGCTCGCCGGAGAGTAGGACCAATGTCCGATCAAGCAATTGTGGATCAGGAGCTCGCCCAGCAGCTCGTTGACCGCCTCGACTTCGGCGGCAACCGGCGGATCGACAGCGTGCTCTACATCGCCAGCGTCACCCAACATCGCGACATCGATGAAGCCCGCATCTACATCAACCGCAAGATCAGCGAAGGCAAAACCCGCCGCGAGGCACGCCGAGCCCACAAACGACACCTCGCCAACCGAGTCATCCGCCGCATGTGGAACGACGAGCAACACCGGCTCAGCAAACAACTTCAACCCACCGCATGACAAGGGAGCGTCCGACAGTCCCGCGGGTGGCCGAGGACAACCCGGATCGTGTGAGAACCCGGTGGCGGAGGACCGCTCCACGGGGTTTGAAAGAAAGCGACGAAAACAACATCGAGCGATCGGACACGCGAAATAAGCCCTGAGCAGGTCAAACGTTGAAAATTTGGCAACGACCGGCGGACCTTATGGGGCGGCTTTCCAACCCTTCCCGAGAACCTGAAACATTCAGATCGTGGTGCTGCCCGTCGCACACAACGTTATCGAGCCGGTCTCGCACACCTTGTAGGTGACCGTGCCAGTGCCGCGCCAGTTCTCGGTCAGCGAACCGGTGTTGGCGATCGCGGAGACGCTGCCGCCATTCCGCGAGATGTCGACGTAAGTGCCCGTGAATCCGGTCCATTTGACCGTGACGGGAGTGAAATTCTTCTTGCTCGTCCCATGCGTCACGGTAACCGTGCGAGACGGCGCGGTACCCGCCGTCGCCGTGACCGTGTTCGATGCAATGCTCTCGCCGACGCTGTTGAAGGCAGTCACGACGTAGCTGAACCTCAGGCCGTTCGCGACGGAGTCGAGGTAGGACCTTTGTGACGGCACAACCGACGCCATGAGAGAACCGTCTCGGTAGACCTTGTAGCCGGTGATCGAGGAGCCGCCGTCGATGGCGGGCGTGCCCCATGCCAAGGTGATCTGACGGTCGCCTGGCGTCGCCGTCAGGTTCTGCGGAGCTGACGGTGCGGTTGGTGTGGTCGGTGTCGTCGTGAGGAAGCTCGACACGTCGAGCCGGCCACCGGTGACCGTCGCGCCCGAAAGGGACGGGGTCGCAACCGCCGTCGTGAGGATGGCGCTCTTGATCTGTGCTGCGGTCGCGCCGGGATGCGACGACGCATAGAGGGCAGCCGCACCGGTGACGTGCGGCGTCGCCATCGACGTGCCGCTGTACGACGAATACGTGTTGTACGCGGTGGTCGACCAGACGCCCTGACCAGGTGCACCGAGGTCGACGGTCGATGCGCCATAGCTGGAGAACGACGCCTTCGCGCCAGTGCTCGTGATGGCAGCCACTGCGATCACACAGTCGGCGCCACCGACGCCGACGCACTGGTAGTTCGACGGGTAGCTCGCGGTGGTGTCGTTGTCGGCTCCAGCGTTACCGGCAGCCGCGACGAACAGGATGTTCGCCACCCCGCCACGGTTGACCGCGTCGAGGAGGGCTTGGGAGAAGCCGCCGCCGCCCCACGAGTTGTTGGTCGCGACCAGGTTGATCCCGTGGCGGGTCTTGAGCCCGGTGAGGTAGTCGACTGCCTTCACCGCGTTGGCTGTCGTGCCGCCATTGGCTCCGAGAAACTTGGCCGAGACGAGCGTGACGTGCCAGTTGACGCCAACGACGCCAACGCCATTTGACTTCGCGCCGATCGTACCCGACACGTGTGTGCCGTGGTTGTCGACGCTGCCCGAGGTGCCGCCGTCGTAGATGGTGTTGTCGCCGTTGGCAAAGTCCCAGCCGTGAATGTCGTCGATGTAGCCGTTGCCGTCGTTGTCGAGCCCGTCGATGGGATCGAACGGGTTGGTCCACACCTGGCCGCTCAGGTCGGGGTGGTCGAACTGGATGCCCTCGTCGATGACACCGACGTAGACGTTGCCACTGCCGACCGATGCTTCGCTGCCCGCGGCGGCCCACGCCTCGCCGGCCTGGCTGCCGTACTGGTTGGCAGGGATGGTGGCATCGCCGTACATGCCCCACAGGGAGCCGTCAGTGTAGTACGGGTCAATGCTCGTGATCTCGTGGTTGTAGATCCAGTTGGGCTCAGCGAACTGCACCGTCGGGTTGGACGTGAAGCGACGCTGCGCCTCTGCCCGCGTGACCCCGTTCGACACCTCGACCAACTCCACCTCGGTGCGATCGCTCGCCTCGGCGACCACCCGCTCGACCAATCGGACGCCTGCATGGGAGCGGGCATCGGCCCGCTGCTCGGCGGACGCGCCACGCTGGTAGGCGACGAGCAGCTGGCCAGCCACCGACGGCGGCGGATCGGCCGGTGCCGACGTCGCAGTTTGGGGCGCCGCCACAGCTACTACCGCCATCAACAGAAGGACCGCAAAGAGTAACGAGATGATGCGTCGCAATGGGACTCCTCAAACCGCAACGGCACGAACCGTGTCGCTCCCGACAACCATAACGACGGATGCTCCCGCACGCAATGACGTCAGATAACCAATTTGTGGCTACGTCACGTTGCGACCGGCATCGAACCCACTACGCAGCGTCCCTCCCGAGGGGTGGCGAGCAGCCGGGTCTGCACGTCGGCATCGTCGGGCACCGGCACCCGCGGGCCGATCACGATGCATG
Organism: Ilumatobacteraceae bacterium; assembly: GCA_043740085.1. Lineage (GTDB taxonomy): Bacteria > Actinomycetota > Acidimicrobiia > Acidimicrobiales > Ilumatobacteraceae > UBA668. The sequence continues at coordinate 9,737 of JAYUCY010000051.1, forward strand.
CCGGATCAGCAGGTCGCACATCTCGATCATGTCGAGCACGCGGTCTCGATCGCCTCTCACAGTTCGATGGCGTCGGCCAGCACCCGATCCGCGATCCGCGGCCGAAGCCCCGCCTCGGTGGCCACGTCCACGTCATGGCCGAGGGGGTCTCGTAGATCCATCAGCAACCCGCCCAAGTCGAACAGCCCTCGGCTCGATGAACCTTCGAGAACTGTGGTCCGATCGGCAACCGACCTTCGGAGCGTGGCTCGGCGTCGCCTCGCCCGTCAGCGCGGAAGCAACGGCACGGGT
>JAYUCY010000052.1:0-10008 GCA_043740085.1 Ilumatobacteraceae bacterium
GTCAGCACCTCAACGCCGGTTGGGGCATTGAACAACACTTCGGTCGCGCGACTGGTGCGGCCGTTGTCGCCGTCCGTGTAGAACTCCTGCGCCTTGCAGAACCATTGCTCCACATACCAGCCGCCACCGGAATCGAAGCCTGACTCAAGCGCGAGCCCGTATTTGGACGCACCGGAGTCCACGATCTGCTGGCTGAATGCGCGCACTTCGTCCAGCGACTTCGGCGGCACGTTTGGGTCAAGACCGGCGGCGATAAATGCCTTCTTGTTGTAGAAGAGCACCGGGTTGGAGATGTTGAACGGAATCGACCACTGCACGCCCTGGGTGGCGTACGCAGCAAGCGCCGAGGGTAGGAATGCGGAGGTGTCGTACCCGCTGGCCGCAATGCACTTGCCGACGGGCACGGTGCTGGCGGTGTCGACCATGGCCTGCACCTGATACTCGGGCAGCTGCACGAGGTCGGGTCGGTCGCCCTGACTAGCGAGGTAGTAGTTGTCGGCCGTCTCCTCGTAGCTGCCTTGCACGAGGTTGACCTTCACCTTGTCCTGGCTGGCGTTGTAGGCGTCGGTGAGCTTGACGACTTCCTCGCCGAGGTTGGCTGACATGCTGTGCCAGAACGTGATTTCGGTGGTGCCGGTGGCACTTGCCAACGCATCTGTTGGGCAGTCGGGCAACGTATCGGGCGCAACGGAGGTGGTGGTGACCGCGGCGACCGTCTCGCCGGGGGCGAGGTTCTCGGTGGGTGCAGGCGATGGCGTGGGCGCAGCGTCGCCCGAGTCGGTGATGTCGCCACCACCGCTACACGCGGCCACGAGACTGACGGCGGCTACCAAGAACGCAATGCGCGTGGATCGAGCGCGCATCAGCCCTTCACCGCACCTGCAGTGAGACCGCGAACTAGTTGGCGTTGAAACACGACCAACAAAATGAAGATGGGAAGTGCAGCGACCACGAGTCCTCCTGTTACGAGATTGAGCCTGCTGATATCTGACGACTTCAGGCGGTCGAGACCGATCTGAATCGTTTCGTGCGCGCGATCACCACGGATCACCTGCGACGGCCAAAGGTACGCGTTCCAGGTGCCAAGAAATGTGAAGAGTCCGAGCGCGCCCAGTGTCGGACGACTGAGCGGCGCAGCAACTTCCCAAAGAAAGCGAAGGTGACCCACGCCGTCGAGCGATGCGGCCTCGCGCAGCTCGTGCGGCAACTGCAGGAAGACCTGACGGACCAGGAACACACCGAAGGTGCTGGCCAGGGACGGCACGATGAGACCCTGGTAAGTGTTGATCCAGCCGAGCGAATCGGCGGTGCGCTGGTTGAACACCACGGTGACTTCGCCGGGCACCAACATCGTCGCCAGGTAGAACACGAAGATGGGGCCTTTGAACGGAAAGTTGAGGAAGGCGAATGCGTACGCCGCCAGCAGGCTGGTGACGATGACGCCGGCCGTCACCACCACTGACACGAACAGACTGTTGACCAGCAGGCGCCCAAGGTCGCCTTGGTCCCACGCCGCGCGAATGGTGGAGAAGGTGAGGTCGACTGGCAGTAGCGACCGCGGGTGATCGAGCGAGTCGGGGCCGGACTTCAGGGCCTGCAGCAGCACCGCATAAATCGGGAAGAGCACGATCACGGCGATGAATGTCAGCAGCGAGTAACGCCCGGCCTTGCGCCACCCGTGAGTGGTGTTCACCGAGGCAATGTCAGTTGCCATAGTGCACCCGCTTCTCGAACCCACGAAACTGCACCAACGCGAACACCAGCGAGATCAGAAACAGCAGCACCGCCGCCGCTGATTTGAGACCGATGTTGCCGCTGATCAACGAGTTTTTGCCGTAGATCAAATACGGAATCGTGGTGGTCGACTTTTCCGGCTCCGGCCCGCCACCGGTGAGCAACGCGACCTCGCCGTACGTCTGCAGCGCACGAGTGCTGAGCACGACACTGATGAACAGAATCGATGGCGACAGCATCGGCAGCGTCACGTTGGTAAACCGGCGGAAACTGCCCGCACCGTCGACGTACGCACTCTCGTACAGCTCTTTCGGCACGCTCTGCAGCCCGGCGGTGATCACGATGAACGTGAAGCCCAGGCTGGCCCAAATGCTGCTCAACGCAACGGCTGGCAGCGCCGTTTCGGGGTCGCGCAATAGACCCGGATTCTTGAGCGCAGGAATCCAGCCACTGAAGAGATCCGACAGCACGCCGATCTCGGGCTGCAGCAGCACGAACCAGACCAGGCTGGCTACAGCAACGCTGGTGGCCACGGTGCTGGAGAAGACGGTGCGGAAGAATCCGATGCCACGCAGGTGCTTGTCGGCCAGCACAGCCAAGCCGATTCCGAGGATGAGCCCGATCGGCACCGTCATCAACGCCAACTTGATGGATACACCGAGCGCGTGCTGGAACTGCTTGGTTTGGAAGACGTAGAGGTACTGGTCCCACCCCTTCTCAGTGCATTTGTGGCCGGTCTGGTCGCAGCTGAGGTGACCGGTTTGCACGGCCCGTACCAGCGGGTAGATCGTCCACACTCCGAGCAGCACCAACGAGGTGCCCAACATCAGTAACGCGGCGGGGGCATCACGCAAGCGTCGCTTCACGGCACTCGCACTCCGGTGACCGCATCAAACCGATGCAGGTGACGGTCGGCCACATCGAAGCGCACGGTGTCGCCAACCACTGGCAGGTCGGCGTGCGGGGCCACGCGCGCGGTGAGCCGACCGGCGGGCGATTCGGTGAGCAGCAGCACCTCGTGGCCGAGGTGTTCGATCTGGCGCACGGTGCCTTCCAACGCACCGTCGACCGCAATGAGCAGGTGCTCGGGGCGGATGCCGACCTGCACGTCGGAGGAGCCCAGCCGGCCTGGCGGCAGCAGGTTCATTGGCGGCGTGCCAATGAACTGCGCGACGAATGCCGACGCCGGATGGTCGTATACATCTTGCGGCGTACCCACCTGCTCCAGCCGGCCGCCGTTGAGCACTGCCACCCGGCTGCCCATCGTCATCGCTTCCACTTGGTCGTGCGTGACGTAAATGAAGGTGCTATCGAGTCGGCGATGCAGCTCCACCAACTCGGCGCGAGTGTCGCCGCGCAGCTTGGCGTCGAGGTTGCTGAGCGGCTCGTCCATCAGGAAGACGGCGGGGTCGCGCACGATCGCGCGGGCCAACGCCACTCGCTGACGCTGGCCACCACTGAGCTGGCCGGGCTTGCGCTTCATGTAGGTGGTGAGACCCAACACGTCAGCGGCCTTCATGGCCTCGGCTGCTCGTTGCGCCTTGTCGATGCCGCGAACCTTCAGCGGGAACTCGATGTTGGCGGCGACTGTCTTGTGCGGGTACAGCGCGTAGCTCTGGAACACCATTGCGATGTCGCGCAGCTTGGGCTCGACGTCGTTGACCCGTCGATCGCCGATGAACACGTCGCCCCCGGTGGGGTCTTCCAGACCCGCGACCATTCGTAACAAGGTGCTCTTCCCGCACCCCGAGGGGCCGAGCAGAATCATGAACTCGTGGTCCTGCACGTCCAGCGAGACATGGTCGACCGCGGTCACCTCGTCGGCACCTTCGCCGAAGGTCTTGGTCACCTGTTCCAACCGTACCTGTGCCACGGCCGCACCATACGCCATGCTTGGGCGGGTCGCACCGGTCCATCGCTAACCTTCACTCAATGGACACCGAGCAAACGCCCACCGACCCCGATGCCGTCGACGCACCGCTCGATCTGGACGGCATCGAGCGCGATTTGGCCGACGTCGAGGTGGCGCTGACCCGCCTGGACGCGGGCACCTACTGGACCGATGAGGTCACCGGCGTGGAACTGACGGCCGATCTGCTGGCCGCCACACCCACCGCCCGCCGCACGGGCACCGCCTGACCCGGTGAGCAGCGCTCGCCTGTTGCGTGCGCGGCGCACCGTGCGGGTCTGGCGGCTGATGGCGCGCAACGGGGCGCGCTTCGTCGTCCATCGCAGCAAGCGGCTGGTCGCCGGCCCGGCGCGTCACGAGGAACTGGACAACCAATTCGCGATTCGCAGCGCGCAGGATGTCGCCCGCGAGCTGGGAAACATGAAGGGCGCGCTGATGAAGTTTGGACAGCTGCTCAGCTTCATTGTTGAGGCGCTGCCACCCGAGGCTCAGGCGGCACTCGCGACCCTGCAGGCCGACGCACCTCCAATGTCGCCAGCCGCTGCCGAAGGCGTGGTGCGCAGTGAACTGGGAGCTGCGCCGCAGAAGATCTTCCTCGACTGGCAAGTCATGCCAGTCGCGGCGGCCAGCGTTGGGCAGGTGCATCGCGCGGTCACTCGCGACGGACGCGATGTTGCGGTCAAGGTGCAGTACCCGGGTGTAGGCGACGCGATCGAGACTGACCTCAACAACACCGAGGGCATGTACCGCCTGGTCGGCGCCTTCGCACTGAAGGGCTTGGACACGAAAGGTCTGGTCGACGAGCTTCGCGACCGAATGCGCGACGAGCTGGACTATCGGCTGGAGGCCAACAACCAGCGTGAGTTCGCTGCCCACTTCGCGGGTCACCCGTTTGTCAGCATCCCCGCCGTTGTCGCGGCCACCAGCACACAGCGCGTACTGACCACCGAGTGGGTGGAGGGCATCGGGTTTGCCGAGTTCCTCGCGAGCGCGAGCCCAGCGGCCAAGCAGCGCGCGGGTGAATGCATCTGGCGGTTCACGCAGTACGCGGTGCATCACCTCGGCGCGTTCAACGGCGACCCGCACCCGGGCAACTACCGCTTCACCATCGATGGCAATGTGACCTTCCTCGACTTTGGGTTGGTGAAGCGTTGGACGCCCGGCCAGTGGGGGCAGCTGCTGCCCACGCTGGAGGCCGTCATCGTGCATCGCAACCCCGAACAACTGATGGCGGCGATGGAGGCGGTTGGGTTCCTCCAGGCCGGCCACGGCCTGGAGGCCGAGACGGTGTGGGATTACGTGAGCACGCCCTACACGCCGTACCTCACCGACACGTTTGCGTACACCCGCGACTTCACCAAGCGGGCAATGGCCACCATCATCGACGTGAAGGGACCACACGCCCGAGTCATCGAGCGCCTCAACATGCCGCCCAGCTTTGTGATTCTCGATCGTGTCGTGTGGGGCGTCAACGCAATCCTCGGCAAACTCGAGGCGGAGGCGCCATGGCGCGGGATGCTGCTGGAGTACCTCCACGACGGGCCACCGGCCACTGCGTTGGGTGAAGCCGAATACGCCTGGCGCGGGTAGTGTGCCGACCATTGTCTGCGCCGACACGGCGCACCACTGGAGGGGGTTTCCGTGGCCGATCCGTACAAGCCGAGAGCGCCGTTTGCGCCGTGGGACCGCCGGCAGCTGCCTGGCACCTTCGACGTCGAGGAAACGGCTCGGCGCGTCGGCAACTACAAATGGGCCGAGATGAAGCTCTTCGAAGCCCTCGGTGGCTGGGTGGCAACGGTGCCCGAGCTCGACGTGAAGATGCGGATGGGCACGCACTGCTACCACCACGCATGGCACGCCGAGCTGTGGCACAAGCGTCTGCCGGAGTTGCGTGAGATGAACCCGGAGCGGCTGACCGTGCCGGCCAACGAGGCGCTGGTGCGTTTCGTGGAGGCGCTCACCGAGCCCGAAGCCGCCGACCAAACCATCGAGAAGCTGGTCGGCGTATACCGGGTGTTCATCCCCCACTTCATCGCCGCCTACACGTACCACCGCAACAACACCAGCGAGATCACCGACGCCCCCACCATTCGTTCGCTGAACTTCGCATTGCACGACGAGTTCGACGACTGGCGCGATGGCGAGATGATGATTCAGTCGCTGATCGAAACACCCGAAGAAGTCGATCGTGCGGCGGCACACCAGGCGAAGTTGGAGAAGTTGATGGTGGAGGCCGGCGGCATTGCCGGCGTCGGCAGCATTGGGGGCCCGCAATGAGGCAGTTCTTCCCGGTTGAGGAGTTGGCCCGCGACGAGCGGTTCACCCAAATCAACATGCGCCAAAGCGAGGCCGACCCGCGCAGCGCCCTGCTCTCCGAGACGCCCGGCAAGCGACCCAAGACCAACCGGCTGACACCCGACCGAGCCGACGCCAGCGATGCCGCGCGCAGCTTGATGCACGGCATCTTCGTCGGCGAGATTCAGGCGCTCGAGGGCGCCGGCCGCACGTGCCACGACTTCCAGGTCGGCGGCGGCGACACCCCCGACAGTATTCCGTTCGCACTCAAGCTGGATATGGCTCGCCAGGCGTGGGACGAAGCACGACATGTGGAGATCAGCGTCAGGCTCAGCGATTGGATGGGCACCGAGATCGGTCAGTTCGCCGAGAACACGGTGCTGTTCGAAGTGGCGTGCAGCAACGACCCGGTGTTGCGCCTCGCTGGCGTGAATCGTGCACTCGAAGGCCTGGCCATCGACGTGTTCACGACGATGAGGGAATTCGGCGATCTTGCCGGCGACCCGTACCTCGAGTTCTGCGAGGACTGGATGTTGGCCGACGAAGTGACCCACGTGAAGATGGGCAGCGACTGGCTGCGCCGCATCACCGAGAATGACCCCGAGCGGCGCAACAAGGCGCTGGAGTTCCAGAGCGTCGTCGACAAGATTTTCTCCTTTGGCGGCACTCGCAGCGATTCGAAAGAGTCGCCCATCGGCTTGGCTCGTCGCTTCCGCGAACTCGCAGGCTTCACTGACGCCGAGGTGGAGCAGATTGCCGACGTCAGCCTGAAAGCGTTGGAGGAGCGCAAAGCCTTCTCCGCTGAGCAGCTCACCGACGCATGACCGTTACCGTCGCACCGCAGACCTTCCGCTTCGTGAAGTTCGACAGTGCCGTCGTGTCGCGCGTTGCCGAGGAGTTAGCGGCATCGCTGGACATGCAGCAGCCACTGCACATCGAGATTGACGAGACCACCCCGCTCGGCCGCGTCAGCGCCACCTTTGGCACCGGGCCTGACGACACCATCAACATCAAGGTGGAGAGCGGTGCGTTCGAGGATTCGAAGCGGCCGCGCGAGCAGAGCGAAGTGGCCACCTCCATCAACCTTGGCCGCATCCTGTTGCGCGTGCGCGACCGGTTGCACGGAGGTTTCGGTGAGGCACCCAACGACGAAGATCTGGCCCTGCGCCAGATGGCCGCGTGGGAGACGTACTGCGCCGGTCGCCTCAGCCGACTTGGCTTGAAGGTGAACCAGCAGCGGTGGATCTACAACTTCCGCAACCGCCACGGTTTCACCGACGCGGCCGACGCTGCGTTCGCCCAGATCTGGTCGGCCGACGCGCTGACGTGGGGCGAATTGGAAGCCATCAGCACCGCGTGCGCCGCACTCGCCCCCACCTGACGCGCTACCGTCTGGCCCCGGGCGGCGGGGTCCGCGCGACATGATGTCGCGATGACTGAGACCCGTGTGTCCACCATCGCTGTCAACGGCATCGAGCTTGTCGTGCATGAGGCCGGCGAGGTTGGCAACCCAATCGTGGTGCTCAGCCACGGCTTCCCCGAGCTGGCCTACAGCTGGCGCCATCAGATGAACCCGCTGGCCGCTGCCGGCTACCACGTGATCGCCCCCGACCAGCGCGGGTACGGCCATTCGACCGCGCCGACTGCCATCGACGCGTACGGCACCGACAGCCTGACCAGCGACCTGTTCGGACTGCTCGACCACTACAGCCAGGACGACGCCGTCTTCGTTGGCCATGACTGGGGCTCGATGGTGGTGTGGGAAGCCGCTCGCCACCAACCCGAGCGCGTTCGTGCGGTCGTGGGTGTGAGCGTGCCCTACGTCGACTGGCCTGGGCCGCCCACCCAGCTCATGCAAATGGTCTATGGCGACCGCTTCTTCTACATCCTCTATTTCCAAAAGGTCGGCCCGCCGGAGGACGAGCTGGGCGCCGACGCCGGCACGACGATGAGCCACATGCTGTACGGCGCGTCCGGCGCTGCGACAGCGGGGCGCGAGATGCCCACCGAGCTGCCGCCGATGGAGGGCACCGGCTTTCTCACGATGATGGCCACGCCGCCGGCGACGCCCTACATGGGGCCGGAGGGCGCATGGCTGACGGAGGCCGACCTCGCCACCTACACCGCCGAGTTCGCTCACAGCGGCTTCTTCGGTCCTGTCAGCTGGTACCGCAACCTGGATGCCAATGCAGTCCGTGCCACCGGCCTTGGAGCCGACCGGTTGACCATGCCCAGCTACTTCATCACTGGCGAGGTCGATGTGGTCCGACTGATGGACCCCACCGGCCCAGAGCGCATGCGCGGCGTGTTGCCCGACTACCGGGGCGAGAGCATCATCCCTGCCTCGGGTCACTGGGTGCAGCAAGAAACCCCAGCCGCGTTCAACGACGCATTGCTCGGCTTCCTCCACACGCTGTAGCTCCGCCGGCCAGGCCGCCTCAGCGGCGGTTGAGCTTGGCGAGCAGCTGCAGGATCTCGAGGTACAGCCAGACCAGAGTGGCCAGCAGACCAAACGCGCAGTACCACTCCATGCCCTTGGGCCAACCGGCCTTGGCGCCGCGCTCGATGGTGTCGAAGTTGACTGCCAGCATCATCGCTGCCAGGCCGGCGGCGAACACGCTGAACAGAATGCCCAGCGGGCTAGCCGACTGGAGGAACGGCACCGAGCCACCAAACAGGTTGATCACAATCGAGATCAGGTAGAAGGCCATCAGGCCCATGGTCGCCATGATCACGATGCGGCGGAACCGATCGGTGACCTTGATGATGCGTGACTGGTAGAGGAAGAGCATCACAGCGAACACTGCGAGCGTGGCTCCGACCGCCTGCACGACGATGCCCTCGTAGGCAACGTTGTACGCCTTGGAGATGACGCCGAGGAAGAAGCCTTGGGCGAGTGCGTAGATGGGGCCGAGCACTTTGGCCATCATCGGCTTGAAGTGCACTGCGATCGCACAGCCGAAGCCGACGAGCATCGCCACCAGTGCCATGCCCGGGAAACCGCTGGCGCCCCGGCCGGAATCGGGCGCGCTTGCCCAGCCGAACGAGGCCGAACCGAGGAGCAGTACCAGCAGGACGCCACCGGCAGTCATCGTGCCGCGGATGGTCATCAGGCCGCTTTGCCAGCCGCTGATCGGGCCGTCATCAATCGGCGTGCCGGGAATGACGGTCGACCGCGCGGCTACGGTGGGAGCACCCCAACCGGCGGCGCTCGCGGCCTCCTCGACTGCCTTGTCATTCATCATTGGGTTGGGCATTGAAGACTCCCTTCACATCGTGTACGACAACATCTCCTACGACAGAGACCTGATGCGTCAAACGCTACTGCCCTTGCCCGGTTGCACGCACGAACCGCCGGCGGCGCCTTCAGCGTGGCTTCAGCGCAGGTCGTGAGCGCTGGGGCCGTCCCACAGGTCGATGTCGGGCGGGGCGCTGAGCAGGCCGGTGCAGGCCGTTGCCATCTCGATCATTCCCGGGCTGTCGAAGTGTGCGCGCTGCACTTCTGGCGAGCTCCACTTTTGAATCAGGAGGTAACGACCGGGCTGCGTGACCGACCAGCACAGGTCGATGTTGCGGCAGCCGGGCTCCATGCGTGTCAGCACTACATACTTCGACAGCACTGCCAGCAGCGCGGCCGCGTCGGCTGCGTCGAAGCGCATGGTGACAATGGACAGTTCGACATCGTTCGGCCTTGCGTGCGGCGGCAAATCGCTGTTGAGCTGCTCTTCCATAGCGGCAAACGATACTCGACGGTCTCATATCACTGTCATCGATAGTCCTTGTGAATCTGTGCACGGGGTGTGAGGGGCTGGAACGCGTCGGTATCGTGAGCGCCTCACCGGCCGGGGCAGCCCGGCCGAAACGGGCCAGTTGTTCAAGTGTTTGACGTTCAAGTGTTTGTCGTTCAAGTGTTTGTCGTTCAGGTTTTGGTCGTTCAGGTTTAGGTCGTTCAGGTTGAGGTCCGTTCAGGTTCAGGTCGTTCAGGTTTTCCCAGTCGTTCAGTTGTTGAGGAGCAGTCGTGGCGAAAGATCGCGTGGAACGGGACGAAGAGGACCTGGTTCGCCTCTATC
>JAYUCY010000053.1:0-4253 GCA_043740085.1 Ilumatobacteraceae bacterium
AGCGACCTTGCGGTCGCCGGTATTACTTGACTTCGACGGTGGCGCCGGCCTCGACGAGCTTGGCCTTGGCAGCTTCTGCAACTTCCTTGGTGGCCTTCTCGAGCACGGCCTTCGGGGCGGCGTCGACGAGGTCCTTGGCTTCCTTCAGGCCCAGGCTGGTCAGCTCACGCACGACCTTGATGACCTGGATCTTTGCGGCACCGGCGTCGCTGAGGATGACGTCGAACTCGTCCTTCTCTTCTTCGACCGGGGCAGCAGCAGCGCCGCCAGCGGCTGCAACAGCGACCGGGGCAGCGGCAGTGACGCCGAACTTCTCTTCGAACGCATCAAGGAGCTCCTTGAGCTCGATGACGGTCAGATTGCTGATTTCTTCGAGGATGCTTTCCTTCGACATTGCGGTTTCTCCTAGTGAGTTTTTGTGTGTACTTGCGTGGGGTGCGGCGGCAGCGCCACCGCGAGGCGCTGCTTACGCAGCTTCCTTCTGATCAATGAGCGCCTTGAGGCCGTAGGCGAAGTTGCGCGGCAATGCCTGCAACAGACCTGCGGTCTTGACCAATGGCGCTTGCAGTGCGCCCGCAAACATTGCGAGCAACACCTCGCGGCTGGGCAGCTCGGCAAGGGATTCGACGTCCTTGGCCGACAACAATGTGCCGCCCATGACGCCACCCTTGATGACGAGCAACGGGTTTGCCTTGGCTGCGTCACGCAGCGCCTTGGCGACCGCGGCAACGTCGCCGGTGACAAAGGTGATGCCCGAGGGACCCAACAGCATTTCGTCGAGACCTTCCACACCTGCCTTCGCGGCACCCAGCCGAGCCAACGTGTTCTTGAACACCTTGTATTCGCCGCCGGCATCGCGCAACTGGCGACGTAGACCAGCCAACTGGCCGACTTTGAGACCGCGGTACTCGGTGATGATCACGGCGTCAGCCGATTGCAGCTTGGCAGCGACCTCATCGACCACCGCGACCTTCTCTGCACGGGGATTTTCTGTAGTCATGTACACCTCCTCTCGCTCAACTCGAAGGTGCTCGCTTTGCAGCGAACACCGCGAGGAGCGAACGGCAGGAGAAACCTGTGAACGATCCGGGCAAAGTATTCACCTCGGCTGGCGGGATGCTTCCCATTAATCCTCCCCCCGTGGGGAGGGCCAGCGGTCTACGGCGAGCGACCGGTTACTAACTCCGCAAGGCTAACGGCCAAGTGCACTATCACCACGTGCCATTTTTCGCATGGGGCGGTGGTCGCCGGCACCGACGCCACCGGGCCCGGCGCGGTGTTGGCTCAATCGGGCTTTCCCAGAAGGTGACGTTCGGTTCTGGGAAAGCCCAGATGGGTCGACCCGGCCACATCGACATGACCCGAGCACTACCTCAGCGGTGTAGCTCTGGTGCAGACGGTGTTGTTCAGACTTCGACGCGGAGGCGGTTGGTGTCGACCTTCACGCCAGGGCCCTGTGTGCTGGACACCGTGATCTTGCGCAGGTAACGACCCTTGGCCGAGGCCGGCTTCGCACGCTGCAGCTCGTCGAGCACGGCACGGAAGTTGGCTTCGAGGTCTTCGGGGGTGAAGCTGACCTTGCCCAGCTGCACGTGCACGTTGCCGTAGCGGTCAGTGCGATACTCCACCTTGCCACCCTTGAACTCGGCGACGGCGCGAGCGACATCTTGCGTCACGGTGCCAGTCTTCGGGTTCGGCATCAGGCCACGCGGCCCGAGCGTGCGGCCGAGGCGGCCGACCAGCGGCATCATGTCGGGAGTAGCGATGGCGATGTCGAAATTGAAGACACCCTTCTCGATCTCCGCAGCCAGGTCGTCGGCACCGACAATGTCGGCACCAGCGTCGCGAGCGGCCTGGGCAGCCTCGCCCGAGGCGAACACTGCAACGCGGACGTCCTTACCTGTACCGCTGGGCAGAGCCACGGTGCCGCGCACCATCTGGTCTGCCTTGCGGGGGTCGACGCCGAGACGCATAGCGATCTCGACGGTCTCGTCAAACTTGGCGCTTGCCAACGACTGGACCATTGCCAACGCCTCGGTGGGCGTGAACAGCTGGTCACGGTCGTACTTCTTTACTGCGTCGGCGTACTTCTTGCCGGACATGGTTGTCTCCCTCAGGGGTTGCGCCGCCGGGCGAGGTGATCCCGGACGAGCGGTGTGTTGATTGGTGGTGTGTGACGCCGAGGCGCCAGCGGTATTAGGCGTTGACGTTGAGGCCCATGGAACGGGCCGTGCCGCGGATCTGCTGCTTGGCGGCCTCAAGGTCGTACGCATTGAGGTCGGGCATCTTGATCTTGGCGACTTCTTCGATGTCGGCTTCGGTGACCGAACCAACGATGGTTTTGCCCGGGGTGCTGGAACCCTTCGGCAGACCAGCCTTCTGACGCAACAGCACGGGTGCCGGCGGCGTCTTGAGGATGAAGGTGAAGGTGCGGTCTTCGAAGACCGTGATCTCCACCGGGATGATGGTGCCGACCTGGGATTCGGTGGCAGCGTTGTACTGCTTCACGAAGTCCATGATGCCCACGCCGTGCGGCCCGAGCGCGGTACCCACTGGCGGGGCCGGGGTGGCCTTGCCTGCGGGAATCTGGATCTTGATGATCGCAGCAACCTTTTTCTTTGCCATGACTGACTACTTCCTGTTTGTGTGCGTGGTGCTGCGACTACGAGAGCCGCACCTACAGCTTGCTGACCTGGCTGAAGTCCATCTCCACGAGGGTCTCGCGACCGAAGATGTTCACCAGTACCTTGAGCTTCATATGATCGGCATTGATCTCTGCGACCGTGCCGGCGAAATCGGCGAACGGGCCTTCCTTGACCCGCACGCTCTCGCCCACCTCGTAATCGAGCTTGGGCTTCTTGCGAGTGGGCATGCCACCCGTACCATCGCCCTTGGCGGCGAGGAATGTTTGCACTTCGCGGCGCGACAGCGGCGTGGGCTTTTGGCCGTGCTTGCTCTGCCCCACGAAACCGGTGACACCGGGCGTGTTGCGGATGCAGTACCAACTGTCGTCGTCCATCTGGCAACGAACCAGCAGGTAGCCGGGGAACACCTTTTTTTGAACGGTCTGCTTACGACCGTTCTTGAACTCGTCGACCTCTTCCATGGGGATGACGGTCTCGTAGATCTTCTCCTCCATGTTCATGCTCAAGATGCGAGCACTGAGGTTGGCGGTGACCTTCTTCTCGTAACCCGACTGCGTGTGCACCACGTACCACTGGCCGGGCTTGGTCCACGGGTCGTCAACAACGACTTCCGCTTCCACAGCCTCGCCGCCAGCGGCGGGCTCATTGGAAAGGTCGAAGCTGACGTCAACCGTGTCGTCGTCGTCAGCAACTGCGTCGTCAGCAACGGCGTCGAGTTCAACGGCGGCGTCAAGCACGTCGGTGTCGGTGGGGGGGGTGAGTTCGTTCGTCATAATCAGTCGTACAACCAGCCTGTAAACACACCGAACAACGAATCCAGGCCAAAGACGTAGGCCGTGTAGATGACCACCGTGACCAGCACGATCAGCGAGAAGCGGCGGACTTCGGGCCACTTCGGCCACGCGACCTTGCGCATCTCGTCGCGCACTTCACGTAGGTATTGGGCGGGCCCAACTCTTTCGGTCTTTGCGCTCTTCGCCGGAGCAGGGGCGCGGGTGGGTTGTCCCTGATCATTCAGGTCGCCCGATCGCTTCAGCGACCGCTTCTGCTCTCGGTTGAGGTCATCCAGTGACATTCGTTCACTCGGTTCTGCACTGGGCAAACGCCAGTGCTGCGGGTGGATTATTGGGCAGGGCAGGAGGGATTCGAACCCCCGACCGACGGTTTTGGAGACCGTTGCTCTACCAGCTGAGCTACTGCCCTCTGTGGGCGGTGCATCACGCTACCAGCCGCCCGTCGAGGTACTACCCGCGGGTTTAGCGGGTCTCCTTGTGCATCGTCTGCTTCCGATCGTGATTGCAGTACTTCCTCATCTCGAGTCGCTCGCGATCGTTGATCTTCGACTTCGTCGTGATGTAGTTGCGGTTCTTGCACTCGGTGCACTCGAGGGTGATTTTGACCCTCTTGTCGTTCTTTGCCATTTCAGGACCTCCGGTCCGGGTGGGGCGGCGAGCCCCTTGTGAAAGCCGCCCATGCTCTCACCTGGGCGGCTTGACTACTTGAAGAATTTACTTGGTGATCTTGGTGACGCGGCCGGCGCCGACAGTACGGCCACCCTCACGAATAGCGAAACGAAGACCTTCGTCCATCGCGATCGGCTTACCCAAC
>JAYUCY010000054.1:0-4248 GCA_043740085.1 Ilumatobacteraceae bacterium
GGTGGACGATGATCACCCGCCCAGACGGCACCCACATGCACACCGGGCCACCAGCAGCTCAGGCGGCCTGAGGCGGCCGGTGTACGCCACCGCTGGCCGTGGTTCGGTGACCGAGGTGGTCGACCGGGTCAGTGCGCCGCTTCCGTCACCCTGTAGCGTCGCGGGACGATGACCGTGGCGCTGACGTTGGCGATCGCAGCGGCCCTGCTGCTGGGGAGCTCTGACTTCTTTGCGGCGCGGTCGGCGCGTACGACGCCGTCGATCACGGTGACGCGCACCGCCGTTGGAGTGAGCGCGGTACTCTCTCCACTGCTGTTGCTGCTGGTCGATTCTCGGTGGATCGCGCACGACACCATCATCGGTGCGGTCTCGGGCCTGGCAATGATCACTGGCTTGATGCTGCTGTACCACGGCTACGCAGTGGCACGGATGGGCATCGTTGCGCCACTGTCGTCGGTGCTGTTGGCGACCATGCCCGTGGTCTGGGACCTACTGCACGGCGTGACGCCCAGTGGCTGGGCGTCGGTTGGCATGGCACTTGGGCTGGTAGCGCTGGTGCTCACCTCGTACACGCCCGGTGGCGAGGGCAGTGTTCGTCAGGGTGCGTTGCTGGGCATCGCCAGTGGCGTCGCGTTTGGTGTGGCGTTCACTCTGATGGGTGAGGTCACCAAGGCGTCGGGTCTCTCGCCGGTGATCGCTCAGCGGGGCACAGGGTTCGCGCTGTTGGTCGTCATCGGAAGCATGCGCCGCGACCCATTCATCGCTACCGGTATCGGCCTACGACACGCAGTGGTGGCAGGAATGCTCGGATTGGTGGCCATCGGCGCACTCCAGATGGCATTTCAACGCGGCGCAACGGGGCCGGTATCGGTGGCCTCCAGCCAGTTCGCTACGGTCGCGGTGATTCTCTCTGTGGCCTTCAACCGAGAGCGAATGCGCTGGTGGCAGGGGATAGGCGTCGGTGCCACGGCGGTAGCAGTGGCACTCATCGCCGCTGGCGGATGAGCCCGGTCGGGGCTACAGCCCAAGCAGTGCTAGGCGCACCTGGGTAAAGCCGTGGGGGCCTTCATGAAGGCGCCGCCAACGACAGAACAGTGCCGGGCCTGCCACTAGCAAGAGCATGCCGCACGGAGCGCCTCTGATGGCACTGGATATACACCACCGCGAGATACACGCCGCCGGACTTTTCGGTCGCTAGCGTTTCAGCCCATGTCCGACAAACCCGTCATCTCCATCCCTGAGGGCGAGCCGCCCGCCGACCTGCTCATCGAAGACGAAATCGTCGGCGATGGCGACGAGGCCATCATTGGCAAGCGCGTGATCGTTCACTACGTCGGCGTGGCCTGGAGCAACGGTCAAGAGTTCGATGCCAGCTGGAACCGCGGCGACACCTTCGACTTCCGGCTCGGCGCTCGCGAGGTGATCGAGGGTTGGGATCGTGGCGTCAAGGGGATGAAGGTTGGCGGCCGTCGCAAGCTGACCATTCCGCCCGATCTGGGCTACGGCAGCCGTGGCGCCGGTGGTGCGATCAAGGGTGGCGAGACGCTCGTCTTCGTCGTCGATCTCGTCGCCGTTCGCTAAGCCGAGACGCTTCGCACTCAGGCGGCTGGTAGCAGGCGCCGGATCGCGATCACTCGCGTCGTGGGAATGTTGCCAATGCGCACCACGTCACCGGTGCGCGGCGCGTGGATCCACTGGGTGCTGCTGATTGCAAGTCCCACGTGGCCCACGATGCCCGAGCCCACGCTGGTCTCGAGGAAGATCAGATCACCGGCAACGATTGACTGGGTTGCTCTGTCGACGGCAACACCCTTGGTCATCTGCGAGCCGCTGTAGTGCTGCAATGAGATGCCGATCTCGGCGTACGCAGCCAACGTCAGGCCGCTGCAGTCCCAGCTGTCAGGGCCGGCCGCATTGAACTTGTACGGCTCGCCCAACTGCTCCTGAGCGAATGCGATGACCGCAGCGATCCTGCCGTCGGGAGTAGTGGCAACTGGTCCGGCGTTTGGTGTCGCCGGGGCCGGGGCCGCTGGCAGCTTGCCGCCGGCAGGCACCGCCAGTTTCATGCCTGGGTAGATCAGGCTGGTCATCGTCAGCTTGTTCGTTGCCAGGAGATCTACGATGCGCACGCCCATCGCCGGCGCAATTCCCGAGAGGTAGTCGCCGGACCGAACGACGTACTGCAGGTCGGTGGCGGCTGCAACAGGGGTCGGTGTAGGAGCTGCCGCAGGCGCTGGTGCAGCCGCGGGGGGAAGCACTCCGCCGGCGGGGACGGCCAATTGTGCGCCCGGATGAATGACGCTGGCCACCGTCAACTTGTTGGCAGCCAGCAACGTGGAAAGCTTGACTCCCATTCGCCCAGCGATACCCGACAAGGAATCGCCCGAGAGCACGGTGTAGGTCATAGCGGGGGCAGGGGTGGCGGGCGCCGGTGCTACCACCGGTGCCGCGGGTGCTGGCGCGACGCCACCAGCGGGAACGAGGAGCTGCATGCCGGGGTAGATCAGGCTGGTCACGGTGAGCTTGTTGGTCTCCAACAGCAAGCTCAGCTTGACACCCATACGCGTGGCGATGCCCGAGAGGTAGTCGCCTGCCTGCACGGTGTACGTCATCGGCGCCACTGCTGGCGAGGAGGGGGTTGGCGAGCCTGCCTGAGCAGTATCCACCATGACGAAAGCGCCAGTGGTTACTGTGAACAGCATCGCTGAAATGGCTCGACGGGTTCGGGTCATGTTCATTACTTCGGCATGCGCTGTCGCCAACTTTACGGTTTCTTGACCGCTGGGGTCGTAGCGCATGCTCATGACTGCGATCAGCAGTCACTCGCTGTCCTCAGTATTGGGTACGGGTTCACTGGCCCGCCGCCGCCAGGATGAATTTCCAGGTGCAGGTGTGGGATCAGGGAGTTGCCCGTCGAACCGACGTAGCCGATGACGTCGCCGGCATGCACCGGGCTGCCGACTCCCACGCCCTTGGCGAAGGAGCTGAGGTGGCCGTAGAAGTAGTACGTGCCGTTGGCGGCAGTGAGCCAGATCGCGTTACCAGGGCGTGAGCCCTGATGGTCGGCTTGACGCTTCGTGATTCTGCCGTCTTGTACGGCGAAGATCGCCGTGCCGCTCGCTGCAGCAATGTCAACGCCCTCATGCTTGCGCCCGCCGCTTCGTGGGGCACCCCACGTGTCCCAGAAGCGACACGTGGCAGGAACCGGGAACGACGCCAATTGGTCTGTTGCCGCGGGTGGTGTCGGCGATGTGGCCGCGGTCGGTGTCGCTGGTGGTGTCGCTGGTGGTGTCGGTGTCGCTGGTGGTGTCGGTGTCGCCGCTGTGTCGGCAGCCTCCGCCAAGATCGCCGCCGTGGCTGCATCCACCACGCCGGTTGCGCTCAGGCTGCGGCTGCTTTGAAAGGCTTGCACCGCCTTCGCCGTACCCGAACCGAACGAGCCGTCGGCACCGCCACGTACGGGGATACCGAGAGCAATCAATTGCCGTTGCACCTGCTTGACTGCTGCACCGCCTGAGCCCTGCGCCAGAATCGGCGTTGGCGGAAGTATGCCCAGCGTGATCGCGGTGGGCGCGTCGACCACACCGTTGACGGGTAGCCCACGTTGGCCCTGGTACTGCTTCACCGCGGTCTCGGTGCCCGGCCCAAAGGCACCATCTACCCCTCCGCGGACCGCAATGCCGGCCGCGATGAGTAGCTGTTGAACGTGCATCACACGCAGCGAGTTGTCGCCGCGTTGAGCAAACACGTCAGCCGCAGTGGCTGCTCCCGTCGGCGCGGCAGCACCGGTGGCAACGCCGACCGGTAGCGCGATGCATGCCAGTGCCATACACGCGCTGACCGTGAGGGTGTGGGTGGTTCGCCGGAGGTGCCGACTTCGATGAAGCATGATGCTCTCCTTCGTTCGGCCCGCTGCGCAGATCGTACGACGCGCTCGGCGGCTCGTCCAGGCACCATTGTGGGCGAGGTGCGCACCGACCGTGCCGGTGGGGGGTGGGCCAGGGGAGTGGTGGCCGGCACTCGCGACCCTGGCTCGGCGATCTCGGCCGCGAGCCGCCTACCGCCTTGACAATCGCGACCGTGTCCGCCATTTCTGCGTGACTGTCACGACCGCGGGCACGACCGCGCCCTGCGTGAACTGTGTGCCGCGCGACCCACTTTCGCCGTTCCTCGGTCGGGGTCGACCGGATCGCGGTAGCGATCAAGACACGCCACTCGACGGAGTCCACCCTTACCTGACATAACGAA
>JAYUCY010000055.1:0-51953 GCA_043740085.1 Ilumatobacteraceae bacterium
CGTACGCGGGATGGGGGTGGCGGTGAGGGTGAGCACATCGACGTTGTGCTTCATCTTCTTCATCGCCTCCTTCGCCTGCACACCGAACCGCTGCTCCTCGTCGACCACCAGCAGCCCCAGATCCTTGAACACCACCCCGTCCTGCAGCAGGCGATGGGTACCGATGACACAGTCGATCTCGCCGGTCTTGAGGCCTTCGATCACCTTCTTCGCTTCTCTGGTGGTGAGGAAGCGGCTGAGCACTTCCACGCGAATCGGATAGCCGGCGAAGCGGTCGGCGAAGGTGTTGCCGTGCTGCGTTGCCAGCAAAGTTGTAGGCGCGAGTACGGCCACCTGCTTGCCATCCTGGATGGCCTTGAACGCCGCTCGAATAGCAACTTCGGTTTTGCCAAACCCGACGTCGCCGCACACGAGACGATCCATGGGGAAGGCGCGTTCCATGTCGACCTTGATGTCGTCGATGGCCTTGCGTTGGTCGGGCGTCTCCACGAACGGGAAGGCCTGCTCCATCTCGTGCTGCCACGGCGTGTCCATACCGAACGCGTGGCCGGTGGCGTGGACCCGCTTCTGGTAGAGCACCACCAGCTCTTGCGCGATTTCGCGCACGGCGCTGCGAACCTTGCTCTTGGCCTTGGCGAAGTCGCTGCCGCCGAGGCGGTGCAGTACCGGTATCTCACCGCCGACGTATTGGCGTAGCGCGTCGATCTGGTCGCTGGGCACGTACAGCTTGTCGCCGCCCTTGTATTTCAGCAGCAGGTAGTCGCGCTCGGTGCCGCCGATGGTGCGCTTGACCATTCCCTCGTATTGGCCAACGCCGTGCTGGTAGTGCACGACGTAGTTGCCGGGCTTGAGGTCTTCGAACAGGCCCGTTCCCTGCCGCTTGCGCGGGCGAGCCCTGCGATGTGCGCGACGGCGTCCGGTGAGGTCGGCTTCGGCGACCACGGCCAGCTTGGCAGCAGGCACGCTGCAACCGCGGTGCAGCGGCGCAGTTGTGATGTAGCCGCCGGGCCTGGTGAACTTGGCCTCCGGACCAACCAAGTTGAAGCTGAGGCCGCGGTCCAACAGCAGGGTGCTCATCCGCTGCGCCGAGCCCTCGCCGTCGGCGGCCACCACCACCGTAAAGCCCTCACTGAGCAGCTCACGCAGGCGGCCGGCCAAGCCCTCGCCATCGCCCACCACCGGCCCCCAACCCATGGCGTTGACCATGGGGGAGTCGGGGGTCTCGGGCACGTTGCTGATGGTCCACATCGCCTGACCATCGGCCAGCAGGCGATCGGTGTTGGCATGCAGCCGCGGGAAGGTCTTGGTTGCGTCGCGAGCCCACGTACCGGCAAGTGCGCGGGCGAGATCGTCCTCTTCGGCGAGCAGGTCGTTGGCGCGGTCGCGCATGCGGCGTGGCTCAACCAGCGCCACCTTCGCGGTCGCGGGCAACACGTCGGTGATCAGCTGGTCGCCGTCCACCAGCCACGGCAGCCAGCTCTCCATGCCGTCGAACAGCGTGCCCTCGGCCAGCCGCTCCCAGTGCTCGCGACCCCACGGCTCGGTGGCCACCAGGCCAGCGGCGCGAGCGCGGACAGCCTCGGTGGGAATCAGTTCGCGGGCCGGGAAGACCAGCGCCTCTGCGAGGTCGAGGGTGCTGCGCTGGTCGTTGACCGCGAATTCAGTGAGACGATCGACCTCGTCGCCCCACAGGTCGATGCGAATCGGGGCATCGGAGGTGGACGGGAAGATGTCGATAATTGCGCCGCGCTGCGCCACCTCGCCGCGGTGCTCGACCAGTTCCTCGCGGCGGTAGCCGAATTGGATGAGCTGCGCCATCAACGCATCGGGGTCGAGGATGGCGCCCTTACTGACGTGGATGGGGTCGGCTTCGTCGGTGCCCGGCCCCAGCCGCTGCAGGAGCGCGCGAACGCCCGCGACGATGATGGCCGGGCAGCGGTCGGCCGAGCGCAGGCGCCACAGCACTTCCATGCGATGGCCCATCGTTTCCACGCTGGGGCTGACTCGTTCGAAGGGCAGTGTCTCCCACGCAGGGAAGAGCACCACCTCGCCTACGGGCATGTACTGCACCAGGTCGTCGTAGAGCTGGCCGGCGTCGGTACCCGTCGGGCAGGCAACAACCAGCGGCCGCTTGTCGCCCAGCTGAGCAAGCGCGGCAAGTGCCAATGCGCGCGCCGATTCGGGTACTGCCACAAAGCCGGTCGGGTCGCCCAGCGCCTGCGTGAGCGCAGGCTCGTTGCGGAGCAACCGGGGGAGCGAGGCGAGCGACATGGGGCAGCCCAGGGTATCGGCGCGACGAAGCAGCCCCTAGTCCGAGACACGCACCGTGCGGTTCGGTGCGGTTCGGTGCGGTTAGGCGTAGAAGCCGATGACGTCGATGATGAAGTCGGTGGAGGCGCCAGGGCCGGTGAGCGCCATCAGTTTGGCGGTGGCGTCGATGGCGACAACGGTGGTCACGGCGACGTTGGTGCCGTTGTGATCCCAGTTGATCGACGACGTGTTGGGGTACGGCAGTCCGTTTTGCCACAGTGCCATGAAGCCCGCGCCAACGGTGCCAACGGTGGTGAGGGTGACCATCGCCGCTGCTGCGCCCGCGGGTACGGCCCCACCGAAGGTGCAGTCGACGACGCGGGTGACGTTGTTGGCGAGCTGACCCTTGACAACGGTGGTTGGGTTGGCGCCGGCGCGTGAGTCGTACACGCGGATCGGCACCGGCAGCAGGTTGAGTTGTGGGTTGGCGTCGTAGTACTGGTAGATCGCGCCCAGAAACACCTTGTCGGCCAAGTTGCAAAACGCCTCGACATAGAAGCGCTCGCCGAGCGCGACCGTGCGCGGCGGGGCTGGTGTGTAGGAGGCCTGCCCGTTCCCAAGTGTCGATGCAATTGGCATTGGAGCAACGATCGAGTTCGTGCCGCCGACCATGGTGACGTTGAGGGTGACGCTGACAGCCGCGGCCACGGTGAAGGTTCTTGAGAAGACGTCAACGCGAACAAGCCGCGCCCCGACGGGGAGGTCGAGAGCGGCGTCGATCCAGCCACCGGTGACGAAGACGCCGCCGTTGTTGTATTGATGACTCGTTGGACCACCGAAAGTCAGTGCCAACGTGTCGGCGAGGTTGATGACGCCGATACGAACGCCGGGTGCGGCGATTGGCGGAAGTGCGAGCGCTCCGAACGTATCGCCCCCTGTGTCGGAGGTCGTGCCACCACCTTCACCTTCGGCGCGCGCGAGGCCCTCAAGGCCGAGTACAGCAAGTGCGGCTGACATTGCCCCTCCACCTGCTGCTCCGCCGATGAATGATCGGCGGCTGACATCTTGTCCCTTGGTCATGTTCGCTCCCGTGTACCTAATCGAATAGCGACGCACAAGGACGACGTAGCCGGTGTGGAATTGCCCAAGTTCTGCGGGGCTGGGTGCCGGGCGCGACGCAAGCAGCATGCTCGACGTCGGAGACTACAGGCCATTGAAGCGTTGCATGGCGGCGCTGGCGCCCTCGGCGACGACGACCTCCACGATGTCGGCGGCGCGTTCGATCATCACGTCGAGGGTTTCGCGTTCGGCCTTCGGCACGCGGGACAGCACGTGGTCGGCGCCCTGCTCTTTGCTACGCGGCTTGCCGATGCCGATGCGTACCCGCAGGTAGTCCTGCGTGTGCAGATGTTGGGTGATGCTGCGCAGCCCGTTGTTACCCGCCAGCCCGCCGCCGGCCTTCACACGCACGACACCGGTCTCGAGATCCAACTCGTCGTGCACGATGATCAGCTGCCCAGGTTCGACGACACGGTGGCGGCGCATCAGTGCACCAACGGCCTGGCCGCTCTCGTTCATGAACGTGGTAGGGAACGCCAGCACGACACGCTTGTCGCCAATACGTGCCTCGGCAACGAGTGCCTTGTCACGACCAGCTTTCAGGTTGAGCCCTAGTCGCTTGCACAGCAGCGCAATGGTTTCCTCGCCCACGTTGTGGCGAGTGCGCGCGTAGTCCTTACCAGGGTTGCCCAGGCCGACGATGATCGCGTCGATCACGCCGGCGTGCGATCACTCTGCGGCGGGGGCTTCGTCAGCCGCGGCGCCTTCGGCGGCCTCGGCCAGATCGGCTTCGGCTTCGGCGGCCGACGTGATGAGGATCGTGACGATCGGCATTTCCGGGTCGCCGTGTGCAGTGACGCCCTTGGGCATCGGCACGTCGGCGAGGCGGATGACATCGCCGGGCTGCATTTCGGTGACGTCGATCTCGAATGCGTTGGGCATGTTGTTCGGGGTGCAGCTGACCTCAATGGTGTCGACAGCAGCGTCGACCAGGCCGCCTTCGGCCGCAACAGCCTTCGACTCGCCAACGATGTGCACGGCGACCGAGACGGTGATCTCTTCGTTCATATTGACCTGCAGGAAGTCGATGTGAGCAACGGTGCGGCGGATCGGATGACGCTGCATGTCCTTGACGACGGCGGGGTAGCTCTTGCCGTCTACCTCGAGGCTGAGCACGGTGTTGCTGCCAGCCGGGCCGCTGAGGGCGAGGCGCAGCTCGCGGCGCTCGACGGTGACGCTGACGGGGGCCATGCCCTGGCCGTAGATGACACCGGGAATGTGCCCTTCAGCGCGCAGCCGGCGGGCTGCGGGGGAACCCGTGGTGGTGCGGGGGAGGGCGGCGAGCTTGGTGTTGGACATGACGAGGCCTCGATCAGAGCGTTACAGAACGACGAAAAATGTTACCTGGGTTGCGGCCGGAACGGCCACGCCCGGTGCATCAAATGAGGCTAGGACTGGTTTTCGCCGCCGAAGATCTCGCTGACACTGGTGTCGTCGAAGACGGCCCTGAGGGCGTCGGCAATCAACGGGGCAATAGACAGCACTTCGATCTTGTCGATCTTCTTCTCGGGTGCCAGCGGCAGCGTGTTGGTGACGACAACCCGCTTGATGACCGATTTTTGCAGGCGCTCGATGGCCGGACCGCTGAGCACGCCGTGCGTCGCCATCGTCCACACTTCGCGTGCGCCACGGGCCATCAGCACGTCGGCGGCCGAGCAGATGGTGGCGCCGCTGTCGATCATGTCGTCGGTGAGAATGCACAGGCGGCCCTCGACATCGCCCATGACTTCCTTCGCCTCGGCCACGTTGGTGGTGCCCTTCGGGCGACGCTTGTAGATGAATGCCAGGTCGGCGCCGCGGTCGCTGAGGTGCTGCGCCATACGCTCGGCCACCTTGATTCGGCCGGCGTCGGGGGAGACGATGACGGGAGCGTCGGCGTGCTGGCGCAGGTAGTTCTCCAGGACGGGCATCGCGGTCAGGTGGTCGACGGGGCCTTCGAAGAAGCCCTGAATCTGGCCACTGTGCAGGTCGATGCTGACCATCCGCTTGGCGCCGGCCGACTTGAACAGGTCGGCCACCATGCGGGCGGTGATGGGCTCGCGGCCCTCAGCCTTACGGTCCTGGCGGGCGTAACCGTAGAACGGGCACACGGCGGTGATGCGCTTGGCCGAGGCGCGGTAGGCGGTGTCGATCATGATCAGCTGTTCCATGATCGAGTCGTTAATGCTGCGGCCGTTGTGCCCGCAGTGGGTCTGCATGATGAACACGTCGCTCCCACGGATGCTTTCGCCGAACCGGGCACGCACTTCGCCGTTGGCGAATTCGACAAGGCCGGGGTGGCCCAGCTCGATGCCCAGGTGGTCTGCAACTTCCTGTGCCAGCTCGGGGTGGGTGCGCCCCGAGTACAGCGACATTCGTTTCGTTGTGACCTTTTCCATGGCTTCCCCGTGTTCAGTCATGTCATCCGTCGTTGGTCTCGGCCGTTGCAGTGTAGAAGGCACCGGTGACTGCGCCGGGCGCCACCGAACTACCGCTGGGAAGATAGGCGTACGGCCCGACGCGCGCCTCACTGCCGACCTCACTCTCGCTGCCGACTGTATTCTGCACCGTGGCACCGTTCCCAATTGCGCAGTCGATCAGGCGGGTATCGGGGCCGATTTCGCATCCGTCGCCAACCATGGTGTCGCCCTGCAGGATGGTGCCTGGGTAGAGCGTCACGTCACGACCCAACTGCACCGTCACATCCACGAAGGTCTGGCGTGGGTCGAGCATGGTGACACCGTTGAGCAGCCAGTGCCGGTTGGTGCGGCTGCGCAGCTCGCGCTCGGCCAATGCCAATTGCCAGCGGTCGTTGACGCCCTGAGTCTCCGCTTCGGGCGCCTGCACACAGCCGATGCGATGGCCCATGGCAGCCAGCGACCCGATGACGTCCGTGAGGTAGTACTCGCCTTGAGCATTGTCGGGGCTGAGGTGGCGCAGCGCGGGGCCCAGGAGGTCGCGGCGGAACGCGTACATGCTGGTGCACACCTCTTGCACGGCCCGCTCCTCGGCGCTGGCGTCGCGTTGCTCGACGATGCGCAGCACCCGGCCGTCGCCCGTCTTTGACGGCGCCCGGATGACTCGGCCGTAGCCGGTGGGGTACTCGAGCACCGACGTGATGAGCGTGGCCGCGTACTCGTTGGCGTTGTGTGCGGCGACGAGTGCATCAATGGTGGCGGGTTGCAGCAGCGGCGTGTCGCCGGGCAAGACGATGACGGTGGAGGTGTCGTCCAGGTCGTCGCCGGGGAACGCACCCAGGCCAACCATCGCTGCGTCGCCGGTGCCGCGCTGCACGGTCTGCTCGGTAAATGTCAGGTGTGCCCAGTCGGGAGCCTGTTCCTGCACCTTCTTGGTGACCCGCTCGGCGCCGTGGCCAACGACCACAACGGTGAGCTCGGGGGTCACCGTTTCCAGTGCGTGGATGACGTGCATCACCATCGGGCGCCCGCAAATCAAGTGCAACGGCTTGGGGCGCGAAGACCGCATGCGCGACCCTTCGCCCGCGGCCAGCACGATCGCCGAAACTGTCATGTCTTCGTTCTATCGCCCGCGGCGGGTGTGGCAACGGGTGGCAGCGCGCGAATGGCTGTGGGGCCGAAGGTGGTGGCGCAGTGGGTGCACCAAAAACCCTGTTCCAGTTCAGTGCCGCATGGTGCGTGGACCAGCACGATCTCGGCGCTGCCGTCGGCCAGGTGGTGTTCGCCCCACTTGATGAGCGCCACCAGTGCCGGTGAAAGCGCCACGCCGGCAGGAGTGAGCCGGTAGTCGTAGCGCGGCGGCCGTTCCTGGTAGCGCTCCTTGGCCATCACGCCGCCGGCGACGAGCCGCTGCAGGCGCTTGGTGAGAATGGGGCGGGCGATGCCGAGGTCGTCGGCAAAGTCGTCGAACCGACGAATACCACGCAGCGCCGCCCGGATGATGAGGATGCTCCACCGATCGCCCACCAACTTGAGTGTGCGCTCCAGCGTCGTCGCATCGTCGTGGACGTCAGCGCCGTCGCACTCGTCGTGCGCTCGGGATGTCGCTGCAGTCGCCACCCCCCGAAATGTACCCGCCCCTACCCCCAGCTGTACGTAACGGCTGTCGGCTGCTGACCTGGGGTGACGCCTCCCAACCTTGACACAGAGAGTGATCCGCGCGTGTGTGTCAAAGCTGGCGAACGATTTGCGAAGGTCAGAGCTTCGCAGCGTGCACGTACAACCGCGCTCGGCGGACTGGGTTCTGTTTTGGTACTCGCATTGGATAGGGTGCTGCAATGACGCAGGATTTGCTCTCCGCCTCGCTCGACGAACTGATGGGGAGAGCGCGCTGGGTGCGCGACGCGGCGCACGGAACGCGCATCACGTATTCGCCGAAGGTTTTCATTCCACTCACCATGCTGTGCCGCGACAAGTGCGGCTACTGCACGTTCGCGCAGCCGCCGGCTCGGCTGCAGTCGCCCTATCTCTCGCCCGAGCAGGTGTTGAAAATTGCCAAGGACGGCTCCCGTATGGGCTGCCACGAAGCGCTGTTCACGCTGGGCGAGGCTCCCGAGGAGCGCTACGAGGTCGCCCGCGCCTGGCTACGCGAGAATGGGTACGACAACACCATCCACTACGTGCACGCGATGGCGAAACTGGTGCTTGAGGAGACCGGGCTGTTGCCGCATGCGAATGCGGGCGCGCTGGACGAGGCACAACTGCGGCTGCTGGCCGAGGTGTCACCCAGCCAGGGGATGATGATCGAGACGCTGCGTGGCGACCTGCCATGCCATCGCGGTGCACCCGACAAGACGCCCGAGCGGCGCCTGGCGACGTTGGCCGCCGCCGGCCGGGCAGGCGTGCCGTTCACCACCGGCATCCTGGTGGGGATTGGCGAAACGCGTGCCGACCGGATCGCGGCGCTCGATGCAATTGTTGCGTCGCACCGCGAGTTCGGGCACGTACAGGAAGTGATTGTGCAGAACTTTCTGCCCAAGCCGGGCACCGGCATGCAACACGAGGCACCGTGCCCACAGGACGAGTTCCTGTGGGCGATTGCCGTTGCCCGACTGATTTTACCACCGGAAATTCACCTGCAGGCGCCACCGAACCTCAGTGACGACTTTGGCGTGCTGCTGGAGGCGGGCATCGATGATTGGGGTGGCGTCTCGCCCGTCACGCTCGACCATGTCAACCCTGAGCGGCCATGGCCGGGTCTCGATCGTTTGCGTGACGTGACCGAGGCAAGCGGGTTCGCGCTCGCCCCACGCCTGACGATCTACCCCGAGTTTGTGCGCAAGCCCGAGCAATGGCTGCACAAGTCACTGCGTTTCCGCGTGATGGACCGCAGCGATGCGGAGGGCCTGGGCCGCGACGACCCGGGCGCGATCTGGCCGGAGAAGGTGACTGCCGCCGATGTCGTGCTCGACGGCGCCGAAGTTGTGCTGGTTGGGCACCGCAGTACGCAGTGGTATTCGGGTGCGACCAACCTGCCGCCGGTCCTGGTGCCGTCGTCCCGCGCTGGTCGCGCGAGCGGTGCAATTGCAGAGGTCTTGGCCGGTGTGGAGGCCGGCCAAGAGATCGGCCACGACCAGATCGTGACACTGTTCCGCGCACGTGGACCGGAAGTGGTGGCGATTGCCGAAGTGGCCGACCAGCTGCGCCATGAGGCTGTCGGCGATGCCATCACCTGGGTGCACAACCGCAACATCAACTACACGAATGTGTGCACGTTCAAGTGTAAGTTCTGCGGCTTCTCGAAGGGCCCGCTCAGCCTGAACCTGCGTGGCACGCCGTATCTGCTGACGCTTGACGACATCGCGCAGCGCGCGGTCGAGGCGTGGGAACTAGGCGCTACGGAAGTGACCCTGCAGGGTGGCATTCACCCCAGCTTCGATGGCAACTACTACATCGATGTCACCCGCGCGGTGAAGAGCGCGGTGCCCGACATGCATGTGCACGGGTTCACTGCGCTGGAGGTCACCGAGGGCGCCAAGCGGCTGGGCGAAGACCTCCACACGTATCTGGGTCGACTGAAGGACGCGGGCCTCGCGTCGCTTCCCGGTACCGCTGCGGAGATTTTGGACGACGACGTTCGCGCCATTCTGTGCCCCGACAAGATCACCACCGACGAGTGGCTGGATTGCCATGCGGCCGCGCACGAGATCGGGTTGGCCTCCAACATCACAATCATGTTCGGGTCCATCGAGCATCCCGAGTCGTGGGCGAAGCACATGGTCCGCACGCGGGAACTACAGAAGGTCACTGGCGGCTTCACCGAGTTTGTGGGTCTACCCTTCGTGCATATGGCCTCGCCGATTTACCTGCAGCGCGCCGCGCGCCGCGGCCCTACCTTTCGCGAGAACCTGCTGATGCATGCGGTCGCGCGAATCGCGTATCGCGGTTTCATCGACAATATTCAGCTGTCGTGGGTCAAGATGGGTGCGGCCGGTGCAGTGCAGTTGCTGCAGGCAGGTTGCAACGACCTGGGTGGCACGCTGATGGACGAGAACATCTCTCGTGCCGCCGGCGCGGCGCACGGCCAGGGGATGACCGAGGCGACGTTCACCGACATGGTGGCGCCGCTGGGCCGTCGCCTTCAGCAGCGCACCACCACCTACGGCCGTGTCGACGCCGTCCACTAGCACCGCTCTCGCAACCACGACACGGTGGATGCCGCGCCGCGTGCGGCTCGACGACGTTGCTCGCGGCGTGGGCTACGAATTCTCAACACCATCTCAGGTCTGGGCGGCGACCGACATCGACGATGTCGTCGGCGTGATTGCGGCTGGCGAAGCTGCCGCCTTCGACGGCGAGTGGGTGGTGGGGTTCGTCACCTACGAGGCGGCTCGTGCGTTCGACGCCGCGTACCCGCCCGCCACAGCGAGTGGGACCCTGCCGTTGGCCTGGTTCTGCTCGTTCGCCTCCCGCGGCGAAGTGCCGCTGGTGGAGGCGCCCACCAGTGGCCCGTTCGTCGACGGTGTGGTGCGCACGCATGGCAGCCGTTGGTATCGAGATGGCGTGCAGCAGGTTCGCGAACTGATTGAGACCGGCGGCGTCTACCAGATCAATCTCACGGATCGCGTGCGTGCCAGGTTGGTTGCGGATCCGTTCGATCTCTACCGCTCGATGGTCTGCACCCAGGGCGGAGCGTTCAACGCGTTCCTTGACCTTGGTGAAGCAGTGGTCGCCAGTGCGTCGCCCGAACTGTTCCTAGAGATCGACGGCGCGACGGTGACGGCGCGGCCGATGAAGGGGACCCGTCGTCGCCACGGCAGACCTGAGGCGGACCTGCTGATGGCGGAGGAACTGCGTGCGTCCGAGAAGGACCGTGCTGAGAACGTGATGATTGTCGATCTGCTGCGCAACGACCTGTCGCGGCTGTCGTCGCCCGGTGGGGTCAGCGTGCCCGAATTGTTCCGGGTGGAGCGCTACGAGACGGTGTGGCAGCTGACCTCAACGGTGCAGGCCAGCCTGCGGCCGGAGGTTCGGCTGGCAGATGTGTTCCGGGCAACGTTCCCATGCGGCTCAATCACGGGTGCGCCGAAGGTGGCCGCAATGCACGCGATTGCTCGCCTCGAGCCGTCGCCGCGCGGCCTCTACTGCGGAGCAATCGGAATGATCTCGCCGTCAGTTGCTGGCGCA
This sequence comes from Ilumatobacteraceae bacterium, assembly GCA_043740085.1. Classification (GTDB taxonomy): domain Bacteria; phylum Actinomycetota; class Acidimicrobiia; order Acidimicrobiales; family Ilumatobacteraceae; genus UBA668. Next base: position 10,953 of record JAYUCY010000055.1, read on the forward strand.
CGACCTTCGTCCATCTGGAGCGTCGCGATCCGCACCGCGGTGATTGATGCGGCCGATGGACGTGTGGAGTTCGCGTCGGGTGGGGGCATCACGTACGACTCGGTACCGGCTGATGAGGACGACGAATTGGAGTCGAAGGTCGCCGTGTTGCGTTCGGCGCGGCCCGCTTTCGAGCTGTTCGAGACGCTGCGCTTCGACGCGGATGGAGCGCACCATCTGGCTCGCCATCTGCGCCGGCTGGCAGCGTCGGCCGAGTACTTCGGGTTCGCGTGCGATCCATCCGTGGTTGCTGTCGAGGTGCACGCATTGGCGCTGCCCGAGCAGCCTCGCCGACTGCGCATCGTGCTCGATCGGCGCGGCCGTCATCGCTTGGAAGTCGTCGAGTTCAATGATGCACCGCCGGTTGTTCGGCTAGCGGTGTCGACGGCGAGGGTACGCAGCGACGACCCCTTCATGTGCCACAAGACGACTCGCCGTGCGGTGTACGAGCGGGCTCGATCGGCGCACCCGAGGGCCGACGAGGTGCTGCTGGTCAACGAGCGGGGCGAAGTGGTGGAGACCACCATCACCAACCTGCTGTACCGCCTCGGCGACGAATGGTTCACACCGCCGCTGACGAGCGGAGGCCTTCCGGGCATCGGGCGAGAGATGTTGGTGGAGTCGGGTGACGTCTGCGAGCGGATGCTGCCGTTGGCCGAGTTGGCCGAGTGCGATGAACTGGCTGTGGTCAACTCGCTGCGAGGCCGCCGGACAGCAGTGATACTTGGGCCATGAATCCCGATCAGTTCCTCGCCGCGCTCACCGGCTCCGACGAGGTGTTGTTGATGGGGGTCGTCAATGTCACGCCGGATTCCTTTTCCGATGGAGGTCGTTACTACGAGCTCGACACTGCGGTCGCGCATGCATTGCGGCTGGTGCAGGAGGGTGCCGACATCGTCGATATCGGCGGCGAAAGCACGCGGCCGGGGGCTGAGCCTGTCGGGCTGGAGGAGGAGTTACGTCGCGTGGTGCCGGTTGCGCGCGACCTGGCCGCTGCGGGTGTTGCAGTCAGTATCGACACCCGCCACGCTGCGGTTGCGGAAGCGGCGGTGGCCGCAGGGGCTTGTCTTGTGAACGACGTGTCGGGCCTACGCGACCCGAAGATGCGAGCGGTCGCTGCGAGTTACGGAGTGCCCGCGGTCGCGATGCACATGCCTATCGACGACCCGACTGTGATGCAGCAGCACGCCGACTACGAGGACGTCGTTGTCGACGTGGTCGGGTTCCTTCGGGATCATGCTGCGCTCGCACTCGCCGAGGGCGTACCGACGGTGATCGTCGACCCGGGTATCGGTTTCGGCAAGACCGTCGAGCAGAACATTCAGCTCATCCGCCGACTCGACGAGTTGGTCGCGCTCGGCCACCCCGTACTGGTCGGCGCCTCGCGCAAGCGATTCATCGGTGTGCTGGCCGGCGTTGAGCGTCCGGAGGATCGCGTCGCAGGCACCCTGGCCGTGCACCTGGCGAGTGTTCAGCGGGGCGCCCGACTTGTTCGTGCTCACGACATTGCCGCCCATCGTCAAGCGCTGACGATGTGGCGTCACATCGTCGGCGGTGCTACCCGGTCAGACGAACGCGATCGGATCGGTGGTTGAGGACGAGGTGCCCTCAAGGACGTAGAGCGACCAGGCGATCGGAGAAATCGCACCAAGCGGTATCGAGATCTGGACTGAGAAATAGAGCGCGTCGCCTGGATGCATCAACCCCAGGGAGCAAAAATTGCTGCCGGCCAGGCAGATGATGCCGCTGGACACCGGCTTGACCTCGAAGCCAGCGGGGAGGCCAAACGCGATTTGTGCATTGGCGATGTCGTGGGCCCCAATGTTCGCCACGTAGACCAAGACCTCGGCAGTGCCACCCGACACCCCGACGCCATTGGGCGTGCCCTTCATCTTCAGGTTCTGAATCAGGTAGGTGGTTGTCGTACTCACCGCTTCCGTCGTGGTGGGTGCTGTGGTCGCGGGTGGCTGGATGTGGGCAGGCCCCACCACAGCAACGGCAAGACTTGTCGACACCAGGGTGGTCTCGACGACTGTCGTGGTGGGTGCTGTGGTCGAGGGGGTAGTGGTGCTCGCCACGGTGGTCGACGACGCCGAGGTGGTGTTCGGAGCACTCGCCGAGGGCGTGGTCGCGCTGACGGTCGACGCCGCAGCGAATCCAGCTGGCGTGCCGTTGTCGTCGCTGCGCGCGGCGAAGCTGACACCGCCGAGCACGACAGCCACACCAACAGTCGTGCCAATCACCATTCGGGCGACGCGACCGCGCTGTCCTGCTGTGTGTGCGCGCGTTCCTGCATCCGCGCTCTTGCCGAGCTCGTCGAGATAGGTGGCCGCTGGCACTCCGAGGAACGCGGAGATCAGCAGGACGCGCAGCCGCTCATTCGTGGGGCGAAGTTCGTCGAGAGTGATCCGGCACGGTTCGCACACGGCGAGATGGGTGTCCACGGCGGCGCGCTCTCGCGCGGGCATGCTGTCGCGGATATAGGCGCTGAAGGTGGCGCCGAATGTGCGGCACTGGAGGTCGCGTTGGGTGCCGATGTGTGCCTGTAGATATGCCTGGCGAAGGCCTTCCCGCGCCCGATACGCCAAAGCCGCAACGCTGTTCGGGGCAAGGCCGAGCAGCGGTGCAACTTCGGCAGGGCTGCGGCCCTCGACCTCGGTGTGCCACAGAATCAGCTGCCACCGCTCAGGCAGCGACTCGAAGGCCCCGCGGGCGATGCGAGCCTCGGCGTCGCGGTCCGCGGCGTTGGCGGTGGCGAAGTCGGCGACGTCGCTGATCAGATCGGAGGGGGTCTCGCGACTTCGCCGGGTGCGTTCGTAGACGGTGTTGCGGACGACCGTCATCAGGTATGGACGAAATGCCGACAGCGGCCCCTTGCCGCCGCGCAGGACGTTGAGTACACGGGCAAAGCTTTCACTGACGACATCGTCTGCGTCGCTGGAGGAACGAGTCAGACACCGTGCAGCAGCCAGCGCCGCCGCACGGTGTCGTTCATAGAGGGTCGCGTACGCGTGGCTGTCGCCGACGCGAGATCGAGCGATGAGCATCTCGTCGCTGTCGATGTGTTCGTTCAGAATTACGGCAGCCACAGGTTCCCTCGTTTGATGAACGTGCGCCAGTTCATCGGCACTGGGTGCCGGTTACTTGATGGTGCACTCAGTGGTTGCCGGACGGCGCCACGCGCGTGGTCCGGCTCTGCAATGAGTTGCCTGGGTGGCGTCTATGACGCCGACAGTGACATTTCTGTGGAATGGTCCAATTTCGTCGTGCCAGTTCGGGGTGGTCCTCCTTGGAGCGCTGTCGTCGCTGGGTGACGATTCGAGCGCCGCCCTCGGCCTCGATGAGCAACTCAACACGGAGCGTGCCATTGGTCCAACGAACGATGGCAGCGTGTGGATGCGCCGCACACCCGAGATGGCCGGCACTTCAACGACCACTACCGCACCCGCACGTAGCAATTGGTTCCGGGGAGAGGGCTCGAACCCCTATATGCAGGACCAAAACCTGCCGTCCTACCATTGAACGACCCCGGAAGGAACGGATCCGAGGTTATCGGACCACATCAGTCTCGCCACGGAGGTTTGGTGAGTGCTGTGTGCCCGATAGCGTCCCACGAGCTATGGGTTCACTTATCAAGAAGCGCCGCAAGCGCATGCGCAAGAAGAAGCACAAGAAGATGCTCCGCCGTACGCGGCACGCGCGCCAGCGCGGCAAGGGCTGATCTCAGCTTCATTTTGTAACCACAACCAAATTCTGTTCATCGACCGTCGGCAGTTCGCTGTTGGCGGTCGGTGCGCGTTTGCACCACCATCGCCTCCGGCAGCGCCGCAGCGATGGAGTGGTGACCCACCAGGAACCACGTCGCACCGCTGCCCGCCAGCGTGGGTGGGATCCCGGCAGCTTCGTGAATTCGGTCGCGCCACTCGGCCAGCCGTGGTTCCACCAGCAGCGCTGCCGGCTCCAGATCGTTGGTGCCGTGAGCCCGCGGCCCGCCCAGTTCGTCCCACGCCCGATAGGCGGCCGGGGTACTGACCGCGAGCGGCGGCACGATCAGGGTGATGTCGAGCGGTTGCAAGTCTAGCGGCTCCACGATCTCGCCGATGCCACTGACGCGGGCGCGGCCGCCGACCAGGCAGAAGCTGACGTCGGCACCCAACTGGGCGGCCGCGACGACATCGGAGTAGCCGGCCCATCGCAGCACTGCGGCTGCATCGCTGCTGCCGCCGCCCAGGCCTCCACCGCGAGGGATCCACTTCGTCAGGTGCACGGCTGCCTCGCAGTCGGCGAGACGCAGCGCCTTCGCCACCAGGTTGCCGTCGTCCAACGGCATGCCCGCCGCGTAGGGACCTTCCGCGCTGAGTCCGCTACCGCCGGGCGTGATGGTGAGCGTGTCGGCCCACTCGAGTGCGACCATCTCGGCGTCGATCAGGTGCAGCCCGTCGTCACGCACCCCAGTGATGCGCAGCGACAGCGTCAACTTCGCCGGCGCCCGCAGCGTGACGACATCCGCCGTCATCGTGCCCCCGTCATGCCGGTGGACGAAGTGACGCGCCTTTCTGTCACAGCGCCTGGTCCTGGGAGGAGAATTGCGTCACTTCGACGATTTTGGCGCGCGCCGGTCGTCATTGGGCTGCTCGCCATGCTGCGGCCAACCGTCCCCACTCGTACACGTCCAACTCTTCGGGGCGGCGCTGGCTGTCGATGGCTGCGGCCTCGAACACCTCGGGAGCGACGACCTCGGCCAGCGATCGGCGTAGCATCTTGCGGCGCTGCCCGAAACCCGTCCGAACAAGGTGAAACAAATCGGTGGGCGGCACGTCGACCGCAGGCTGCGGCAGGCGTCGAATGTCGGCCAACGCAGACTCGACATTCGGCCGCGGCACGAACACACTCGCTGGCACGTATCCGGCGATGCGCGCTGTCGCCCAGTAGGAAATCTTGACGGTGACCGAGCCGTACTGTGGCGTGCGCGGTGTGGCACAGAACCGTTCGGCGGCCTCGCGCTGCACCATCACCAGCATCCGCTCGATCTGCGGGACGCCGTCCAGCAGATCGCAGATCAGCGGTGTCGCCACGTTGTACGGCAGGTTGGCCACCAGTACCCAGCCAGGCTCGTCGCCCAGCAGCGCCGACCAATCGGCCTCCATCGCATCGGCCTCGACGACCGTGATGTTGGGGTACGGCTCGGCGATCTCACGGAGCAGCGGCACCACGCCACGATCCACCTCAACGGCCAGAATCTGGGCGCCTGTCTCGGCCAGAGCGAGTGTCAACGACCCCAAGCCAGCACCCACCTCGACAACGCGATGATCAGGCCCGACCTCGGCCAGGCGGGCGATGCGGCGAACAGTGTTGGCGTCGGCCACGAAGTTCTGCCCTAGGTCGCGCCGCGGGCTCAGCCCGCCACGCGCGAGAAGCTCGCCGATTGCCGCCCGGTTGTGCACGTGACTACCAGCTCACGTGAACTGGCAGCGGTGCATCGGCGAGGTCGCCGATCTCGCCAAAGACCTCTGTGTGCAGCACGATGTCGGCGCCGGCTGGTATCGCCATCCCCAACGTGTTCGTGCAGGTGGTCTTCTGCCCGTTGTCGATGTTCTCCACCGTCAACAGTGCGCCGTCGGGTGCCAGCAACGTGGTGCACTGACGGCTGCCTGCGGAGTAGCGATGAAAGCTGGCCTTGGCCGTCACCTGGTTGGCGCCGGTGGGCGGCGGGACTGCGACGATCACGGCAGCCGGGGGCACCGGAACCTCGTCACCCCCAACGAATAGCGGCGGCTCCGGCTCGTACGCGGTCGTATCCGGTGCAGCATCGGCACCGCTCTTGATATTGACGCCGGCAGCGCCAACATTCGGGGCACCGCTCGTGGCAGCGGACTCGCGGTTGAGCACCCACAGAGCGGGGAGAGCCACCAACGTAAAGACGGAGGCGACAACTACGCGACGACGGTCGTGATCGATCATGAGTGTGCTGGGGTGAGTGCCGACACGCGTCGACCGATCACTTCGTGAAAATGCTACGGACGTAACGCGGGGAACGCAAGGCAGGCGTTCGTGGCCGTTGCCTGACGGACACTCTCCGTGGTGGCATCGCGGAGGGTGGCGAGTGCCTCGACCACACGGGTGACGAACGCCGGTTGGTTCGTGCGGCCACGGTGGGGGACCGGTGCGAGAAACGGACTGTCGGTCTCGGCCAGCATCATGTCCTGCGGGCACATGCGCGCAGCGGCGTGCAGATCGGTTGCGGTCTTGAAGGTGACGATGCCGCTGAAGCTCAAATATGCGCCCAGATCGAGACACCGTTGTGCTTCGTCGGGGCCGCCAGTGAAACAGTGGAAGATCGTGCGCTCCGGCACGCCTTCTGCTGCGAAGACGTCGAACGTGTCGGCCCACGCATCTCGGGTATGGACGATCAGGGGCAACTTCCGCTCGTGGGCCAACTGGATTTGCGCGGCGAACGCCGTCCGTTGCACATCTCGCGGAGAGTGGTCGTAGTAGTAGTCGAGTCCGCACTCGCCGATGGCGATCACCTGTGGGTCGTCGAGAAAGCCGAGAATGCTGTCGACGCCATACGTTGCCTCATGCGGGTGCAGGCCGGCCGTGGCATAGATGCCGTCGTACTCGCGAGCTGTCTCGATGGCGCTGGCCGTCGTGGCCGCATCGCACCCAACCGTGATCATCTTCGTCACCCCAGCGGCGCGAGCCCCCGCAATCACATCCGCCTGCGCCATCCCACGAGTGTCGTAGAGATGGCAATGTGTATCGATGTATCCGGCCTCATCCACGCGCGAAACGTTAGCGGCGGGGGAAGAGGGGATCGCCTTTGGTGACCGTGAGGCCACCGGGGTAACCGCCCCACTGCGCGTTGGTAGGGACGCGCTGATCGCTGACCTGGCCGGGTAGCCCCAGCCGTTCCCACACAGCCTGGCACGTGTCGGGCACGGCAGGGCTGGCGAGGATGGTGACGAGGCGCAGCGCCTCCAAGGCGTCGCCCATCACCGCATCGACCGCCGGACCGGCTTCGGTCTTCCACGGTTCGTTGGCCTCGAGGTACGCGTTGGTGGCGCGGATCAGCGACCACGTCGCGTCGAGCGCCTTCGACGGTTGCATCGCTGCCCAGCCGTCGATGGTTCCGGCGAGCGCGGTCGCGGCGGCGGTCGCCAGTGGTGAATCGGAGCGAGGCGCGGGGCCAACACCTTCGCACTTCTTGCCCACCACAGTGGCGACGCGAGACAGCAGGTTGCCCAGGTTGTTGGCCAGGTCGCTGTTGTAGCGAGAGATCAGGCCCTCGTAGGTGAAGTCCCCGTCTTGGCCGTACGCGGTCTCGGCGAGCACGTAGTAGCGAAAGCCATCAACACCGATGTCGTCGATGAGGTCGAGCGGGTTGACCACGTTGCCGCTGGTCTTGCTCATCTTCTCGCCACCAACCAGGAGCCAGCCGCCAACGGCCCAGCCAGCAGGCGGCTCGATGCCGGCGCTCATCAGCATCGCCGGCCAGTAGACGCAGTGGTGGCGAATGATGTCCTTGCCGATGAGGTGGCGGCCGGGCCACCACTTCTCGAACTCGGCGGCCTTGGTGGGATCGTCGGCGCCGAAGCCGAGTGCGGTGATGTAGTTGGCCAGCGCGTCGAACCACACGTACGCAACGTGCTTTGCATCCCACGGCAGTGGGATGCCCCACTTCAGGCTGGTGCGGCTGACGCTGAAGTCGCGCAGCCCACCCTTGATCAGGCCGAGCGCTTCGTTGCCGCGAAACTCCGGCTGGATTGCACCGGGGTGAGCGTCGTACCAGGCCAGCAGACGGTCCTGGTAACGGCTGAGGCGGAAGAAGTAGTTCTCCTCCTCGTAGTACTCGACCGGCCGCTTGTGGATCTTACAGAGGTCGCCCGGGTCGAGTTCGTCGTCGGTGTAGTACTCCTCGCACGCCACGCAGTACTTGCCCCTGTAGACATCCAGCTCGATGTCGCCGGCGTCGTAACAGCGCCGCAGCAGCTCGGCCACGCCCAGTTTGTGGCGCGCCTCGGTGGTGCGAATGAAGTCGTCGTTGGTGATGTTCAGCCGCCGCCACGCATCGGCGTACAGCGGGGCAACGCCGTCGACGAAGTCTTGCGGGCTTTGGCCGGCGGCCTCGGCGTAGTCCTGCACCTTCTGGCCGTGCTCGTCGGTGCCGGTGAGGAAGTGGACGTCGTCGCCCAGCAGTCGGTGCCAGCGAGCGAGCGCGTCGCCGATGATGGTGGTGTACGCATGGCCCAGGTGGGGCTTGGCGGTGACGTAGTAGATGGGAGTGGTGAGGTAGTAGCGAGACATGAGAGGGTCCTTTCAGGGAACGGCGAACAACGGCTGGGTCAGGAGCCGGTGCACATTCGACGCGTGAAGGACTGATTCGTCATGGCCGCCAGCCTACGCCCGCCTTGACGGCCACGGTCAACCGCTTTCACTCGCTCTCAGCCGCCGCCATGTCATGGCCTGACTGCGTGAAGTGCGACAGATTGATGACACGGTGACTGAATGACGCCGTGTGACGTTCGTCGGCAGGGCCGAGCGGACTCGTTGGCCTGCTCACCGTTCGCCCAGAATGGTGGGGTGAGTGAGTTCGATGATGCAACGCACGTAGGCGTCGACGGTACCGGCGAGATCCACGCCGGTTGGGACATCAACGGCAACGCCAACGGCGGGTACCTACTGGCGCTGGCGGCGCGGCACATGGTGGCGGTGAGCGGCCGCCCCGACCCGGTGTCGGTGACCGCGCACTATCTTTCGCCCGGCAAGTCGGGGCCCGTGCGAGTGGATGCGGCCGTGGTGAAGGCCGGCCGTCGGTTCGCAACCGTGAGCGGCCAGATGCACGCCGATGGAAAGCCGGTGCTGCAGATGGTGGGAGCGTTCGGCGACCTCTCCCAACCAGGATCGGATTACGAACACCTCGCGTCGGGTCCGCCATTGCTGCCAGCGTTCGAGGACTGCGTGCCACGCAGCCGCCGCCGGGGAATGGTCGACGTCGCGATGATGGATCGGCTCGACGTTCGCATCCATCCCGACCACGCCGGCTGGGTGGAGAACGATCGCAACGGCGTCGCCGAGATTGCCGGCTGGTTTGGCTTCGCCGACGGTCGCCCCATCGACACGCTCGCGCTGTTGACTGTGTGCGATGCGTTTCCCCCGGCCGTCTTCCACCTCGACATGCCGCCGGGCTGGGTGCCCACGGTGGAGCTGACGGTGCATGTGCGTGGCGTGCCCGCTCCGGGGCCAGTGTCGTGCGTGTTCCGCAGTCAGTTCGTGCAGGGCGGCTTCTTCAATGAGGACGGCGAAGTGTGGGACAGCGCTGGCCGCCTGGTCGCTCAGTCCCGCCAACTCGGCCTCACCCCGCTGGCGTAAGCCTGCTCCGAGTGGATACTCGCACCCCGGGGTGCGAGTGCGCACTCGCATGGCCGGCTAGCACTCGCACTGGCTGCGTGGCACTCGGATGGTGGGTGCTGGGGGTTAGCGGTGGCGTGCCCAGCGGATGCCGCTGGCAAAACCGCCCGCGGCTAGGCCGACAGCGCCGACGGCTTGTGTACTGCGACGGATGACGGCCTTCGTCCGCTTGCTGAACACCACGACCGGCCAGCCGCGCTGACCGGCGACGCGCTCAAGCTTGGCGTCGGCATTGACCGCCACCGGGTGGCCGACGGCCTCCAGCATGGGCAGGTCGCTGGCGCTGTCGCTGTACGCCCAACACTGCTCGAGGTCGAGGCCTTCCCAGCGGGCGAGTTCCTCGATTGCCTCTACCTTGCCGGGGCCGTAGCAGAACGGCCCGGCCAGTTCGCCGGTGTACACGCCGTCGACAATTGCGCCGCGCGTGCCGATGCCGGCGGTCATCCCGAGCGCCTTCGCCAACGGCTCTACGAGCTCAATGGGTGACGCTGAGACGATGTACGTGGCGCGACCCGCGTGACGGTGCTGCTCGAGTAGCCGAATTGCTTCGGGGCGCACCATCGCCATCAACTTGGGCACGATGTCGGCGTTGAGCGCGACCAGATCGTCGAGGCGAACACCTTTGACTGCACCGAGAATGCGGTCGCGCACGCCCTCGGACGTCTGGTCGCTGGCGCCAGCGAACTTGAACGCCACCGCACCGGCCGCATCACGAACGAACTGTTGAGTGGGCACCAACTTGCCACGCCAGGCTGCGACGCCCAGTACGAACGCGCTGGAGCCACTGATCAGTGTGCGGTCGAGGTCGAAGAAGGCAGCGCTCGGACCGGCGGAGTAGATGGGCAGGTCAGTCATTTGGTGTGTAACGGAAAGTATCGAGGTAGAGAGTCGTGAAGAAGAGAATTCAGCGGGGAATGGTGAGTGCAAGGTCGTAGACCCGACGCTTTGCCGCCCCGGTGTTGGCTATTACCGTAGCGATTGCCGTCCGTCGATCGACGCCACCCGCAAGTGCCATGTGTAACGCCGCCAGGACGACCGAATCGTCGGCGGCATCAGCAACCGGAGCACCTTCCACTACGACCACGTATTCCCCGCGCGGTGCACGGACGGCCAGGTGGGCGGTGGCTTCTGCAAGGGTGCCGCGCCACACTTCCTCGTGCAGCTTGGTGAGCTCGCGAGTGAGCGCGATACGCCGTTCGAGACCGCACGCGAGAGCAAGATCGGCGATCGTTCGTTCGACGCGATGTGGTGCCTCGTAGAGCACGATCGTGCGACGCTCGGCTGCCGCCTCAGCGATGCGTTGGGTGCGCTCGCGACCGCTGCGCGGCAGGAAGCCTTCGAAGACGAAACGGGTGCTATCGAAGCCGCTGATCACCAGCGCCATCACCAGCGCTGCAGGACCGGGCACGGCGGACACCACGAATCCGGCATCCACTGCGGCGCGCACCAGGCGGGCGCCAGGGTCGCTGATACCGGGCGTGCCCGCATCGGTGACTACTGCGACATCGCTGCCGACGGCCAGTAGTCCGAGCACCTCATCGGTGCGAGCAAGCTCAGTGTGCTCGTTGGCGACCGCCAGGCGCACGCCACTGACGCCCGCATGCGAGAGCAGCTTGCCGCTGTGGCGCGTGTCTTCGCAGCAGATCAACGCACAGGCGCGCATGGTCTCTACGGCACGCGGCGGCAAGTCGCCAAGGTTGCCGATTGGGGTGCTGACAAGAATCAGCTTTCCTGTCACTCGCGCAACTCCACTTGGTCGCCAACCTTCAGGCCCCATCGTCCGAAGGCGCCCGCCTGCGCCTCCACCACGGTGTCTGCTTTCCACACCGGCATGCCGATGCGGTGGCGCCGCATGTGTGCGACCTTCAGCACAACACCGTCGGCATCGAGGTACGCAACATCGATGGCGAACTTCATTCCGAGGGTGTGCACGCTGCGGCATTTCGGCAGCACCAGTGCACCCTCGACGCCGGAGCGGCCCAGCAGCCCGCGTGCGCGCGAACGATAATCGTTCGCACGCTCAGCACTGGCCAACACGTGGCCACCGCTGACCAGCCAGCACTGGGAGGTCACCATTGCTCCAGATTGTCACGTTCGGGGCGCGTGCGCGTTCGCGCGACCATCACAGCAGCGGAACGTCGGGCGCTGTCACCAGCTCCGGAGGGCGCCCGCCGCGGGTGTCGTAGACGGCTTTGCCGATAACGGCAGCGAAGATGATCGCCCCACCCAACACGGCCAGCGGTGCAGGGGACTCGTTCAAAATGAAGTAGCCCCAGATCGGGACAAAGACCATTTCGGCCTGTGCGAACACGGTCATCGGCACGGCCGGCACCTGCTTGGAGGCGGCGTTGAAGAGCAACGTACCGACAACGATGAAGACCGCTCCGTGGAGCAGAGCGCGAGCGATGTCGTCGCCTGCCGGAACGAGGGGCTTGTCGCGAAGAATGGTAACGATGCCGCAGACCACGATCATCAACAGGCCGTAACCGGAGAGCACCGGCGACCAGTCGCGACTGGGGTCTGAGCGCACACTGATGGTATAAACCGCGAACCCGACCGAGGCGAGGAGGGCCGACGCGTTACCCAACATGTTGCCTGCGTCGAGGTCTCCGAAGACCGTGATTATCAGGCCGACCACGCCGACAGCGATCGCGATGATGGTGGACTTGGAGAGCTTCTCGCCGAGGAAGCGAGTGAAAACCACTGCGACGAGCGGCGTGAGCGAGCCAAGGAAGGCAGCGTTGGCCGCAGTCGTCGTGTCGACTGCATACACGAATGCGAGGGAAGCGAGGAACAGACCGAAGTTGGCAAGCATCATCCATCGCCCGCTGCGCCACGCCCGCAGGGTCGGGAACGGTTGGCCTTTGACGGCGGAAAGGATCTCGATCACGACGATGATGCCGATGGAACGCCAGATCAGATATTGGAACGCGTCGACGTCTTCTGACAGTTTTTTGAGGATCGCACCGAAGCTCCACACGATGCCCGACCCGATTGCCATCAGCGAGGCGACGACGGGTAGGGATTGGCGTTCCATAGACCTGTCTGACATTAGCGGTACGGGTGTGCTGCAATCGGGCCGGAATGATCCTGGGCACTTTGGCGCCGCTGGCGGTCCGCTCGGTGATAGCCATGGTTGCCGTGAGCACGTCGTATCCGCCCACGCGCAGCTTTCAGCCGCGCCGCCGTGCGTTGCCACCGACGCGCGCACAGCGTTACGAGCGGCTGATGGCCCGGTGGTCGCTGTCCGTAGACGGCGATATGTTGCGCTTCAAGGAGCTCTTTCCTTCCACGGATGTGGTGGTGCTCGACATCGGTTTTGGCGGTGGCGAAGGGCTGATCGAGCTAGCTGCTGCCCGGCCACACGAAGCCATCATCGGGCTCGACGTTCATACGCCCGGTGTTGCTTTCGTGGTGGAGGCCATTGAGGACAACGGATGGCAGCACGTGCGCGTGACGGAGGGCGACGTGCTGGAACTGCTCCCACGGATACCGAGAGATTCGCTTGCGGGTGTGCGGCTGTACTTCCCCGACCCGTGGCCAAAGCAAAAGCAGCGCCACCGTCGGCTGGCCCGCCTCGATGTAGTCGCGCAGCTGGTCGACCGCTTGAGCATCGGTGGCACGCTGCACGTCGCCACCGACATCGCCGACTATGCGGCGCAGACGCTGACCGTGTGTGCCGCCGAGCAGCGGCTCCGTGGAGGAGTAATACCCCGACCCGAGTGGCGTCCGGTGACGCGCTTCGAGCGCCGCGGTTTGTCAGCTGGTCGCGAGCCCATTGACATGATCTTCGAGCGGACTCACTGATGCGGTACGACCGTACCCGGCTCTACTCGGCTCGCCTGCGAGTCAATGTATGCGCGGTGATCGGCCTGGCTGCGGGGCTTATTTCGGCGCCATTCGCGCCCTGGCAGATGTCGCTGTTGATTGGTTGGATTGGTCTGACCGGCAGCCTGCTCGCGTGGATCTGGTCGGAGATCATCAGCTGCGATGCAGCCACCACGCAGGCTCGATCAACCGCTGAAGATGACAGCCGCGTGATCGCCGTCGTCGTGATGGTGACGGCCAGCGTGGTGAGCCTTGTTGGCGTCGGCTTCGGGCTGGCGAAGGCCCGGCACGTGGACCTCCCGATGGAGGTTGCACTCACCATCGTTGCCGTGCTCTCGGTGGTGCTCTCGTGGTGCGTGGTGCACAGCATGTTCACTCTGCGCTATGCGCACCAGTACTACACGGCGCCCATCGGTGGCATTGAGTTTCCCGGCGACACCGTGCCCGACTACGGCGACTTCGCGTACTTTGCGTTCACCATCGGCATGTCGTTCGCGGTCAGCGATACCGACGTCACCAGCCAGGTGGTGCGCCGCATCACGTTGCGTCACGCGTTGGTGAGCTACCTGTTCGGCACGGTCATCGTTGGTCTGACAATCAACGTGATCGCCAGCTTCATCCAGTAGCGGTTGCCAGTCGGCCAATGCCTCCGTCGCGCAGCAGCATGCCGGTGAGGGTGCGGTCGAGATGGTGCTGGCGCCAGAGCAACATCTGCTGCGCGAGCGGCAACACCACGGCTGCGTCGGTTTCCAGTGTCAGCCAGCTGGGATCGGCGGCGAGGTTGTAACAGAGCCAATCGCCGTCGCCGAACTGCACGTACGCATGGGTGTTGGTGCGCAGCACGGCGAGGTTGTAGCGCTCCAGCCGTCGGTCCCAGTTGGGCTCGGTGACTCCGCCGGGGATGAAGGTGTCGCGCCAGTCCCATTCGTAGTGCGCCGCGGTGCGCCACCGCTTCGGTCGCTCGCCGCGCAACAGTTCGGTCAGCGGTACGCCGTCGCACTGCACCGGCACGGGCACGCCAATGGCTTCGCAGAGAGTGGGCATGATGTCGACGTTCTCGGTGAAGTCGGTGACGACGGTGCCGTGCCCCGCGGGCTGAGCCGGGTCGCGTACGATGCCGATGATGTGGTAACTGCTCTCGAACCAGCCGCACTTCTGTTGCAGGCCCTGGTCGCCCAACTGCTCGCCATGGTCGGCGGTAACGATGATGAGCGTGTTGTCCCACTCGCCGCGGGCCTTGAGGACGTCGCAGATGCGGCCGAGATGAGCGTCGACTTCGCTGATCATTCCGTAGTACTGCGACTGCAGGTGCGCGAGTTCGCCGGCGTCGGTGGGTGCCTGTACCCATCTGACGCCCAGCAGCACCTCGTGCAGGCGGTGACGTTGCTCGGGGATGGGTAGCGCGGGCGGGCAGTCGGCCGGGTCGTACATGGTGGCGTAGTGACCGGCCGCGGTGTACGGCGGATGGGGGCGGATGTATGAGGTGTGCGCGAACCACGGCTCGTTCGCGTCCCGGGCGTCGCGGGCGTCGAGCCACGCCAGGAACTGATCGGTGAGGAACTGCGTGACGGAGTGCTCGGCTGGCCGCTCGTTCTCGGTCTCGAGCGCAAGGTCCGGATTGTTGAGAACGTCGCCTTCGTACCCGAGTTCTCTCAACCACTCCAGCCATGGCCCGTGCCGTTCGTCGAGGCACAGCACTTCCTCAAAGCCTGGCAGCACGCCCTCCCAGTTCGACAGGCGCGGGTCGTTGGGGTCGGTGAGTTGACGCGGGTCGGCACCCTGGTCGGTGTACCCGAACATCACCGGGTGGTAGCCCGCACGAAGGCCGGCGCGGGCGATGTTGTCGAAGCCGAAGTCGAGCGGGGTGCCGTTGGCGACGACGCGGTTCGTCATCTGGTACGTGCCCGTATACAGCGCTGCGCGGCCTGGAGCGCACGGTGCGGCCTGCGCGTAGTGGCGGCTCAGCCGCACGCCCTGGGCGGCGATTGCGTCGAGGTTGGGCGTGCGCACCAACGGATGGCCAGCGCACGACAACGAGTCGCCGCGGAACTGGTCGAGCGTGACGAAAAGAACGTTCGGTCGCATGTGATGCATCATCCCCTTTCGCGGCCCACCCCCGCAACACGGCCCAGCCGAGGGTTTCCGTGACGTGGGGTGCGGTTGGAACCCTCGACTGGCTAGCGGGAGAGTTCTGCTCTGAGTTGGTCAAGGCCGATGGCGCCGAGCTTGAGGGCCTTGGTGTGCCAGGCCTTCAGGTCGAAGGCGTCGCCCTCGCGCTCTACGGCGTCGGCACGGGCGGATTCCCACTCGCGCTGGCCGATCTTGTAGCTGATGGCCTGCGCCGGCCAGCCCAGGTAACGGTCGATCTCGCTCCGCATGAACGTCTCGGTGTTGCCCGTCTCCTTGACGGCGAACTCAAACGCGAGGTCGGGGTTCCACACTTCGCCGCCGTGAAAGAAGGTGCCGTCGTTGAGCGTGGTGCCCTCCGGAATGCGGTACCCGAGGTGCATACCGATGTCGATGATCACGCGTACTGTGCGCAGGATCTGGCCGCCGAGGAAACCCAGCCGATGGTCGGGGTTCTCGAACCAGCCGAACTCGTCGCACAGTTGCTCGGCGTACAGCGCCCACCCTTCGCCGTGGCCGGGAATGAACGCGCTGCGCTGGATGCGGGTGAGCGACGCGGCTTGCACCTGCGCGTAACCGATCTGCAGATGATGGCCTGGAACGGACTCGTGGTAGCAGGTGGTGACGTCACCCCATTTCGGGAACAGCGTGCGGTCGAGCGCGGGGTACCAGGTGCGGCCGGGGCGAGAGAAGTCTTCCGACGGCCCCGTGTAGTACGCGGCCGCGGCACTTCCCGCGGGAGGAATTCGAGCCTCGCAGCGGTCGATGACGTCGGGGATCTCGAAGTGCTCCTTGCTTCGAGCGAGCGCTTCGTCGGTCATCTCCTGCAACCACGCTTGGTACGCGCCTTCGGAGTGGAGCGCGCGGGCGGGCGACGGGTCGGTGTCGAGTAGTTCGATCACCTCGGCGAAGCTGCCGGCCGGCAGGATCTGCTCGCAGGTCGTGGCGATCTCGTCGCGCAGGCGATGGAAGTCGGCCCATGCCCACTCGTACATTTCTGCGGGGTCAAGATCCGCGCCCAACATGGCCCGTACGCCCAGTGTGTAGCGCGCCGGGCCGCACGCATCGGTGGGGTCGGCCGCCGGTGCGTAGTCGTCGCGCAGGTAGGCGGCGAACGCGCCGAAGGCCTCGTTGGCCAGCGGCGCCGCTTCGGCAAGATCTGCATGCGTTGCGGCCGCTACATCACTGCGGGCGGCCTCGTTGGCCAGCGTGTTGAACCATTCGTTGGTGGCCCACGTGCCCACCTGTTCGGCAGCTGCAAGCGCCTGCCGACGGGCGGCGACCAAACCCCTGGCGCGTCCCAGTTCGTACGTCTCCTGTAACCCGGCGAGCGCCGCTGGAACGGCCTTCACGCGAGCGACGATGTTGGCCCACGCTGTCTCGCTATCGCGGGTCATCAGGTCGAAGATGCTGCGCATGCTGCCAGCGGGCCAAGCGATCGTGCTGATTGCCCGCAACCAGTTGCCGGCATCGAAGTTGGCCAGTGATGTTTCGAAGCGTTCGGTGATGAATGCCTGCGCGCGACGGTCGTCGTCGTTGGTCACTGGGAGTGCGCGCAGCTCAGCGAGCGCACCCCGCAGGTGGGCGGCGCGCTGCTCATAGCCGGCGGGTGACAGGTCCGTGAGCAGGTGATCAAAGCCGGGGATGCCGCGACCGGTTGCCGAGTTGGGGTCGAGCGCCGATTGCTCATCGACGAAGCGGTTGGCGAACTCGAAGATGGGGGAGAGCGGTGCCTGCGACATTGTCGCAGCGTAACCATGGCGAATGTGTGGCCGGTTAGTGAATCCGAGTGGCTGTGGCTGTTGTCGTCGCGGTTGTCGTCGCGGTTGTCGCTGTTGTCGCGGTGACGGCCGCGGCCGCTTTGTCGTCGACGTCGGCGTCGCGCAGTGGTTCAAGGTCGTTCGGACCGGCTTCGATGAGCGCGACGATGGTGGCTGTGTCGATGGGTCGGCACGCCCACGCATCGCAGCCGACGTTGATCATTCGGTCGTGTTGGCGCCACTGGTCGTGGACGTGGCCGTGCACCAGCCACCGGCCCTCGTCGATTGGGCGCGCCTTGGGATAGCGGTCCAGATCCTGGCTGTCGCCGCGGTATGGAAAGTGGCAGGCGAGCACGTCGTGCCCGCCCACGTTCAGCTCGATGCTGCCCTGGCGGATCTCCTCGAAGCCGGCATCTTCAGTGCGGCAATCTATCCCTTGGTGGCGGTTGTCACCTTGCGGTCGAAGAAGAGCGCGATCAGGTCCGCGACCTGGTGACCGAAATCACGATCGGTGTCGAACGCGTGCGGCACGCCGTCGTAGATGTGCAGCTCAACCTGTGCGCCAGCCTTGTTGAGCGCGTGATACATCGCAAAGCTGGCTTCGACTGGAACTACCTCGTCGGCGTTGCCATGGACCAGCATCGTGGGCGGGAAGTCAGCAGTTACATAGGTGATTGGACTGGCTTCATCCTCGATCTCCCTTGCGACCTGTCCGCCGAGTAGCAGTCCAACCATGTCCTTTGGGTGGGTGACGCGCAATTCTGTGGGAGGGTAGATCGCCACGCACGCGGCCACCCTCGTCGACAGGCCGGGGTGGCCCCCGTCGCCTTCCAACTGACCGTCGGCCAGGCCGGCCAACATCAGCGCCAGGTGCGCGCCGGCGCTGTTGCCCGAAACGGTGATCTTGTTCGGATCGATGCCGTAGTGGTCGGCGTACGTCCGCACCCATCGCAGCGCTGCCTTGACGTCGTGGATCTGCGCCGGCCAGATGGCCTCGCCGGAGAGGCGGTACTCGGAGGCGACGCAGACGAAGCCAAGCCGTGCCAGCAAGATGCCGTAGCCGCGCAATTGAGTTCGGTCACCCGAGCTCCAGCCGCCGCCGTGCACCAGCAGGATTGCGGTGCGGCCGAAGCCGGGCTCCGGTGGCAGGAACACGTCGCAGTGCAGGTCGCGGCCCCCGCCAGTTCCGAACACAACACTTTCCTCGACGCTCACGCGCCCGGGCTGACGATCAGGCATGGTCGTCAGCGTTCCACAACCGCTGCTGCGGTTCCACGGTCGTGCGTCGGCGGAACGTTGAATTCAACAGTCGCTACGTAGGGAACATTGAATTCAACGTTCGTCGCCGCGGCGCTCAAACGGGGAACACTACGTGCGGAACCTTGGACGGTGCGTGCCCTTGTTCGCCCCCAACTTGCGCAGGGCCGGGGCGGCACTACACGTTGAAGCGGAACTCCATGACGTCGCCGTCTAGGGGGTGGTAGTCCTTGCCTTCGATGCGGATTTTACCCAATTCTTTGGCCTTGTTCCACGAGCCGATTTCCAGCAGATCATCCCAGTGGATGACTTCGGCCTTGATGAAGCCGCGTTGGAAATCGGTGTGGATGCGACCGGCGCATTCCGGGGCGGACGAGCCGGCGTAAAACGTCCACGCGCGGGTCTCCTTCTCGCCAGTCGTGAGGTACGTGCGCATTCCCAGCAGGTGGTATGCCGAACGCACCATCCGGAACAACGCACCTTCACCGAGGCCGAAGCCTTCCAACATCTCCGCACGCTCGACCGGGTCGACAATGGTCGCTGCCTCTGCCTCCAGCTGCACACACATGCCGATGACTTCCACGTTGTCACCAGCCGAGGTGAATTCGTCGCGTACGCGCTGCTCGAGCTCGGGGATGCGATCGAGGTCGCTCTCGCCGACATTGACCACTGCCAGCACCGACCGGTTGGTCAGGAGGAAGTACGGCTTGAGCACATCGCGCAGGTCGGGCTTGAGGCCGGCGCGGTACAGCGGCAGGCCTTGCGAGAGGGCGTCGTACGCCGCCTGCAGTGCCTCCAGCTCGCCGGCGGCGTGCTTGTCCAGCTTGGCCTGGCGGGTGGCCTGGTTGAGGCGCTTCTCCACCGTCTCCAAGTCGGCCAGCGCCAGCTCGATCTCGACCACGCGCAGGTGATCCAGCGGGTCGGTCGGGCCTGTCACATCGTCGTCGACAAAGGCGCGCAGCACGAACACGATTGCGTCGACCTCGCGAATGTTGGCGAGGAACTTGTTGCCCAAGCCCTCACCCTTCGAGGCGCCCTCCACTAGGCCACCGATGTCGACGACCTCGACCGACGCGTGCACCAGCACCCTCGTCTTGCTCATCGCGCCCAAACGCTCGACGCGATCGTCGGGCACTCTGGCCACGCCGATGTTGGGATCCTTCGTGGCGAAGGGGTACGGCGCCGCAAGCGCGCCCCCGCCAGTGAGAGCGTTGTACAACGAGCTCTTGCCCGCATTGGGGAGACCGACCAGGCCGAAGCGTTCCATAGCGCCCGTGAGGCTACCGGCCGCCGAGTCGGCAAGAGATTTTGCCGTTTCCGCGATCTCACCATGCCCAGTACAGGTGTGAAGCCACTCGCCACCGCCACCCTTATCCTTGCGACCACGCTGGCCGCCGCTGCCACCCTCGCTCCGCCGGCCCGGGCGGGTCAGCTCGGCGTAACGATGCCGTCGAACTGCGTGGCGCACACCAGCTTCAGCGGTGGTGCCGATGCCGACGGCGACTATCGCTGCGCCGGCCTCGCGATCGAATATCACACCGGTGGCGTGTCACGCTCGCCCTTTCCGATCTGGGCGGGCCAGTGGCTGTTCACCGACGATTCGGGGCAGTTCCGAGTTGGGTCGTGCACCTTCAATCGTGGCGAACACCCCACCGTCGAGCAACCCTCGCACCCCGTCAGCCAGTACTTTCCGAACGACCCAACCGGAGCGATGGGCGCGTACCTCGCCTGGCGTTACGGCGATACCACCGACAACCTGACTGCCGCCGCGATGTGGGCGTTGTTTCACTACTACGCGCAGGACGCTGCCGGCACGAACCGCACCAGCAATGGCACGGCGCCGCTCGTCCCCTCACTCACCGGCATCGCCGCCGACAGTGGCTCCGCCGACCTGCAGGCGCGCACGCAGCAGCTGCACCATGAAGCGGTGCAGTACTCCGGCCGGTGGCAGCTGACGGTATCGCTCAGCGTCGACGGTGTGGCCACCGCCACGCTCCTGTCAGGCGCCACGCCCGTGCCCACCCAACCAATCTCCGTACTCGTCAGTGGCACCGATCGCACGTTGGTTGCCACCACGGGTGCGGATGGCACAGCCACGGTGACGGTTCCTCTCGCTGCCGGAACCTTCACCGTGGTCGCCACTGCAAGTGCTCCCGGCTCGTCGGCGATCTTCCGTGGCATCCCCGCCTCGCCCGACCCGCAGGGCGCGCAGACGCTGGTGACGGGCGGCGCACCCTCCGCGCTGTCCGCCACCGCGCAACTGGAAGTGGTGGCGACGACGACAACCGAGCCCGCGACCACCACAACGGTGCCTGCAACAACCACAACGGTGCCGGAGACGACCACGGTGCCCGAAACGACAACGGCGCCCGAGACGACCCCGGTGCCCGAAACGATCTCGACCGTGGCGGAGACAACCACGATCGCTCCTGCAACGACGTCGTCGGTCGCTGCCGAGACACCCACGACCACTACACCCACGACGACAACGACTGTGGCGCCCGTCGTTGTCGTGACCATTGCGCCAGCTGCGATCCGGCGGCCCATTTCACTGCCCCGAACTGGCGGCGGTGGCGATGGCTCGGTTGCGTACTTCGCCACTGCGTTCCTGGTCGGAGGCGTTGGACTGCAAGGAACTCTGCGCCGCCGTGGCTCGCTCGCGTACACTCACCAGGGTGACGCCGGTTGATGCTCTTGAACGTGTCGTGCACTGTCTTGATCGCGCCCACGACACCGGGTTCAAGGCGAAGGCGTTCGTGCGGGCGTTGGAGGTGGCCCGCTCGTTGCCACCTGAGGAACTCGCCCAGCGGGCAGACGCCAACACGCTCACGGACTTGGAGGGCATTGGCGACAGCTCGGCGAACGTGATTCGTCAGGCGCTTGCGGGTGGCGACGTTGCCTACCTCACTGACCTGGAGGCCACCACGCAGGTGCCCATCACCGCTGCCGGCGCCGTCCACCGCGATGCGCTGCTGGGCGATCTTCACCTGCACAGTCGTTGGAGCGACGGTGGCGCGACGATCGAAGCGATGGCGCGCACCGCGGTGGCAGTGGGTCACCGGTACATGGTGCTCACCGACCACTCGCCCCGGTTGACCATCGCTCACGGCCTCAGCGCCGAGCGCCTGGAACAGCAGTTGGCCGACGTGGCCACCCTCAACCAGCGGCTGGCCCCGTTCAGAATTCTCACAGGCATCGAGGTCGACATTCTGGAGGACGGCACGCTCGACCACGGCGACGATGTCCTCTCGCAACTCGACGTCGTTGTTGCCAGCGTGCATAGCAAGCTGCGCATGGGTGAGAAGGAGATGACCGAGCGGATGGTGCGGGCGGTCGCCAATTCGAATGTTGACATCCTCGGCCACTGCACGGGTCGCCTGATCGGCAAGCGCGACCCGTCCACATTCGATGCCGACTACGTCTTCGCCGCGTGCGCCCAATTCCACACCGCCGTCGAGATCAACTGTCGGCCCGAGCGCCTCGACCCTCCGCGGCCGCTGCTACAGATGGCGATCGAGTACGGTTGCTATTTCGCCATCAACAGCGACGCCCACGCCACCGGCCAGTTGGAGTGGCAGCCCCACGGCTGCAACCGTGCCGCCGAAGTGGGCGTGCCACTGGACCGGGTGCTGAACACCTGGCCGGTAGAGCAACTGCTCGCCTGGGTTTCCGCGAACTAGCCGCTGGCGCCGTTGGGGCGGTGGCGTCGCCACGGTAGGCTCGAAATCTATGTCGAAGAAGACCAAGAAGCGCAAGGCGCGCCTGCGCCGCAGCAAGGCAAACCACGGCAAGCGCCCCAACATGGGGCGTGGCTGACGCACCCCTAGCCCCTGCACCCGCCTCTCGGCGTGGTGCCGAGGCCGACGTCTTTCACGACGTTGTCGTTGAAGGCGCTGTCGATGAAGCCGTGACGGTGGCGGATCCGTATCGGTGGCTGGAGGACGGTGAGTCCCCCGAAGTCGCTGCGTGGGTAGCAATACACAACCGAAGAACTCGCGAGGCGCTCGATGCTCGGCCCACATGGGGGCGGTGGCACGAGCGTCTTTCCGTGCTCACCGCACTGCCAACGGTGCTGTCCCTGCGGGTCGCCGGCGACCACCTGTTCCTGTTGGAACGTGCTGCTGGTGCCGACCAATACTCGCTGGTTGTCCGTAGCGCGAGCGATCCGCTGGCGCTCACACGCACGCTGCTGGACCCTGCGCAGCTCGCGACCGACGGTGCGGTCGCCATCGACTGGTATCACCCCTCGGCCGACGGCAGCCAGGTTGCGTACGGCCTCAGCGAGGGCGGCACGGAGAACAGCGTGCTGCACGTGATGAACGTCGTCACTGGCGAGGTCGCTGCCGAGCGGATACCCGACACTCGCGCCGCCAGCGTTGCCTGGCTGCCCGACAACTCGGGGTTCTGGTATGCCGTGTACGAGTTGGGCTCCGAGTACCACCGCCACATCCGCTTCCACCGACTTGGCACCGACCATGCGACCGACACTGTGGTGTTCGACCGTCAGCCAACCCCCGAGTCGTGGCCCGACGTCTCCGTCAGTCGCGATGGCCGGCACGTCCTCGTGCATGTGATGGTGAAGTGGACGCAGACTGACATCCACCTGCTCGACACCGTCACCGGTGAATGGACAGCGGTCGTCGAGGGGGTCGATGCGCAAACGTCTCTTCGCGTCGAAGACGACTCGTTGGTGGGCGTGACCACCCGCGACGCACCCAACGGACGAGTGGTTCGGGCATCGCTGGTGGCCCCGCGAGCGTGGCAGACAGTGGTCGCCGAGCGCCCCGACGTCGTCCTCGGCGGCTGCACCGCGTTCGGCGACGAACTACTGGTGGTTGCCAGTCGCATCGCCATCGACAGGGTCGAGCGCTACACACTTGATGGCGCGGCTGCTGGCGACATCGATCTCGGTGCGGTCAGCGTGGTCGCGCTCGACGCGGACGCCGGGCGCGCATTCATCGCCATTGGTACGTTCGGCGCGCCAGTCGCAGTCCAACGGTTCACCGCCGCCGACGGCCTGCAGCCATGGTCTGCCGCTCCCGACCCTGCGGTGCTGGCGAATCTCACTGTCACGCAGGTGCACTATCCATCGCTGGACGGCACGCTGATTCCGATGTTCGTTGCGCACCGCGTCGACGTCACACCGTCGGCCGAGACGCCCCTCATCCTCACCGGTTACGGTGGCTTTGCGATCACTGAATCGCCGACGTGGATGCCCAATCTCGCGGCGTGGTGCGCGGCCGGTGGCGTGTATTGCATCGCAGGATTGCGCGGCGGCTACGAGTACGGCGATTCGTGGCATCACGCTGGCCGACGCGCCAACAAACAGCGCGTGTTCGACGACTTCCATGCCGCGGCCGACTGGCTGGTCGCGCAGCGCTACACCGCTCGCGAACGCATGGCCATCCATGGCGGCAGCAACGGCGGCCTGCTGATGGGTGTCGCGATCACGCAACGGCTCGACCTGGCTCGTGCCGTGTGGTGCGCGGT
Source organism: Ilumatobacteraceae bacterium (assembly GCA_043740085.1). Taxonomy (GTDB): domain Bacteria; phylum Actinomycetota; class Acidimicrobiia; order Acidimicrobiales; family Ilumatobacteraceae; genus UBA668. The sequence goes on from JAYUCY010000055.1 coordinate 34,862, forward strand.
TCCTTTGCTGGACATGATCCGCTTCCCGCAGTTCCTCATCGCCCGACTGTGGACCGACGAGTACGGCGACCCCGACGTACCCGAGGAGTTCGGCTGGCTGCACGCCTACTCGCCGTACCACCACGTGCACGACGGTGCCGACTATCCGGCCGTGCTGTTCACCACTGCCGAGGGCGACACCCGAGTCGACCCGTGTCACGCCCGCAAGATGACTGCCGCGCTCATTTCTGCGAGCGGCAGCCAGAGCGAGCGGCCAATTCTGCTGGCCCAGACCGGGCGCGCCGGTCACGGAGTTGGCAAGCCGGCCAGCATGAGGGTCGCTGAGGGCACCGATGTGCTGGCGTTCTTCTCGTGGCAGCTGGGCATCGAGCACCTCGTATGACCGCCGTCGGCGAACTGGTCATTGCCTCGTCCGTCGAACCGTGGCGGGCCATTGGACTACAGGTCAGTGACGGTGTAGCTCGTGTCGGCGGCATCGCGTTGCGCTTTGTACCGGCCAGCGGCGGGCGCGGCGGCGTCGTCTCATGGGGTCTTGTCGGCTCGCTCACCGACGGCGTCGACATCGACGGGCTCGCGACGCATCACCTCGAGGAAGCGCTCGAGGGTGGACGCGGCCATGCGCTCGACATCGTCGGGTTTGACCACCTTGTCGTGATGACGTCGTCGCTGGAGCGGACGTGCGGTGCAATCGAGGCTGCCACCGGCGAGCCGTTGAAGCGGATTCGAGAGGCCGGCGCCGTTCGCCAGGGCTTCCACCGTCTGGGTGAGCTGATCATCGAAGTGGTCGAGTCGCCGCAGGTCACCGCCACGACCGCCAGTTTCTGGGGCTTTGTGTGGAACGTGGCCGACCTGCATGCGACGTGCGACCACCTTGGTCCCGACGTCATCTCTCCGCCCAAACCCGCGGTGCAACCCGGTCGCTTCATCGCCTCCGTCCGCGCCTCCGTGGGTCTCGGTCTCCCGCTTGCACTGATGACGCCCACTTCGAGCGGTCGTTAGTCCTCGACGTCGACTACATCCTGGTCGGCAAGGTCGCGGTTGAGGAAGGCCATGCCTTCGATGCACTCGTTGTTGAGCGGGCACCAGCGGCACGCGAAGCCGGGTCGTTTGACAGGCGGGCGCCCCTCGATCTTGAGCTCAATGTGCTTCTCGATGCCAGCCAGTGCGCGGGTGAGCCCAGCCTGCAACGTGCCTTCGGTGACGTCTTCAACTTCGCTCTCCGCGTAGTCGAGGTAGTACGTGACCAGCTTGCGTGGTGGCACCGACTGGCGAAGGGTTTGCACGACTGCGTAAAAGCGCAGATCTTCGCGGTGGTGGTGAGAGCGGCTGCCGCTCTTGAAGTCGACGATCAGCAGGCGGCTCTCGCGGCCGAAGGGTTTGCCGATCTGGAGGTCGACCTTGCCCGACATCTCGATAGTGCCCGGCGGCCGCCACTTGGCTGCCGCCTCTAGGACGGGCTGCGCGGAGAGCGGCAGCGGAGGGAAGTCCTGCAGGAACTTGGTGGTGCGGTCGACGGCACGGCTGCGGAGTTCTGCCCAGTCCGCGTCGGAGAGGCCGGCGACGAACGAGCCACGAGAGTCGGCCTGGTCGGCCAATCGGGCGAGTGCTTCGTCGACTACCTGCGCGGGTGCCGCTTCGCCTCGCCAGTTCAGCGCGAGTTCGATGGCCTTGTGGGCCACAAAGCCGGCGGCCGAGGCTGGGCGCCACTCGAAGTCGTCGGGCTGCAGGTGCAATACCTCGCAGCCGTGCACTTTGGAGAGGAACGACTTGCTGACCCACAGCGTCTCGCCGCCCAACCGGCCAGAGAGCTCGGCCACGGACTGCGTTGCCTCGGCGATGAGTTCGGCCACGAACGCCTGGTCGAACACCATCGTCTCGTCGCTGCGCCGCATGAGCGCCAGCGTGCGCTCCTGTGCCGGCGAAAAACCTGATGCCGGCGACACGGAGGGCGCTGGCGTCGGCGGCGGCGCGTCGGGTTCTTCCACGCCTGGGACACTACCGGTGGGGTCTCACAGGGAACCGCGTCACACCCTTCTGGCACCATCGGGTTATGGCAATCAATCAGTCAACGCTCGACTTTGCACACGCCGCCCGGCTTCTCGGGCGCGAGGCCCGTCGCCGCGACCTGGTGGCACCCAGCTATCGCTGCCCGCCCCGCATCGTTGGCGTGCAGCGGTCGCTTCGTCGCTTTCCACAGGGTGGCGCCACGGTGGCCGTGCAGTTGAAGGGGCGGCCGTGGCTGGCCGTCTTGGGCGACATGATCGAAGGGGTGGTCGTGGCCAACAGTCTGCTGCCGCCGCATGCCGACAGGCTGCGCAACGAACTCTGGCAAGCGGTTGGCGCGCAACCAACGTCGCTGGCGGCCGCACCGCCACCGGTGCGGGCTACGGCTGCATAGCCCGGGAAGCGTGCAGCCCCGCTTACTGCGGCAGGTAGAGGTACAGCACCACGGTTTTGCCCGCCGGTACTGACGCTTTGGCGCTACTCAGGTCGTCGGTGTCGAATGCGGCTGGCCCCATCACGATCACCACCAGCAGGTCGCCTTGCGGTGTGAAGTAGCCGGTCTCGATGGTGTCATCGATACCGAGGTCTTGGTTGCCCGCCGTCTCGAAACCGATCTCGTTCAGGACAGCCTCGAAGGCATCGGACGCTTCTTGCGAAGTGAGCGAGGTGGTGCGAGCCTCCCCGTAGCCCAGCGACTCGGTGAGGCCCAGCGCAGCGCTGACTGCGGGAAGGGAGACGACGTCGCTGAACTCGGCGGGGAAGTCGAGGTTGCCCCACCATGCGGGTTCCTCGATGGCCGGGTCGGGGTCGCACACGGTGCCGTCTTTCGGCAGCGTGAGATCAGCGAGCAGCGCCGCCTCGATGTCGGTGACGCAGACGCTGGCCAGCAACTGGCCGTGGCCTTCACCGGTGAAGGTGACCATTCGGGCGTTCGGCCCCAGCTCAGCGGTCATCTCCTCCGCCCAGCGAATGGGTGTGGCCGGGTCGTTCGTCCCGCCCACGACCACGATTGGGCCGGCGCCCGAGTAGTCCAGCGGCACCACGTCGGTACGGCCGGTGAGCTGCTCGCAATCGTCGCCGTCCGTGTCGGTCAGATCGCCGATGGTGACATCGGCCCCGAAGCGCGGTGCTTGCTCTTTGATCTTCGCCAACAGAGCTTCGGGGTTGTCGGGCGGGGGAGTAGAGATGCCGCTCGCGCACGAGATGATGCCGATCGATTGGAACAGGGTGTTGAACGTGCCATCTTTGTTGCGACCGTTGTAGTCGTCGGCGAGTGAGAAGATTCCAGCAGGATCGCCGGCTTCGGCGGCAGCGAGCGCTGCGGCCAGCACAGGCCATTCGCTCTTCGAGTACAGCGCGGCAGTAGTGGCTCGGTCGAGAGTGCTCTGGTTGCCTTTGCGACCGTCGGTTGCGATCAGCGGTGTCGCGTCCAGGAGCAGGCGCAGTGCATCCCAGCGGGCCCCGACATCAGGGGCATTGAATGAGCATGCGGTGTCGTCTTCGCACCATGCTGCCCAGTCGTTGAAGGCGCCTTCGAAGCCGACCAGCTGGGTGAGGTACTGCTGCTCGATCGTATCGCCGTTGGGTTCGTAGGCGCTGTCGAGCACCATTGCCCGCACGCGATCGGGGAAAAGTGTGGCGTAGACACCGCCGAGGTAGGTGCCATACGAGATGCCAAGGAAGGTCATCTGCTCATCGCCCAGGCCGGCGCGAATCAAGTCCATGTCGCGGGCCGTATTGGCGGTGGAATAGAACTTCAGCGTGTCGCCGTAGTTGGCCTTGCAGCCGTCGACGAAGCCCTGGTCGGCCTCGTCCAGCAGTGCTTGCTCCTCGGGTGTATCGGGCGTGTCGTCGAGGTAGAGGTGTGCGTCTTGGAAGGCGTCGTCGACGCACTTGATGCCGCCACTACGGTCCACACCACGGGGGTCGAAGCCAATGATGTCGAACTGTGTGAGGCCCAACTCGCTCTGGATCACGCTGCCGCTGACAGCAATGGGCTCGAAACCGGAGCCGCCCGGACCCCCCGGGTTGAAGAGCACCGCTCCCTGACGGTCGCCGGTGGCGGGCACGCGCACCACGGCAAGATCCAGCGTGTCACCGTCGGGCGTGTCGTAGTCCAACGGCACCGCCAGCGTGGCGCACTCGAGTACAGGATCCTCGGCGAGTTTGTCGGTACACGCGCCCCATTCGATGATGCCGGCCGACACTGAGTCGTTGGAAGGCACGTCGTTGGTCGGGATGTCGGTGGTGAGCGGCGTGGTGTCGCCGGTGCCCGTCGATTCTGGCGCGGTGTCGGCCGTGATCGTCATGCGATCTTTGACTGTGACGCCATCGTTGCTGCTGCAGCCGGCGCCAAGAACCGCCACGGCCGCGATGATGGTGACTGTGGCCCGACGCCTCGCTCGCATGGCCGCCACGGTAATCGCCGCCAGGTCAGCCGCAACATCGGGCAGGTGACCCCGCCCTTCCGTGCGTCATTGGTCAGCCGATGACTCTGATTAGTCACAGTGTGACTATTGTGAGAAGTATGCGTAGATCATCTCGACTTCTCATCGCTTCGGTCGCTCTATTGGGCTTCCTCGGTGCCGCCTGCGGCTCCGACGATTCCGATGGCGCAGCGACGAGCACTAACGACGTCACCGTCTTTGCTGCTGCCTCCCTGACCGCTGCATTCACCGAAATTGGTGAGGCGTTCATGGTGAAGTACCCAGCGGCGAACGTGAAGTTCAACTTCGCCGCGTCATCCGAACTGGTGACGCAGATTGGCGAGGGTGCGCCCGCCGATGTGTTTGCATCCGCCGACAAGGGCAACATGACCAAGCTGACCGACACCGGCAACAACGCGACCGAGCCAGAGATCTTCGCGACCAACCTGCTGGAGATAATGGTGGGCCCAGGCAACCCGAAGGGGATCGCCGGCGTTGCCGATCTGGCCAACGAGAATCTGATCGTGGTCATCTGCGCTCCGGAAGTTCCCTGTGGCAAGTACGCCGCGCAGATCTTCGTATCCGCCGGTGTGACGGTGACTCCGAAGTCGCTGGAAGAGAACGTGAAGGCAGTGGTGAGCAAGGTGACGTTGGGCGAAGCGGATGCCGGCATTGTCTACAAGACCGATGTGACTGCCGCTGGCGACAGGGCCGCGGGCGTGGCGATTCCGGCCGACATCAACGTGCTCGCCGAGTACCCGATCGCTGTGACCAAGGAAGCGCCGAACGCCGAAGGCGCACAGGCCTTCATCGACTTCGTCAAGAGCGATCAGGGTCAGAAGATTCTGGCCTCGTACGGCTTCCTGGCGCCATGAGTCGAAGCCGGCGCCGAGGTAGGCGCGTCAGTCTGCCCGCCCCGGTGTTGGCCCTGGCCGTCGTGGCGGTGATGTTCTTCGCGCTCCCACTCATTGGCCTGCTCTGGCGGGCGCCTTGGTCGAATGCCTGGAGCTATCTCACCGAGGAGCACGCGCTCACCGCGTTGCGGTTGTCGTTGATCTGTTCCCTGTGGGCCACGCTGCTCTCGGTGGTGTTTGGTGTGCCGTTGGCGTGGCTACTCGCTCGTGTCGAGTTCCCCGGCCGGGGTGTGGTGAGGGCGCTGTGCACACTCTCGATGGTGCTGCCGCCAGTGGTCGGTGGAGTGGCATTGTTCTTCGCGCTCGGCAGGCGCGGTGTGGTTGGGCAGTACCTGGACCGCTGGTTCGACTTCCGCCTGCCCTTCACCACAGCGGGCGTGGTGGTCGCCCAGACGTTTGTGGCGATGCCCTTCTTGGTCATCACCGTTGAGGCGGCGCTACGGCAGCTGGACCAGCGCGTTGAAGATGCGTCGCGTACCCTCGGCGCGTCGCGCTGGTACACGTTTCGGCGGGTGACGCTGCCCGCTGTGCGTCCCGCGCTCGTTGCCGGCGCGGTGCTTGCGTGGGCTCGCGCGCTCGGAGAGTTCGGCGCGACCATTACGTTTGCCGGCAACTTCCCTGGCACCACACAGACGATGCCGTTGGCCGTGTACCTCGCCCTGGAGACCAACCCCGAGCAGGCGATCGTGCTCGCGCTGCTGCTGATCGCGGTCTCGTTCGCCGTGCTCGTGGGTCTGCGCGACCGGTGGTTCGGCCGCAACGACCGATCGGCTGCGACGGTGCTCGCATGACGCTCTCGGCTTCATTCTCGTTGCAGTTGGGCTCGCTCGATCTGCAGGCCGACCTTGAGGTCAAGCCGGGTGAGTTGCTGGCCTTGCTCGGTCCGAACGGTGCTGGCAAGAGCACCCTGTTGCGCTGCCTCGGCGGGCTGGCTCCCATCGATGCCGGCCGCATCGTGATTGACGGTCTGGTGGCCGATGAACCCGCCTCCGACACGTTCGTCGAACCCGAGAACCGACCGATCGGTTTCGTGTTTCAGAACTACCTGCTGTTCGAGAACATGACGGTGTTGGAGAACGTTGCTTACGGACTCCGTGCGCGCAGGGCCCCGAAGGCGCACGCCCGTCGCACTGCCCGCGAGTGGCTCGAGCGAGTTGGGCTTTCCGAGTACGCCGACCAACGGCCGCGCGCCCTGTCGGGTGGCCAGGCGCAACGGGCGGCGCTTGCGCGTGCTCTTGCTACCGATCCGCGGCTGCTGCTGCTTGATGAACCGCTCGCCGCACTCGACGCGGGCACGCGCAGCAGCGTTCGTCGCGACCTGCGCCGGCATCTTGAGACGTTTGAGGGCGTGCGCATTCTTGTTACTCATGACCCGGTCGATGCGTACGCGCTCGCCGACCGAGTTGCGATTCTGGACGCGGGCCGCATTGTTCAAGTTGGCACGCTTGCGGAGGTGACGGCGCATCCGCGATCGCGCTACGTGGCCGACCTTGTCGGCGTCAACCTGGTCACCGGTGTTGTCATCGATGGTGTGCTCACCACCGAAGCCGGTGCTCACGTCGTCATCGCCGACGCGCAGTCCGGCCCGTCGTTTGCGGTGATTCGCCCGCCGTCGATCTCCCTGGTGCGCGAACCCGTCGCCGGTTCCAGCGCCCGCAATACGTGGGCCGGCACGATCGCCGAGGTCGATCGTCTTGGCGATCGCGTGCGTGTCGGTATCGACGGCCAACTTCCGCTCACGGCTGAGATCACCGCCGCGGCCCTTGATGCGCTGCAGCTGCGACCTGGCAACGAGATCTACGCGTCCGTCAAGGCGACCGACATCGAGGTGTACCCGGCATGAACGGCTCCGCGGTGCGACCATGGTGAACGTGGCTCGAAACAACGATCAATTGCTGCTGGGCGAGTGGGCGTGTCTCGGCATTCTCTACCCCGCGCCGAAACACGGTTTTGCGATCGCCGCGCGCCTGAAGCCGGGCGGCGACGTCGGTCGCGTGTGGTCGATGTCGCGGGCGTTGACCTACCGCTCGCTCGACCAATTGGCGGCGCGCGGTTACATCCAACCGGTTGGTGAGGAGCCGGGCATCGCCGGTGGCAACCGCACGATTCTTGCTGCCACGCGCATGGGGCGCGCACAACTTCGCAAGTGGCTCGCCACCCCGGTTGCCCACCTTCGGGACGTGCGCAGCGAACTACTGCTGAAGCTGATCCTCGCCGACATCTGCGAGATCGACATCAGCAAGATGCTGGACGCGCAGCATGCACGCATTGCCCAGATGGCCGACGCAATTGCGAGCACCATCGAAGCGAACCCAAGTGATGTGGTGGCGCTGTGGCGTATCGAGTCTACGAACGCGGCACTCCGCTTCCTTGATCGTGTACCGCGAACGTGCGGACAGCGACGTAGCTAGACGGCGCGGCCGAGGAACTTGAGGAATTCGGTCTGCAGGTCGTCGCCTTCAGCTGGCTCGATCTTCGGGCCGAACACGCCAGGCATACGGATCATGGCGTCCATCGGCTTGAGGCCCGAGTAGGCACCGGCGACGGCGTCCTGATCGAGTGCCTCGTCTCCGCCAACGGCGCGGGCCAGGTCCCAGGTGTGCACCAGCACGTCGGTGCACAAAATGCGTCCGATGAACTGCGCGGCGGGCTGCGGGCCGAATGGGCCCTGCACCATTGCGCTGAGGTCGGCAGTGGAGACGGCGCCGAGCGCGCGGTCGCGGGCGGCGTTCCAGGTTCCCGTCGGGTCGGCGGCATCGATGGCGACGGCTTCGCGACCGAGGCCGGTGACCAGTGTGTTCATCACGCCGACGACATGAGTAACCACATCGGTGGCTGTCCACTCGTCGCACGGTGCAGGGTTGCCCCAGCTGTCGGCCGGTGCAGCCTGCACGCGGGCGTCGAAGGAGTTGACGAGAGTGGTGTAGCGGTCGATCACTTCTTGGCTCATGCCCGCGAACGTACACCCTGTAGCGTGAGGCCACCTTTGCCGGTCGGGCCAGCTGCCCTCCGGCCCCAGCCCGGGTGGCGGAATTGGCAGACGCGGGGGGCTTAAACCCCCCTGAGGGAAACCTCATGTGGGTTCGAACCCCACCCCGGGCACTGAATATAACCAGCAGGAGTTCATCGAAGATCTCGCGCCGCCTTCCGGGTTGTCGCAAGCTGCACGATTCCTGCACGGCCCTTTAACATCAGCGGAAATCGGACGTGTTCGGTGTCGCCCGCCAGTGGCAATGGGCCCACCTTGAAGTGAGTTCCGCCAGTGCGATGGGACCACCTGTCCGCCAGTGATGGGACCAACCCGGGGGTCCGTCAGTTCGGTGCTGTCACGGGTGAGCATCGCCGCCGCTCCTGTTGACAGCTGGAGAGGCGGCGATGGCATTCCGGGAGGTTCCGATGTTCGAGGTCCGGCGACGACACAGTTCGCTCGCGACCCCGACGAGTTCACCACCTCGAAGCGGATCCGATCCCCTGAGGTCTGGAGGTTGTCGCCTTGCTCGAGGAGAACCCGCCGGGTACCGAACCGTCCCGAGCGTCGAGTTCGGTCGCCAGTTCATCGACTGCTCAATGTGAGCCAATCTTCGGCGGTGGTGACCCATGAGCGGCTCGATCCTCGAGGAGCACGGCGACGAAGCGGGCAGTGAGCAACGCGAGTGTCCGAGTTACTCCTCCGCCAACGCGGCAAGAAGAGCCACCCGAACCATGTCCGGTTTGGCGAACAACTCCTGGTTGATGGCGTAGGGCGCGGCGCCGGTTGCCGTTTGCAGACGGCGAGGGAAGCCACGGATGTTCAGTCGGTGAGGGCCTGGCGGAGCAAGCCCACCCGTGCTGGGCGAGCCGATCAGCCGAGGCATGTGCCGTCGGTCAAGGCGACACAGTTCTCATTGATGTTGAGGTGGCAGGTGCAGCCGGTCACGCAGCCGGCGGAATTCCTCGATGACCAGCCGACGCGCGTTGATCCAAGTAGCCGTGGAGATGCGCGGCGAGGTCATTGGTGTCTTGCGCTGCGCCGTGGATGAAGCTCGATCCTCGCCGTCGAAGAAGGTGTGCACCGAGCAGGTACATCCCCGGTGCGGCATCCACGATGCCGCCATCGTGCCGCACGCGGCCTTTGCGGTCGAGGACCGGGACATGCAACCAGGAGTAGTCAGGGCGGTAGCCCGTCGCCCAGATCACAGTTTTGATTCCCTGGCGACGGAGGTCGATCGCCAGTGAGGGCGCGGTGCTCGAGCGGGTCAACTCGAACCGCTGCGGTGCGTCAACTCCTTGAAGGTCGACCTCCAGTGCCCAATCGTCAAGTCGACCCAGCAGGCGATTCATCTTGAGGTCGGCCAGGAGGCACGTGTTCACTAGGCCACCGGAGAACAGGGCGACACCGTCGCGGATCGAGCAGAGTCGCCCGACCATCTGGACCCCCAGATCATCAAGTGTGTTGAGATCGATCGATCGGTGCTCCGGTGTTCCGATGAGCTGCGGTGAGGGCAGGTGGCGTGCGCGGATGAGGTCATCGACTTCGTCGTATCGCTCGTCGTGGATGCCGGCTGCGTTCATCCACCATTGGATGTCGCGCCCGCGATAGGACCTCGGCAACCGGGCGTGCTCGCCGACCGCGATGGTGACCGCCCGCCCGGTATGGCGGATCTCCTCGGCGAGCTGGACCCCGCTCGCCGAGGCGCCGACCACCAGCACGCCACCGTCGCCGAGATCGTCCGGGCGTCGGTATGTCATCGGCGTCAGCATCTGGATGCCTGCGGGGACAGCCGCAGCGATTGCCGGCACGTTGGCGATGTTGCAGGCGCCGCTGGCCAGCACGACGGTGGCGCAGTTCCACACCTCGTCGTGAGTGCTCACTCGGTAGCCACCGTTCGCGATTTCGACACTGGTGACCGTCATCCTGGAACGCACTGGCGCGTCGATCGCTGTGGCGTAGTCGGAGATGAAGTTAACGACCTCTGCCACGGACATGTAGCCGTCGGGATCGCCACCGGCATGGTGCATGCCGGGCAGCTGGCTCTGCCAGTTCGGTGTGAGCAGACGAAGGGAGTCCCAGCGCTCGGTCCGCCATGAGTTCGCCACCTCGCCGCGTTCGAGGACCACGTGGTCGATGGATCGCTGAGTGAGGCGGCGACTCATGGCGAGCCCCGCGTGACCGGCCCCGATGACGACCGTCGTGGTTTCCATCACGTGGAGCAGCTCGGTCAGCTGACGTGAACGGTCACGTTGGTCGGGTTGGTGACGATGTCGAACACCGCTGACCGCTTCTGCGACTGAGCGACCAGTGCAGCGATCTCATCGGCAGAAGCGTCTGCATCGATGTCGAAGCGAACTTCGATGCCGTTGAACCCGTTGCGGATGTCCGGGTCGCCGCCGAGGATGCCGAGGACGTTCATGTTGCCCTCGACGGTGGCCGTGACCGCGTTCAGCTGGATCCGGCGGTTCTGGGCCACTGCGGCAACGCCGGCTGTCAGGCAGCTGGCCAGTGCTGCGAGAAGATGTTCCGTCGGTGTCGCGCCGCGGTCCTCGGACGCGAAGCACTCGGGGTGATCTGCGTCGAAGGTGAAGATGGTCTTGTGGTGATGGTCTTCGCCGAGGCCCGAGAAGCCGTCCACTGTCGATCGGCTGTACGTGCCGTTCACCCAGGAGCAGGTGGCGCGGAAGGTGAACTCGGCCGCCTCGGGGGCGTTGACGAGCGCGTCGCGAGCACCGATGAGCGCCTCGCTGTTCACACCGTTGTCGACGGGGTTGTGGGTCATGGTCATGGGATGTTCCTTTCTTCGTTGGTGTTCAGATCTGTTGTTCTGGGCGACGTGCTGATGCGATGACGAACTCTCCGGGAACGCCGTAGCCGCCACCACGTTTGAAGTCGGCGAGCGAGGCGAGGTACTCCGAGTGGGCGGAACGACGGGCGTCGTCGTCGAACCTGGAAGCGGCGAGCGCGACAGGCCCTCCCAGAAAGGCCGCGCCGAGCGCAGCCTCGTCGTTCGGGTATTGGAGGTCCACCGACAACCGCGACTCAGCGATGTCAACGAACCCGGAAACCGCGAGCACCGTGGAGAGCGCGCCGGCCGCACCGAGGGCGAAGAACATCGGGCAGACGTCGGACGTGACGCGAGCGCCGACAATGGGGAACAGTTCCGCCCATCCGCAGTTGCGGCGTTCACCCCAGACGGACACGATTGCCCGTCCGCCTGGCTTCAACACGCGGAAGAGTTCTCGTACGGCGGCGAGTGGGTCCGGGACGTACATCAACCCGAGCGAGCACAACGCGACATCGAACGTCTGCTCGGTCCGCAGATCTTCTGCGTCGCAGCACAACAGCGCGACGTTCGATGGACCGTTCTCCGCCAATTTGGCTGCGAGGCCGTCGATCATCTTCTGCGAGAGGTCGGTCGCCAGGAGGCGACCATCGGGCTCGATCTTCGCGGCCGCGGGCAATGTGACCAATCCCGTCCCGCACGCGACGTCGATTACGTCTTCACCCGGTGCGAGGTCGGCAGTTGCCAGCACGAGATCGATCGCAGGTTGCAGCTGGTGTTGCCAGTAGCGCTCGTAAAAGGTCGATGCTCGGTCCCAACCCTGTCGCTGGACCCATCGTTGCAGCTTCGCTTCCATTTCAGACTGCGACTGTTCGTATCGAGATCGTGCGGTGAAGACGGTTGCACCGAGCGAACACGTCGAGCAGCGGACTGAGACGGTCACCTTCCTCGATGAGGCGGTGCACGTTTGCTACGGGTGCGGGACTCTCGATCTCGACGTGGTAGCGCACGTCCGCGAACCCCGCAGGTGCGTTCGTGGTCGGCAGCAGCAAACCGGCGAGCTCGGAGTCCGTCTCGACCGTGACGCAGATCGAGGTCAGCTCCACGCCATGTTTCGCCGCGCGCAGCTTGTACCCCATCGCCAGACAACTTCCGAGTGCAGCGCGCACGAGAACACCGGGCGAGGGTGCGCTGGCGGTGCCACCGAGTGCGGCCGGCAGATCCGTTCGGATGATCGAGTCACCTTCCTCGGTCGAGCAACGGAGTCCGGCTTGCAGCCTGGTCACGCACTGGTTCGTCGTATGACCGAAGTCGGATTTGCTGCCGAGCAGCCGCTCCAGTCGTTCGAGTGAACTGGCGACCGTCCTCCCGGGCGGTTGCTCGGAATCGGGCACATCATTGGTCGGTCGATCGACCGAGATTGACGAGGAGGATGTGGTGCTGCTGGGTGGCATGGTTGGCTCCTCGGAGAAGACGGCGATTACAGCAGTTGCGCGATGATGGCCGCAGCCCGAGCCGCACCGTCGGTCTCGACATCGCGGCCTGTGGTCGGGCGGCCGATGTCGGCGGCGATGAGGCTGGCCACGTGGTCGGGGTGGAAGTTCTGGTACTCGACGAGGCGGCCGGCACCGTAGCGGTCCAGCCGCGCCCGCACGTGGAAGTTCTGTTCGAAGTGGTTGCGCAGTGGCACGTAGATGAACGGCACCTTGCACGCCGTCAGTTCCATGGTCGTGGTGAGCCCGCCCTGCACGATGGCGTAGTCGGCCACCGCGAGGTGTCGGTAGAGGCGGTCGACGTATGGCCGGTATTCCACCCCGTCAACACGGGGCAGGGACGCGGGGTCGATCCGTGGTCCGGTGACGACAACGAACCGGAGACCTTCAACCGCGCGACGGGCCGCGGGAACGGCAGCGACGACCCGTCGCAGCAGATTGCCGCCGACGCCGGAGCCACCGACGGTGACCAGGCAGATCTTCTCGTCGGCCCGATATCCGAACTCAGCTCGAACCGCTTCACGGCGACCGAGGAGTTTCGGGTCGAAGCCGGTGACATATCCTGCGAACTCATAGTGCTGTTCCGTCCACTCCCGGATCAACGGCAAGTCGGGGCCGAACCGGTCGGGAACGATGTCATCGGGATTGCCGACAAAGATGGCTTTGTCGCGGATGCGACCGTAACGCTCGATTTGCTCGATCATCTCCGCGTTGTAGTCAGCGGCAACGAAGGCCTCTCGTTCACCACGGCCGGGCATCGGCAGATAGCCGACGAAGTCGGTCAACCACGCATAGGCGGTCTTCTTCAGATCTGGGTTCTCATGCAGGTGGTAATCCAGCTCCCACGACTCGTCGCCAATGACGAGGTCGTAGTCACCTTGGCTGAGGACTTCATCGCAGATCATGAAGTTGGCGACCTGGATCTCGTCCATGTCTCGCAGGGTCTGGAACACAGCGAGATCGTGCTCGCCGGCTTCCGATTCGATGTGCGCCGATTCGTTGGCCATCAGCGCGGAGGCGGGATGGACAGCTTCGCCTGCCGCAGCCAGCACGCGCGTGACCGGGTCCTGGGCGAGCCATTCGATCTGGAGGTCCGGGTGGAGCAGGCGCAGTTCTTGGCAGATCGCGACATCTCGGCGGGCGTGACCCAGGCCGATTGGGGACGAGATCATCAGTGCCTTCTTCGGACGGTTGCTCGCGCGATGCCAATGGCGAGGGGATCGCGCGCGGCGGTAGGTGCGGTCTGCGAAGTCCTTGATCGCGTTATTGACACGAACCGGGTATCGGGCATTGGGGAGGTGTCCCGCCCCCTCCATCGTCATCAATTCTGCGTGCGGGATCCGCTTGTGCAGGTTCAGAGCGCTTTGGAAGCTGACCACACGGTCATCGGTGCCGTGCATGATCAGTACAGGCATGCGAAGCGCAGCGACGGCGGACTTGAGCTCCTCATGCGCGATCTGCGGCTGGGCTTCCCACGCGAGCGCAATCAACTCGCCCTCGGTCTCCATCGCCCACGCCGTCGCATCATCCCACGCCTTGGTCGAATGGGGATCCGAACAGCACTCCTCGAAGAAGAACCCCACGAAGTCGGACCAATTCGAGCGCCAGTAGTGCAGGTTGTACTTTTCCCACGCTTGTGGGTCCTCGACCGGTTCGAACATCCCGGAGAAGCTCGCTGCGCGAGCAGGCTCGTACGCGACCCACGGGTGCGTCGCGGCAATCGCAATGACACCATCGATGCGCTCCGGGTGGAACGCGCCGAGCATGACCGCGAGTTCGCCACCACGCGACAACCCCACCACGAGAGCCGTCGCCGTGTCCGTGGCGTCGAGCACAGCAATCGCGTCGGCGAGTTGCTCACGATCCCCATATCGATCGCCGTCGTACACCCGGCTGGACTTGCCGTTCCCGACGGCATCGTACGTGACGACGCGGTAATGACGGGAGAGAAACGGGATCATCAACTTCCAATGACGCGAGTGGATGATCTGCCATGTCTGCGCCAGGAGCAGCGTCGGCGCCTGGCTCTCCGGCCCCTCGTAGACCTCGAAGTAGATGTCCGCACCGGCCCTGTGCGCGACGCCGGCCCGATCGGGAAGTCGCGCTCTCATCGCGACTCCTCCGCAAGCCGCAGAACGTCTCCCACGCGCCGCAGTGCGGCCCTCATCGGGAGCTGGTCACCGTCGAGCTCGAGCAACACCAGCGACTCGGCCCCCAGAAACGCAGACGCCACAAGAGCGACGACCTCGAGTGGCGTGAACGGCCCGAAGTCGACTCCCGCCACTGCTGCGGCGTCCACGACATCCTTCAGCACGCGAAACCAACTGGCAAGCACCTCGCCAACGGCCGCTCGAACATCGGGCGAGCTCCAGCCGGCAGCCATCATCTCCTGCAGCACCCGGACGTAGCCGGATGCGAGGTCGTCTTCCAGATAGTCGCAAGACAGATCCCAGCGAACCGACAACGGCACATCCAGCGTGAACATCTGGGCCTGCCGTCGCACCAGCGAAGCGTTCTCCGCCGCCAGCATCGCCAGAATCAGTTGCTCCTTGGATCCGAAGTGATAATGGATCTGCGACAGCGGAACCCCCGCTGCCTCGGCCACCTTGCGGGTAGAAAACGCCGCGAACCCAGCGTCCAGGAGCGCCCGTCGTGCCGCCGCCAAGATCTGCTGCGCTGTCGAAGTCGTGGTGGTACTGCTCGGGCTGTTTGGTGCCACGGTAGCCTCCCGGCCAGTCGTTCGGTCGATCGATCGACTGAATAGTCGCACACCGACGGATGCCTGTCAAGCATTGCTCTCACTCCACCCACCGCTGCCATCATGTTCGAGCATCGAGCGGACTTTCTCGTCGGTGACGGGGTAGGCCGCACAGCCTCCTAGTCATGCATGGCAAGCGTAGCTACTTACCGCAACGTCCTCACTGGTTGCTGCACCGTAACGTTCTCCGAGCCGATTACCTGAGGCGCTGATGTCGTGTCGTGGCCGGGCGCGGCCTGCACGGATCCTGCACGGGACTCGGCCGTACGTGTCGGACCTGGACGGATCAGCCGGACGTGGGCGCACAACGCCGGAGGACGTGAGCAGGTCGGATGGACTCAGCCGGTACCGCGGTGTGGTGGGACAGCTTGTTGCCGAGGTCGAACGGCTGGGAGTGCAGGCGGCTGCCGTATGCCGAGCTCCACGCCGGCACCGAGATGCTGCTCGACCTGCTGCGCAATTCCGATCGCGTCGTCCGGACCCTGCCCGCATCAGTTCTCATCATTGCGGCGCAGACCAGAGCTGCGGCCAAGGGCGGCCGTCAGCCGTCCCCGCTGAACGACCCCACAGCCCCAGGGCTGGATCACGCTGCACGGCTCCGTGCCTACCGGCCTGTCGGGACGCGTGGCCGTC
This sequence comes from Ilumatobacteraceae bacterium, assembly GCA_043740085.1. Lineage (GTDB taxonomy): Bacteria > Actinomycetota > Acidimicrobiia > Acidimicrobiales > Ilumatobacteraceae > UBA668. The sequence continues at coordinate 50,846 of JAYUCY010000055.1, forward strand.
GTGATCAAGACAAACCCCGAGAACGAGGCTGCCCCACTCCGCCTCGAGACGTTCGCGCTCAGTCCGCGCGAGCGCGAGATCGCCGCGCTGATCGCACAAGACCTCGACACAGCCTCCATCGCCGAGCGCTTGTTCATCTCGCCATGGACCATCCAAGACCACTGCAAGGCGATCTTCGAGAAGACCGCCACGCACACCCGACGCGAGTTTCGTGCACTCGTGTTCTTCAACGACCATCTGCCGGCGATCGTCGTGCGGACACCGCTCGACTCCAGCGGCCACCTCGAGGACCAACGCGACTCCATTGCGCCTTGAGCTCGACCCATCCCAAAAGAACGGAAGCACCGATCGGAGCGCATCGTGACTGCGTCGCACAGGGTAGATCTGCTCGCGCGTTCTGCGTCGCGACTGCTCTCGACGCAAGGGTCCTCGCGACGGTAGCTCAGACGAGCGCTGTGAGAGCCGGGGCGAGTTGCTCGAGGGTGTCGACCGTGTTCGGGTACAAGAACAGCTCGACTCTGGTCACTCCAACCGACGCAAAGCCAGCGATCGTGTCGACGATCTGATCCGTCGAACCTGTGATCGCGACACCGAACCCGATCGACTCGGCCACCTTCGCATCACCAGGCTCGACAATGACGCCAACCGACCGGCCGATCGAACCCGGATCGCGACCGATGTCCTCACAGATCCGGTCGAGCTGCGCAGTCATTGACCTGAACGTCTCCGGCAAACTGCTCGTCGTCGCGAATGCACTCCACGTGTCTGCATGCCGCGCAGCGAGGCCCATCGTTCGCGGCGCATGCCCACCCAACATCAACGGGATCCGACCGGGTCGAGGACCGCGCGGCAACACCGCGGCACCCTGCGCGCGATGGAACTCACCAGTGAACGACACCGAATCTCCGCGCAGCAGCGGCACGATGATTTCCAACGCCTCCGAGTAGCGCGACACCGTCCGGTCCGTCGGATACCCGAACTCTCGAGCCCCACCACCTGCGTGACCCGCGCCAAGTCCGAGCACGAACCGCCCGCCGGAGATCTCGTCGAGCGTCTCAGCAGCCGACGCGATCATGCCCGGGTTGTGATGCAACGCCGACATCACCCA